>NZ_JBHXPI010000006.1:0-292960 GCF_042718575.1 Streptomyces sp. NPDC058579
CCTTTCTCTCGTTTTGGTGTGTTAACCACTTTTTTTTTTGTTTTATACACCCCCGGTGCGGGGGCCCGGCTCCCTGCCCGGGCGCCCCCCCCCCCCACGGCCGTACACGACTATCCCTGCCTCAGATCCACGATCCGCTTGATCTTGCCCACCGACCGCTCCAGCGTCTCGGGGTCGACGACCTCGACGCTGACCGAGACGCCGATGCCGTCCTTGCAGGCCGTCGCGATCGTGCGGACGGCCTCCGCGCGTTCGTCGGGGGTGGCGTCCGGGCGGGCTTCGGCGCGGATCGTCAGGGCGTCGAGGCGGCCCTCGCGGGTGAGCTTCAGCTGGAAGTGCGGGGCCACGCCCGGGGTGCGGAGGACGATCTCCTCGACCTGGGTGGGGAAGAGGTTCACGCCGCGCAGGATCACCATGTCGTCGCTGCGGCCCGTGACCTTCTCCATCCGCCGGAACACCCGTGCCGTGCCCGGCAGCAGCCGCGTCAGGTCCCGCGTGCGGTACCGGATCACGGGCATGGCCTCCTTGGTGAGGGAGGTGAACACCAGCTCACCCTCCTCGCCGTCCGGCAGCACCTCGCCCGTGATCGGGTCCACGATCTCCGGGTAGAAGTGGTCCTCCCAGATGTGCAGGCCGTCCTTGGTCTCCACGCACTCCTGCGCGACGCCCGGGCCCATCACCTCCGACAGCCCGTAGATGTCGACCGCGTCGATGGTGAACCGCTCCTCGATCTCCTGTCGCATCGCCTCCGTCCACGGCTCGGCGCCGAAGATGCCCACCTTCAGCGAGGTCGTGCGCGGATCGACGCCCTGCCGCTCGAACTCGTCGAGCAGCGTGAGCATGTACGAGGGCGTGACCATGATGATCTCGGGCCGGAAGTCCTGGATCAGCTGGACCTGGCGGGCCGTCATGCCGCCCGAGGCCGGGATGACCGTACAGCCGAGCCGCTCCGCGCCGTAGTGCGCCCCGAGCCCGCCGGTGAACAGGCCGTATCCGTACGCCACATGGACCTTGTGGCCCGGCCTGCCGCCCGCCGCGCGGATCGAGCGGGCCACCACGTCGGCCCAGGTGTCCAGGTCGCGCTCGGTGTAGCCGACCACCGTCGGCCGGCCGGTCGTCCCGCTGGAGGCGTGGATGCGCCGGACCTCGGACTGGTCGACGGCGAACATCCCGAAGGGGTACTGGTCGCGCAGGTCGGTCTTGACCGTGAAGGGGAAGCGGGCGAGGTCGGCCAGTGAGCGGCAGTCGTCGGGGTGCAGGCCGGCCTTGTCGAAGGACTGCCGGTAGAAGCCCACGTTCTCGTACGCGTGCCGCAAGGTGGACCGCAGTCGCTCCAGCTGGAGCGCCGCCAGCTCCTCGCGTCCGAGTCGTTCGCCGCTGTCCAGCAGATCCGTCATGCCGCGCCCACCCACTCCCGTTCCTTCACAAGGAATCGTCATGAACCGGACTACCGATCATTCGGTAGATCCTTTCGGGGTCAGTAAATCGGCCCAGACCCCGTGCGTGGCAAGAGGGTGGCGCCGAATTTCTGGATCCGTGAGCAGCTGATTACGCTCGGTCGCCGTGACTCTCTGGCTGCTCAACCACCTCAGCACCCTCGCTCTCGGCGTCATGATCGTCGGCGGCACCGTCCTCGTCTCCCTCGCCGGGAGCGTCCTCCTGCGCCACCGCCACCCCGGCCTCGCCGACGGAGAACACAACGACATGGTGGGTGTCGTCCTCGGGATGTTCGGCGCGATCTACGGGATCATCCTCGCCTTCGTCATCGTCACCCTGTGGACGCAGATGGAGAACACCCAGAACGTGGTCGCCGCCGAGGCCACCGGCGTCGCCCTGATCGTGCGCGACGCCCGCGCCTTCCCGCCCGAGGCACGCGCCCGCGTGGACGCCGCCGCCTCCGGCTACGTCCACGGCGTCGTCGAGGTGCAGTGGCCGCTCATGCGCGAGGGCGCCGCGGACTACAGCGTCACGAACGCCCGGCTCGACGCGCTGTACGACTCGCTCCAGGCGTACGAGCCCACCACCGAGTCGCAGAAGGCCTTCTACGCCCAGGCCGCCGCGACCCTCGACGACGTGGCAGGCGAACGCCGATCCCGGATCACCATGGCCGGCCAGCAACTGCCCCTGCTCCTCCAGCTGCTCGCCGTCGGCGGCGCCCTCGTCATCATCCCGCTGACCTTCCTCTACGGGATGCGCAGCCGGCGCATGCAACTCCTCTTCGTCGGCGCGGTCGCGGCGCTCATCGGCTTCAGCCTCCTGCTCGTCGTCGTCCTCGACCGGCCCTTCGCGGGCGAGCTGAGCGTCAGCCCCGCGCCCTACAAGGAAGGCGCGCTGGCCAGATTCTGGGAGCCGCCCGCCGCGGAGGGTCTTGCGCGACCGTGAGCTCCGGCGTGGGTTGCGAAATCGGATTGCCCTGGCCCGGCGGCCGGTGCTGGAGTCTGCCCATGAACGACGAAGCGATCCGCGCCCTGCTCGCCCTCTACGACCGTCAGCTGCGCCTGGGCGCCCGCCCCGACGGGCCCGGTGCCCGCGTGGAGCGGTCCGGGCCGGTCGTACGGCAGTCGGGCCCGGCCCACGCCTGGAACGGCGTCCTCTGGTCCGGGCTCCAGGAGCGGGACGCCGACGAGGCCGTCGCCGAGCAGATTCGTCACTTCACCGCGCTCGGGCTGCCCTTCGAGTGGAAGGTGTACGGACACGACGGCCCGGCCGACCTCGCGGACCGGCTCCTCGCCGCCGGGTTCACCGCCGAGGACGAGGAGACCCTGATGGTCGCGGAGGCGGCCACGCTGCCCACCTCCGTGGCCCTCCCCGAGGGCGTCGAGCTGGTCCCCGTCACCGACGCCGCCGGGGTGCAGCTGGTCACCCGGGTCCACGACCTGGCCTTCGGCGGCGACAGCTCCCACATCGGCCGCCAACTCCTCGACCGGCTCGCGGCCGCGCCCGACACCGTCACCGCCGTACTCGCCCTGGCCGACGGCGAACCCGTCAGCGCGGCGCGCCTGGAGCTGTACCCCGGCACCGACTTCGCGGGTCTGTGGGGCGGCGGCACCGTCGAGGCCTGGCGGGGCAAGGGCCTCTACCGCGCCCTGGTCGCCTTCCGCACCAGGATCGCCGTCGAGCGCGGCCACCGCTACGTTCAGGTCGACGCGGCCGACACCAGCCGCCCGATCCTCCAGCGCCTCGGCTTCACGGCCCTGACGACGACCACGCCGTACGTGTACGTCCCCCGGGCGCCCTCGGTGGCGTAGGGCCCGACCCACGTTGACAGGCACGGGGCGACATGTTGCTATGGGGCGCCGCTCAGCCCTCCCACCTGCGCCGCGTCCCGTCCCCACCCGCCGCCCGTGCCCCTGCGGCGGAGCCCGAGAACCCGAGCGAGGAACCCATGCCGCAGCGCGCCGCGACCGTCGTCGGCGGCGGGATCGGCGGCCTCGCGGCCGCCATCGCCCTGCACCGGAGCGGCTGGCGCGTCGAAGTCCTCGAACGGGCCCCGCGGTTCACCGAGATCGGCGCCGGCATCTCCCTCTGGCCCAACGCGCTGCGCGCGCTCGACGTGCTCGGTCTGGCCGACACCGTGCGCGCCCTCGGCGCCGTCGAGGCCTCGGGCGGCGTACGCGACCGCCGGGGGCGCTGGCTCTCCCGTACGGACACGGCCGAACTCGTGCGCCGCTTCGGCCATCCCCTCGTGGTCCTCCACCGCGCCGAGCTGCTGCGGGCGCTCACCGAGGCGCTGCCCCCGGAGTGCCTGCGGCCCGGCAGCGAGGTGACCGCCGTCCGTGAGGACGGCCACGGCCTCGTCGTCCAGCACGGCGGGGGTACGTCCCGGGCCGACCTCGTCATCGGCGCCGACGGGCTGCGCAGCGCGGTCCGCGACGCGCTGTGGCCCGACGCGCCCGCCCCCCGGTACGCCGGCTACACCGCCTGGCGCATGGTCACCGAGCCCCTCGCCGAACCGCCCGCCGAGGGCGCCGCGACCTGGGGACGCGGCGAACGGTTCGGCTACACGGCCCTGCCCGGCGGCCGGATGTACTGCTTCGCGACCGCGTCGCTCCCGCCGGGAACGGCCTACAGCTCCACCGAGCACGCCGAACTGCTGCGCCGCTTCGGATCCTGGCCCGACCCGATCCCCGCCCTCCTCGCCGCCGTCCCCGCCGACGCCGTGCTCCGCCACGACCTGTACGAACTGCCGCCGCTGCCCTCCTTCGTACGCGGCCGGGTCGCCCTCCTCGGCGACGCCGCCCACGCCATGACCCCCAACCTGGGCCAGGGCGCCTGCCAGGCCCTGGAGGACGCGGTGACCCTCGCCGACTGCCTCGACGGCACCCCGGACGTGACCGCCGCACTCCGCTCGTACGACCGGCTGCGCCGCCCCCGTACCCAGGCCGTCGCGCGCCGCTCCGCGCGCCTCGGCGCGATCGGCCAGCTGGCGTGGCCGCCGGCCGTGTTCCTGCGCGACGTCGCCGCCCGGCTCACGCCGGAGCGGGCGACCCTGCGTTCCATGACACCGGTGCTCGGCTGGACCCCACCCGGTTCCACAGCGACTGTGCCCGCGACGGAGAACGAGACGTAACGATGCCGGACTGGACCTACCACCCCCTGCGCGGCGCTGCCGCCGCCGTCGTCGGCACGCGCCGCTCGCAGCGCACCGCGCTGCGGCTGCTCGCCGCGGTCGGCTCCCGGCCCGTCGGCGCGCGGCTGATCTCCCGGGGCTTCGGACACCGCCACCCACCGGAACGGCTCGCCGGCGAGCTGGCCGGTGTGCCCGTGGCCGTGCGCCTCGGCATATCCGTCCCGCCCGCGCTCGTCCACGAGACCGTCCGCGCCATGGCGCCGCTCGGGGCCGGTGTCGTGGAGGTGGCGCCGGTCGCGGCGGCCGATGTCGAGACCGTCCGCGCGGCCGCCGCGGGCCGCTCGATCCCGCTGGTCGTCCGTACCGCCGACCCGGACGCCGAGGCCGCCCTCGCCCCGCACGTCGACGGCTTCACGCGCGACGACGAACCCCACGTCGTCCGGGTGTCGGACCCGTCGGTCACCACTGCCGCCGCCGCGCTCGACGACCCGAAGGCGGTCGTGCTCGCCCGGCCGGGTGTCCTCGTCGAGGCCGGACCCGGCTGGTTCGCACGGGTCACCGAAGCCGCCACGCCCACCGCACCCGCTCCGGGGCTACGGGACGTGGGCCGCGACCCCCGCCGCTGGCCCGGCTGGGTGTGGGCGCTGCTCGTCGGACTCGGCATGATCGGCGCCGGACTCGGCGCGGCGGCGATCACCCTCGGGCCCGTACTGCTCTGGTACGACCGCGACTACCTCGGCATGACGCTGGACGAGCTGCACGCCGCCAACCACCACCTCGTGCACTTCCTCCAGCACGACCGGATCACCATGGCCGGCACGATGGTGTCGATCGGCGCCCTCTACACCGGCCTCGCCGTCGGCGGGATCAGACGCGGCAGGGCCTGGGCCCGCGAGGCGTACCTGCTCTCCGGCGCCATCGGCTTCCCCACCCTCTTCTACTTCCTGGCGACCGGCTTCGTGGAGCCCCTCCACACGGCCACCACGCTCGTGCTCTTCCCGATGTTCGTGGCCGCGGTCCGCCGGGCCCCGCACACCCCGCGCTGGCGCCGGATGCCCGAGGGCCCTGAGCGTGAGCGGCGACGGGCACTGGTGGGCCAACTCCTGCTCATCGTCACGGGAGCGGGCCTGTTCGCCGGCGGCACCGTCATCTCGGTGGTCGGCCTGACCGGCGTCTTCGTGCCGAGCGACCTGGTCTTCCTGGGCGCCGACACGCAGGCCCTGGAAGCCGTCAACCCCAAGCTCGTTTCGTTCGTCGCCCACGACCGCGCGGGCTTCGGCGGGGCCCTGATGGCCGCGGCCGTCGCCATCACGCTGCTCAGCGCGTGGGGCTGGGGGCGGGGTGAGGCCTGGGTGTTCTGGTCCCTGGCCACGGCGGCGGCCTTCGGCTTCCTGCCCGCGGTCGTCGTGCACGGCGCGATCCACTACACGGACTTCCTCCACCTCGCGCCCGTGTACATCGGCATCCTCGCGACCGCCACGGGCCTGTACCTCGCCCGCCCCTACCTGTGCGCCAGGAAGCCGGACAGCCTCTAAGCCCAGTGGGAGGGGCGCTCGAAGGTCGCCGGGAGGCGGGTCGCCGCGTCCCCGCGCGCCGCGTTCAGCTGCGGCTGGGTGAGGAACAGGGCGTCCGTGAGGTCCGCGCCGGACAGGTCGGCGTCGCGCAGGTCGGCGCCGATCAGATCGGTCAGGGACAGGTCCGCGCCCTTCAGGTCGGCGGCGATCAGCAGGGCGCCGCGCAGGTCCGTGCCCCGAAGCTTGGCCCCGCGCAGCCGGGCCCCGATCAGGTCTGCCCCGCGCCGGCTCTTGGTCTTGGCGCCCGCCGCCGCCCGCACCAGGGTGCTGGTCTTCAGGAGCAGCGGGTTGACCTCGCCCCGCACGGCGGCGACGTCCAGCTTCTCCAGCGCGTCCGCCGAACCCTCGGTCAGTCCCTCCACGCGCGCGAGGGCCTTCCGCAGCTCCGCGTGGACCGGGCGCGCGGCGGGCCGGGCGAGGGCCTCGGTGAGGTAGCGCAGCAGCTCGTGGAGCTGGCGCATCACCGGGAACACCTCGTACATCTGCCGCGCGCTCTCCGGCGCCTCGCGCCAGGAGACCCCGCCGAAGGTGACCTGGGAGACCTTCTGGCCCGCGCCGAAACAGTCGTACACCGTGCAGCCGGAGTACCCGCTCGGTCGCAGCCGGGTGTGGATGCCGCAGCGGAAGTCCTCCCGCAGGTTCCGGCACGGCTCCCCGGACGACTTGTTCACGGCGAAGTCCGCGGACTTGGCGAAGGGGAGAGCGACGCAGCACAGCCCGAAGCAGTTCGCGCAGTCGCCTCGGAGGGTCTCGGGCATGGGAAAGTCGTTCCTTCGCGGGTGGGAGTGATCCCACCGTATCGCGCCGTCGCGCCGGATCGCGCCGTGGGCGAAATCGCTTGCGAAGATCATCCGCAGGCGCGCACGATCGGTGCCATGCCGACCTTCACGACGTACGACGGGACCGAACTGGCCTATGACGTGCGAGGGGAGGGCGAGCCGCTGGTCTGTCTGCCGGGCGGCCCGATGCGCGACGCCGCGTACCTCGGCGAGTTCGGCGGCCTGGCCGCGTACCGCCGCCTGATCGTGCTCGACCTCCGGGGCACGGGCGCCTCCGCCGAGCCCGCGGACCCCGCCTCGTACCGCTGCGACCGTCAGGTGGCCGACGTCGAGGCGCTCCGCCGCCACCTCGGCCTGGAGCGGATCGACCTGCTCGGCCACTCGGCCTCCGGGAACCTCGCCACGCTGTACGCGGCGGCCCACCCCGAGCGGGTGCGCTCCCTCGTCCTTGTCACCCCGGGCACGTGGGCCGTGGGCATCGAGATCACCGACGAGGAGTGGGACAAGGCAGGGGAGGTCTTCGCGGACCAGGCCTGGTACGCCGAGGCCCGGGCCGGCCTGGCGACCATCGGGCCCGACACGCCCCCGGCGCGGGTGAAGGAGATCGTCGCCCCCTTCGCGTACGGCCGGTGGGACGAGGCGGCGCGGGCGCACGCGGCCGGGATCACCGACGAGGCGCACTGGGACGCGGCGGCCGCCTTCCACGCACCCGGCGCGTTCGACCCGGAGGCCACCCGGGCCGCCTTGACCGGCCTCATCGCACCCGTACTGATCCTGGCGGGGGAGTACGACGGAGGGCCGAGCCCGGTACGGGCCGCCGAGCTGGCGGAGTGCTTCCCGCGCGCCGAGCTGGTCGTCCAGCGCGGCGCGGGCCACTTCCCCTGGGTCGACGACGCGGGCGCCTTCGCCCGCCCGATCGCCGCCTTCCTCGACCCGGAGGTCCACACGGTCACCGTCGACGGCGTCCGCCTCGCGTACCGGGTGTGGGGCGAGGAGGCCGCCCCGCCCGTCGTCCTGGTCCACGGGCGCGGCGGGAACAGCGCCGAGTGGGCGCGGATCGCCGGGGAACTGGCCGCGGACCGCCGGGTGTACGCCGTCGATCTACGCGGTCACGGCCTGAGCGACTGGACAGGGCCGTACGGATTCGACGTGTTCCGCGACGAGTTGCGCGGCTTCCTGAAGGAGCTGGACCTCACCGGCGCCGATGTGATCGCCCACTCGATGGGCGGCGCGGCGGCCTGCCTCCTCGCCATGGAGGAGCCCGGCTTGATCGGCCGGCTCGTCCTGGAGGAGGCGCCCGTCTTCGTCCCGCTCGACCCGCCGCGCGGCCACGCGGAGCGCCCCGAGGGCCCCCTCCCGCTCGACTGGGCCGTCGTGCACGCGACCGACGCCCAGCTGAACGCGCCGGATCCCGCCTGGCGCGAGGGCCTGGCGGCGATCACCGTCCCGACCCTGATCCTGGCCGGCGGCGAGACCAGCCACTTCGCGCAGGAGCCGCTGGCATGGATGGCGGACGAACTGCCCGCCGCCCGCCTCGTCACGATCGCCGCCGGCCACGAGATCCACCGGTGCCGGCCGGACGCCTTCCTCGCCGCGGTCAGGGAGTTCGGTATCTAGCGCGCGCCTTGTGCTCCCGTGCCGTCGTCGTCGGAGACGGCGAGGGAGCGGGCCCAGCGGTAGTCGGCCTTGCCGCTGGGCGAGCGCTGGATGGCGTTGGCGATCACCAGCTGGCGGGGGATCTTGTACCCGGCGAGCCGGGTGCGGCAGTGGGTCTGTACGGTCTCCAGGTCGAGCGCGGGAGCCCCGGCGCGCAGCTGGACGACCGCCGCCACATGGTTGCCCCACTTCGCGTCCGGCACACCGGCGACCAGCGCGTCGTACACGTCCGGGTGGGACTTCAGCGCCTGCTCGACCTCCTCCGGATAGACCTTCTCCCCGCCGGTGTTGATGCACTGCGAGCCCCGGCCGAGGACCGTCACGATGCCTGCCTCGTCGACGGTCGCCATGTCGCCGAGCAGGACCCACCGCTCGTCGCCCTTCTGGAAGAAGGTCTCGGCCGTCTTCGCCGCGTCGTTGTAGTAGCCGAGCGGGACGTGGCCGCGCTGGGCGAGGCGTCCCACCTCGCCGACCGCGACCTCCTCGTACGTCGCCGGGTCCACGACCCGCGTCCGCTCGTTGACCTCGAGCCGGAAGCCCTTCTCCGGGCCCGAGTCGTCCGTCGCCTTGCCGTTGGAACCGGACTCCGAGGAGCCGAAGTTGTTCAGCAGCAGTACGTTCGGCACGAGCGCCTGGAACTGGGCCCGTACCGTCTCCGACATGATCGCCCCGGACGAGGAGACGCTGAAGAGCGAGGACAGGTCCGTCCCCTTGAGCGGGCCGTGGAGCGCGTCGATCAGCGGCCTGAGCATCGCGTCGCCCACCAGCGACACGCTGGAGACCTTCTCCTTCTCGATCGTCCGGAGCACCTCCTCCGGCGCGTACTTGCGGTGGATGACCACCCGCTGGCCGTAGTTGAAGGCGATGAACGACGTCAGGGTCGAGGTGCCGTGCATCAGCGGGGGAGCGGGGAAGAAGGTGATCCCCGCGCCACCCGCCGCGACCCGCTCGGCCAGCTCCTCGGGCCGCTTGACCGGCTCGCCGGCCGGATCGCCGCCGAAGAGGCCGGCGAAGAAGAGGTCCTCCTGGCGCCACATGACGCCCTTCGGCATCCCCGTCGTACCGCCGGTGTAGATGATGAAGAGGTCGTCGGCGGAGCGCGGTGCGAAGCCCCGCTCCGGCGAACCGGCCGCCTCGGCGGCGGTGAAGGGCACGCATTCCAGCGAGGGTGCGTCCTCGGGCGGGGTCCCCACCCGCACGAGGTGCCGCAGCTTCTCCGTCTGCGGCCGCGCCGCCGCGACCCGCTCCGTGAACTCGGCGTCGAAGACGAGCGCGGCGAGATCGGCGTCCCGGTAGAGGTAGACCAGCTCCTCCTCCACGTACCGGTAGTTCACGTTGACCGGGACGATCCGCGCCTTCAGGCAGGCCAGGACGGTCTGGAGGTACTCGATCCCGTTGTACATGTGGATGCCCAGGTGTTCGCCCGGCCGGATGCCGGAGTCGACCAGATGGTGGGCGAGCCGGTTGGCGGCGGCGTCCAACTGCGCGTACGTGAGCCGGCGCTCGGCGCCGGTGCCCGGGTGGTCGACGTAGACGAGCGCCTCGCGCTCCGGGACCACGTCGACGACCGACTCGAACAGGTCGGCAAGGTTGTACTCCACCGTTCCTCCTGACCCCGCTGGTCGTCCAGGCCCTGACTGACTCGGCGGTCATTACAGCGCCGAGCGGCGGAGGTGGGAAGGGGTCGCGCAGAACAATCTGACTGAGTGTCAGAAAACTATTGAACTGGAACCGCCCCTCCTGCAACCTGTTCTAGGTCTGGAGACGGGAGAACACCCATGGGTGGGACCGAACACCTCACCGTGCAGCGCGAAGGCGCCACGCTCGTGCTCACACTCAACAGGCCGGAGGCCAAGAACGCCCTCTCACTGCCCATGCTGGTCGGGCTGTACGACGGCTGGCTGGAGGCCGACGCCGACGACACGATCCGCTCCGTCGTCCTCACCGGCGCCGGCGGCTCCTTCTGCGCCGGGATGGACCTCAAGGCGCTGGCGGGCAAGGGGATGGAGGGCGAGCAGTACAGGGACCGGCTCAAGGCCGACCCCGACCTGCACTGGAAGGCGATGCTGCGCCACCACCGCCCGCGCAAGCCCGTCATCGCGGCCGTCGAGGGCTACTGCGTCGCCGGCGGTACGGAGATCCTGCAGGGCACCGACATCCGCATCGCGGGCTCCTCCGCCACGTTCGGCCTCTTCGAGGTGAAGCGCGGCCTGTTCCCGATCGGCGGTTCGACCGTCCGCCTGCCGCGGCAGATCGCCCGCACGCACGCGCTCGAAATGCTGCTGACCGGGCGGCCGTACGGAGCGGAGGAGGCGGCCCGGATCGGACTCGTCGGCCGCGTCGTCCCCGCGGGTACGGCGCTTGAGGCCGCGCTGTCCGTCGCGGAACAGATCAACGCCTGCGGGCCGCTCGCGGTCGAGGCCGTCAAGGCCTCGGTGTACGAGACGGCCGAACAGACGGAGACGGACGGCCTCGCGGCGGAACTGGCCCGAGGCTGGCCGATCTTCGACACGGCGGACGCGAAGGAGGGGGCGCGAGCGTTCGCGGAGAAGCGGGCGCCGGTGTACCGCCGGCAGTGAGCTTTCCCCACCCCGCCCCTTCCGCGGAGAATCCAGCCCCGCCGGCGTTTGAGGCGCGGGGTCTGGGGCGGAGCCCCAGTTCGGGAAGGGGGTCCCCCCGGACGAAGTCTGGGGGAGGGCGGGGTGGGGAGAACGCCCCGCGCAGCGGTCGCCCCGGCCCGCACCCACGTCACCACCCCGACCAAGGAGCCTCATGCCCCCCGCCCCGGAAACCCTCCGCGCCCCCCTCGTCGTCGAGTTCCCCTTCACCCGCTCCCTCGGCCCCGTCCAGTCCGCCTTCCTGACCGGGCTCCGCGAGCGGACCGTCCTCGGGGTACGGGCCGACGGCGGCCGCGTGCTCGTACCGCCCGTCGAGTACGACCCCGAGACCGCCGCCGAACTCCGCGAACTGGTCGAACTCGGCACCACCGGCACCGTCACCACCTGGGCCTGGAACCCCGAGCCCCGCACAGGACAGCCCCTGGCCACCCCCTTCGCCTGGGTCCTGGTCCGCCTCGACGGCGCCGACACCGCCCTCCTCCACGCCCTTAACGCGCCTGGCCCCGAGGCCGTCCGCACCGGCATGCGGGTCCGGATCCGCTGGGCCGACGAGCGGACCGGCGCGATCACGGACATCGCCTGCTTCGAGCCGTACGAGAGCGCCGAGAACCACGAAACACGCGCCCACGACGGCACCTTCGACACCCCCGTCACCGGCATCGTCGCCCCCGCCCGGCTCGACTACACGTACAGCCCCGGCCGCGCCCAGACCGGCTACCTGCACGCGCTCTCCGAGCGCAGGACCGTCGGCGAACGCTGCCCGAACTGCACCAAGGTGTACGTTCCGCCCCGGGGCGCCTGCCCCACCTGCGGAGTCGCCACCACCGAACACGTCGAGGTCGGCCCGCGCGGCACGGTCACCACCTACTGCATCGTCAACATCAAGGCCAAGAACCTCGACATCGAGGTCCCGTACGTCTACGCCCACATCGCCCTCGACGGCGCCGGGCTCGCGCTCCACGGCCGGATCGGCGGCATCCCCTACGACCAGGTGCGGATGGGGCTCCGGGTCGAACCCGTGTGGAGCGAGGACGGCCGCTACCCCGACCACTACCGGCCGACCGGCGAACCCGACGCCGACTACGACGCGTACAAGGAGCTGCTGTGACGCCGGACCGACAAAACCGTGGGGATCGACAGCACCGACAGGACCCACAGGACCGCGAGGTGGCCATCGTCGCCTTCGCCCAGACCGACCACCGGCGCCGCACGGACGAGCTGTCCGAGGTCGAGATGGTCATGCCCGTCCTCCACGACGTGCTGCGGCAGACCGGACTGAAGACCGCCGACATCGGCTTCACCTGCTCCGGCTCCTCCGACTACCTCGCCGGCCGCGCCTTCTCCTTCACCATGGCCCTCGACGGCGTCGGCGCCTGGCCGCCGATATCCGAGTCGCACGTCGAGATGGACGGCGCCTGGGCGCTCTACGAGGCGTGGGTGAAGCTGCTGACCGGCGAGGCCGACACCGCGCTGGTCTACTCGTACGGGAAGTCCTCACCCGGTTCCGTACGCGACGTCCTCACCCGGCAGCTCGACCCCTACTACCTCGCCCCGCTCTGGCCCGACACCGTCGCCCTCGCCGCCCTCCAGGCGCAGGCGCTCATCGACGCCGGACACACCGACGAGCCCGCCCTCGCCGCCATCGCCACCCGAAGCCGCCAGGACGCCACGGCCAACCCGCACGCCCAACTGCCCGGCGCCCGCGACCAGGGCGAGTACCTCGTCGGACCGCTGCGCACCGGAGACTGCCCGCCCATCGGCGACGGCGCCGCCGCCGTGATCCTCGCCGTCGGCGACCGGGCCCGCGAGCTGTGCGACCGCCCGGCCTGGATCCGCGGCATCGACCACCGGATCGAGGCGCACTCGCTCGGCGTGCGCGACCTCACCGACTCGCCCTCCACCCGGCTCGCGGCCGAGCGCGCCGGGGCCTTCGAGCGGCCCGTCGACACCGCCGAACTGCACGCGCCCTTCACCTCACAGGAGGTCGTGCTCCGCCGAGCCCTCGACCTCGACGACAGGGTGAGGGTCAACCCGTCCGGAGGAGCGCTCGCCGCCAACCCGATGATGGCCGCCGGCCTCATCCGCCTCGGCGAGGCCGCCGCCCGCATCCACCGGGGCGCCTCCGACCGCGCCCTCGCCCACGCCACCTCCGGCCCCTGCCTGCAACAGAACCTGGTCGCCGTCCTGGAAGGGGAAGCCCGTGCCTAAGGAGCCCGTCGCCGTCGTCGGAATCGGCCAGACCAAGCACGTCGCCGCCCGCGGGGACGTGTCGATCGCCGGACTCGTCCGCGAGGCCGCCCTGCGCGCCCTGGCGGACGCCGAGCTGACCTGGGCGGACATCGACGCCGTCGTCATCGGCAAGGCCCCCGACTTCTTCGAGGGCGTGATGATGCCGGAGCTGTACCTCGCCGACGCCCTCGGCGCGGTCGGCAAACCGATGCTGCGGGTGCACACGGCGGGCTCGGTCGGCGGCTCCACGGCGCTCGTCGCCGCGAACCTGGTGGCCGCCCGCGTCCACGGCACAGTCCTCACCCTCGCCTTCGAGAAGCAGTCCGAGTCCAACGCCATGTGGGGCCTCTCGCTGCCCGTACCGTTCCAGCAGCCGCTGCTCGCCGGGGCCGGAGGCTTCTTCGCCCCGCACGTCCGCGCCTACATGCGGCGCACCGGCGCCCCGGACGCCGTCGGCTCCCTCGTCGCGTACAAGGACCGGCGCAACGCGCTGAAGAACCCGTACGCCCACCTCCACGAGCACGACATCACCCTGGAGAAGGTCCAGGCCTCGCCGATGCTCTGGGACCCGATCCGCTACTCCGAGACCTGCCCGTCCTCCGACGGCGCGTGCGCGATGGTCCTCACCGACCGCGCGGGCGCGGCGCGTTCGCCGCGGCCGCCGGCCTGGGTGCACGGCGGTGCGATGCGCAGCGAGCCCACGCTCTTCGCGGGCAAGGACTTCGTGTCGCCGCAGGCCGGGAAGGACTGCGCGGCCGACGTCTACCGGCAGGCCGGCATCACCGACCCGCGCCGGGAGATCGACGCGGTCGAGATGTACGTGCCGTTCTCCTGGTACGAGCCGATGTGGCTGGAGAACCTGGGCTTCGCCGAGGAGGGCGAGGGCTGGAAGCTCACCGAGGCCGGGGTCACCGAACTCGACGGCGACCTGCCCGTGAACCCGTCCGGCGGAGTCCTGTCCACCAACCCCATCGGCGCGTCCGGGATGATCCGCTTCGCCGAGGCGGCGATGCAGGTACGGGGGCAGGCGGGCGAGCACCAGGTGGAGGGGGCGCGCAGGGCGCTCGGACACGCGTACGGAGGGGGCGCGCAGTTCTTCTCGATGTGGCTCGTCGGCGACCGCCCACCGGCCGGCTGACCCGCCCGAGCCGCCCGCCGGAGGTCTGTCGGCACCCGGTGCCGCTCGCTACCCTGAGCCCCGGACGACGACGTTGCGCTATGCGGGAGGAGCACGGACGTGGCGGAGAGCACCACCACTCAGCACGCCTTCATGGGCTGGGACAAGCCGGAACTCGACCTCAGCGGAGCCGACTGGCGGTCGAGCAGCCAGGGCGCGGGAGACGTCCAGATCGCCTTCGTCGAAGGCTTCATCGCGATGCGAAACGGGGGCAGCCCGGAGGCGCCGTCACTGATCTTCACCCCGGCGGAGTGGCGCGCGTTCGTGGTCAACGCGCGGGAGGGCGAGTTCGACCTGACGTGAGGGGGGGCGGGCGACGGGGGTTGTGGGGTCGGGGGCCCCGTTGGTGGGCGACCGGACGGCCGGACGGACCGTCAGCCCGGTGGCCCCGTCGGCCGGTCGGCCCGGTGGTCCGTTGGCCGGTCGGTCTCGTGGCTCGGTGGCGCGTCGGCGGTTTGCCCGTCGGCCGATCGGCCGGGTGGTCCGTCGACCCGGTGGCCGTGCGGCCTGGCGGCGAGTCGGCCGACTTGCCCGCCGGCCGGTCGGCCCCAGTGGCGCGTCGTCGCGTTGGCACCTCGGCCCGGTGGCGGGTCTGCTGGTCTGCCATTCGGTCGGGTGGTGCGTCGGCAGGACTGCCCTCGGGCCGGGGCTGCCCGGTGGTGGCGCGTCGGCCGGAGCGCCCGTCGGCCTGGTGTCGCGTCCGCGCGGCGGCCGGTACGCCTGTCTGCCCACGCGGCGCCTGGCGCGCACGCCCCCGTAGCCCTTCGGGCACGGGAGGCCGCCCGCGCCGCGTGGGCTCTCCCCCCGCCGTCTTGCGATCACGAGCGCGTCGGACGCCGTCGGCACGCACGCCCTAGGCTGCCGATCATGACCGCGGAACGGAACCTGGACCGGCTCGTCGCCGGGATGCGGCCGGAGCTCAACCCCGGCCGCTATGTCTTCACAACCGTGGACGGACCCGCTCCGGCGGGCGTCGCCCCGGTCGTCACCGTCGCCGAGCCCGAGGGGCTGACGGTGGTCGTACGCCAGGAGGAGGCCGACGGGGCCGGCCTCGCGTACGACTACGTGGCCGGCTGGATCACCCTGCGGGTCCACTCCGCGCTCGACGCCGTCGGGCTGACGGCGGTGGTCGCGCAGGGGCTCGCCGAGGCCGGACTGAGCTGCAACGTCGTGGCCGGCTTCCACCACGACCACCTCTTCGTCGAACACGCCCGGGCGGACGAGGCGTTGGCCGTGTTGCGCGGAATCGCGGACCGCGCGTCCGGCTCCGCGGACTGACCTCGCGAGGGGCGCGTCCGGGCGTACGCTGAGGTCTTCGCGGGGCTCTCCGGCCCGGCCGCACTCAACCGCGCGCCGGGTGTGCGCCCCCGGCGTGGGGGTGGAACGTGGTGGTACGCAGCGGCGGCCGGGACCGCCGGGGCTTCGGCCTGTTCGAGCGCGAGGCGGAACTCGCGGCGGCGGAAGAGGCCTTGAATCAGCTGGCCGGACTCGGCGAGGACGGCCGGTGGCCGGGGACCGGCGACGACAGGTGGCGGGGAACCCCCGGCGCGCCTTCCGACGACGGTGCCCGGTGGCCGGGCATCGGCGACGAAGAGTGGCGCGAGGGCGTAACGGGGGCGGGGGCGGCCCATGCCGACGGTCCGCCCCTCGGGGACGACGAATGGCGCGCGGGCGCCGCGGGCGTACCGAAGGCGGGGGCCCAAGACGGCGCCGCGAGCCAGCCTTTCGGTGGCGACGGTCCGCCCCTCGGCGACGACAAATTGCGCGTGGGCAGCGCGGGCGTACCGGACGCGGGGGTCCAAGACAGCGCCCCGCTCCAACCTTCAGGTGCCGACAGCTCGTCCCTCGGCGACGAGTGGCGCGCGGACGGTGGACACGGCTCCGGGGCGGGGGCGCGTGATGGCGTCCCGCATCAGCGTTCCGATGCCGACGCACCGACCATCGGGGGCAGCGAGAACGCCCCAGGCGCGGGGCCCACCGACGGCTTCCCGTTCCAGCGGGCCGGTGCCGACGGGTCGGGGAGCAAGTCGGGGAGCGAGTCTGCGGGCTCCGCGCCTGACGCCGCCCCGCCCCAGCCCGCCGGTGCCCGCAGGTCCGCGCGCGTCGTCGACCAGGGTGGGAGGTCCGCGTCCGCCGCAAGCCGCGCCCCGCGCGGTGGCGTGCTTGCCTTCGCCGCGCCCGCCGGGCTCGGGAAGACCACGTTGCTCGCCGAGATCCGGCGGCGCGCAGGCGCCAAGGGGTGCACCGTGCTCGCGGCGCGCGGTGGTGACCAGGAGCAGCGGGTCGCCTTTCACGTTGCCCGGCAGCTCCTCCAGCCGCAACTCGCCGTCGCCTCCGACACCGAACTCCGTGCCCGGCTCGGCAGTTGGTACGACATCGTCGGCCCCGCCCTCGGCCTCTGCGCGCCCGCCGACGGTGGGCCGCCCGACCCGCAGGGGCTGCGCGACGGGCTCGACTGGGTCCTGACCCATCTCGCCGTCCGGCGCGCCCCGCTCGTCGTGGTGCTGGACGACGCGCACTGGGCCGACCCCGAGTCCCTCGGCTGGCTCTCCGCCTTCGCGCCCCGCGCCGAGGAGCTGCCGATGCTGCTTGTCGTCGCCTATCGGCCGGACGAACTGCCCGACACAGGCGACGAGTTCACCGGTCGGCGGTCCGGTCGGCGGCCCCTCGGTCTGGAGCCGCTCACCTCCTCCGCCATCGCCCGCCTCGTCCGCGACCGCGTCGGCGCCCACGCCGACGACACCTTCTGCCGCGAGTGCTGGGCCGTCACCTCCGGCAACCCCTTCGAAGCCGTCGAGCTGGCCGCCAAGGTCCGCGACCGGGGCCTCGAGCCCAGGGCCGAGGCCGCCCACGAGCTCCGCGACCTCGCCGCCGCCGTCAAGGGCCACGGCCTCGCCGCCACCCTCGAACGGCTCGGCACCTCCACCGTCCGTCTCGCCTGGGCCTGCGCCGTCCTCGGCACCGAGATCTCGCCCCAGCTCGCCGGCGCCGTCGCGGGCCTCGGCACCGAAGCCGTCGCCGAGTGCGCCGGACGGCTGCGCGACGCCCGCGTCCTCGCCGGCACCGGGACCCTGGAGTTCGTCCACCCGCTCATCGCCACCGCCGTCTACCAGGCCATCCCGCCCGCCACCCGGGTCGCCCTGCACGGCCAGGCCGCCTGGTGCGTGACCGACGCGGGACTCGGCGCCACCGCCGCCGCGCGCCACCTCCTGGAGACCCACCCCGAGCAGGACCCCTGGGTCGTCAGCCAGCTGCGCGAGGCCGCCCGCGAGACCCTGCGGGCCGGCGCCCCCGACGCCGCCCGCCGCTTCCTCGCCCGCGCCCTGCGCGAACCTCCCGCCGACGACGAGCGCGCCGCCGTCCTCTTCGAACTCGGCAGCGCCTCCCTGCTCACCGAGCCCGCCACCACCGTCAACCACCTGCGCGCCGCCCTGGAGGAGCCCGTCGCCGACCCGGCCCTGCGCCACGGCATCGTCTACCGCCTCTCCCAGGTCCTCGCCCACAGCGACCGGCTCGTCGAGGCCTCCGAACTCCTCGGCCGCGAGTCCCGGCTCACCACCGACGCCCGCAGCCGGCTCCGTATGCAGGCCGAGAAGTTCATGTGGGACGCCTTCCGCGCCGACGAACCCGACTCGCCCGCCCGCTCCCGCCGCCTCGCCCGGCTCGCCGACCGGCTCACCGGCCGCGACCTCACCGAGCGGTACGTCATCGGCCTGCGCGCCTGGGACGCCACCCTGCGGGCCGAACCCTCGACCGTCGCCGTCGACCACGCCGAACGCGCCCTGGAGGGCGGTCTGAGCTGGGCCGACGAGAGCCGGGGCTTCGAGGTCCCGGTCCTGGTCGCCCTCACCTTCCTCTACGCCGACCGCCCCGGCCGCGCCGAGGAGCTCTTCGCGGCCGGCACCGCCGAGTTCGAGCGCCAGGGCTGGCACGGCGCCCACCTCTCCTTCGCGTACACCCTCCTCGGCTACATCCGGCTGCGCCGCGGCCGGCTGGTCGAGGCGGAGGACTTCGTCCGCGCGGGGCTTCGCCTCGCCGAGCGCGTCGGCGCCCGCACCCCGGCCCTCTGGTACGCCGTCGGCGTCGCCATCGAGGTGCTGCTCGCCCGCGGCCGGGTCGAGGAGGCCGACCGGATCGCCCGTACCCACGACTTCGGCGAGCCGTTCCCCGCGGCCGTCACCTTCCCCGACTCCCAGACCGTCCACGCGGAACTGCTCCTGGCCAAGGGCCACGTCGACGAGGCCGCCGCCGAGCTGGCCGCCGTCGGCCGCCGCCTCGACCCGCGCGGGATGCGCAACCCCGCGTGGTGCCCCTGGCAGCTCCACCTCGCGCTCGCCGAGGCCCGGGAGACCCCCGAGCGGGCCCGCGAGACCGCCCGGGAGGCGGTCGCCAGGGCCCGCCAGTACGGTGCGCCGTCCGCGATCGGCCAGGCGCTGCGCGTGACCGCCGAGATCTCGGGCGGCGACGAGCGGGTCAAGCTGCTGGAGGAGTCCGTGGACTGGCTGGAGCGCTCGCCCGCCGCGTACGAGCTCGCGCGCTCCCTGGTGGCCCTGGGGTCCGCGCTGCGGCGTGTCGGCAGGACCGGGGAGGCCGCCGAGCGGCTCTACCGGGGCCTGGAGGCCGCCCAGACCTGCGGAGCCGACGGCCTCGGCGAGGAGGCCAGGGCCGAGCTGGCCGCCTCCGGCCTGCGGCCGCGCGCCCTCCACCCGGCCGGCACGGACGCGCTCACCGCACGGGAGCGGCTCGCCGCCGACCTCACGGTCCGCGGCGAGGACCCGGCCGTCGGAATGAACGCCGACCGGGCCGCCGTGACCCTGCTGCTGTCCTCCGTCTACCGCAAGCTCGGCACCGACCGATCGGGCCTCGCCCAGGCCCTCCGCCGCGCCGACGCCGACCCCAGGACGGCCTGACCCCGGACCCGCCCGCCGGCGGCTCGGACGGCGTGTCGCGGGTCGCCGCGAGGCGCCCGCGCCGTAGCCGCCCCGGCGCGTCGCGGTGGGGGCCGGGACACGTACCATGGCCGTATGTCCTTCCTCCGCCGCCGCAGCGCCGCCACACCCGCGGGCCCGGACTTCGATGTCCTGGCCATGGACCCGGGGGACTGGCCCGGCAATCTCGGCGCGGGTCTGCTGCCCGCGCCCGACGGCAGCTGTCAGGGCGTCTTCCTCCGCTACGACCTGTTCGGCGGCCGCGGCCCGGCGATGATCATCGGCAATCTGCCGGAGGGCTCCCCGGCCCGTGAGCTCGCCGACGGCCAGATCCCCTTCGAGGTCGCCCAGCTCCTCGCGGCCCTGGAGAACGACGAGCCGGTCGAGGTGCTCGACACCGAGGACATGCCGGTGATGCAGGGCGACAACCTGCTGATCGTGCGTCGGCTCAAGCTCTCCGAGAGCCGTATCGCCTGCGTGCAGTTCGACCGCAGCGACAACGTCCTGGTGACGATCGCCAGTTGGGACCGTCCCATCACCGACGACCTGTACGCTCTGCTCAAGCCGCTGCCGGCCGAGCTGTTCCAGCAGGGCTGACCGGGAGACGAGGGACGGGGGCCGATGAGCGCACGCGTCGACAGCTGGATCTGGGCGGTCCGCCTCACCAAGACCCGCTCGCAGGCGGCCGCCGCCTGCCGGGCCGGACACGTCAAGGTCAACGGCGACCGCGCCAAGCCCGCCCAGCCCGTGAAGCCCGGCGACGAGGTGCGCCTCTTCCACGGCGGCCGGGAGCGGATCGTCGAGGTCAAGCAGCTCCTCACCAAGCGCGTCGGCCCGCCCGTCGCCGCCGAGGCGTACGTCGACAACAGCCCGCCGCCGCCCCCGCGCGAGCACGTGGCCATGCCCGCCGTCCGCGACCGCGGCGCCGGCCGTCCCACCAAGCGCGAGCGCCGCGAACTCGACGAGCTGCGCGGCCGCTCCGTCTGAGAGCGGCCGCGCCCCCTTCCGCTACGGCACGAAGAGCGCGGCAAGCCGCGCCGCCGACGTGCCGATCCCGGTCGGACCCACCCGGGCCAGCGTCGTACCGCTGCCCGTGTGCACGTCCTCGGCACCGTAACGGCGCACGACCCGGTGCCAGTTGAGGATTCCGGCGAGCCAGTCCTCCAACTCCCGTACGTACGCCTCGAAGGCGGCCCGACCCGCCCTGTCCAGGCCGAAGTCCGTGTACAGCAGCGGCAGTTCGTTCTTCTTCACATGCTCGAACTGGCGCAGCCGTCCGCGCATCAGGTCGTCGACCATCGCCACCGCCGTCGGGTAGTCGCAGTCGAAGAACGTCTGGAGCACCAGGACGCCGTTGTGCACCTCGCCCTCCACCTCGATCTCCTTCTGGTGGGAGAAGAGGTCGTTGAGGAGGGTCGCGTAGTCGGACGCCGAGTTCTCCAGGGCCCGGACCGTGCCGCTGCGGAAGATCGCCGGCGGCAGCACCTCCGTGCGCCGCAGCTTGCACAGCAGCATCGTCAGCTCGGAGCCGAAGGTCGTCCGCCGCATCTCGATGTAGTCCACCGGGTCGGGCACGCGGTGCTGGGCCTGGTTGTGCAGCTCCCACATCCAGCTGTCGAGCATCGCGTCGATCGCCGTCCGCAGCTGGGCCCGGGCCTCCGGCGCCATCGGCGCGGCCGTACGGGCCCACAGGTCGGCGAGCGAGCGCTCCATCGGGCTCACGGCCGACGCGCGTCCGGACTGGGGTTCCTCCAGCGACATGACGGACTTCAGCCGCTCCGTGCACTCCTTCGCGCCGATCAGGTTCCGCGGCCGGCCGAAGACGTACGGGTAGTAGTCGTCCGCGTACGTGCCCCAGGTCAGCCACTCCGCGCTGAGCTCCAGCTCCTCAAGGGTGGCGTCCGGATCGATCCCCGCCGAGCAGACCGCGAAGTCGAAGCCCTCCGCCATCGGCCGGTCCCAGATGTCGTCCAGGAGACCCATGTCCTCCGCCCAGTCCAGGGAGAGCCGCAGCGCCTCCTGGTGGTGCGGGCTGAGCGACAGCGCGTAGGGCAGGTCGAACTCGGGCAGCAGCGACGGGCCGACCTTCTGGTGCGGCGTGTGCGTCAGCGACCGCAGCCGGGAGGCGGCCGGCCGGCCGAAGAGCATCCTGATGTCGACCGCGGAGGTGCCGAACACCCCGTCGCGCCGCGAAGGCCCGGTGTCCAGGCCCTCGTTCATGTACCGGCTGGAGCGCATGTGCCACTCGTGGCCGCCGGACTGCCAGTCCTGCAGCCCCTTCGCGTACGCGGCGATCGCCGCGCACTCCTCCACCTTCAGCCCCTTCTCCAGGCAGAGGCCCGGGACTTCGGTGAGGGCCGTGTTCTCGAACTGGTGGAGCCGGGAGGTCAGCAGGTCGTTGACGGCCTCGGCCGCCTCCTGCGTCGTGCACCCGAGGAACTTCTCCAGGACGAGCACCCCGTTGCTGTTCTCCCCCTCGTCCTCGACCTCCCGCTGGTACGAGAACAGGTCGTTGCGCAGGTGCACCGCGTCGGAGAACGTGTCGCGCAGCACGAGCAGCGGCCGGGAGTGCGCCACCTGCTCCGGGACCTCCGCACCCGCCGCGTACTCGACGAGCCCCGCCGACCAGGGCGCGCCGCCCACCTTGCGGCGCATCTCGATGTACTCGACGGGGTTGGCGATCCGGCCCTCGTTGATGTTGTCGAGCTCCCACAGCGACTCGTTCAGGAGCGCCTCGGTCGCCGCGGAGAACCGTTCCCGCCAGGCGGTGGACATGGACGGCACCGTGCGCGTCCAGAGGTCCGCGAGCCCCGCCTCGACGGGGTTGGTCGGCGCGGGCATCGCGGTCGACAGGTCCATCGGCATGAAGAGCGGCAGCCGGTCGAGGTACGACTTGCTGCCCGGCCGGTCCTGGGTGCGCTTGAAGACCTCCAGGAAGTGGTCGTCGAAGAAGAAGACCCAGGTGTACCAGTCGGTCACCAGCGACAGCGCCTCGGCGTCGCAGTCGGGGTGGGTGTACGAGCAGAGCAGCGCGTAGTCGTGGGACTCGAGGTCGTGCTCCTCCCAGACGCCGGAGCCCTCCAGCATCCCCATGGACCGTGCCCACTCGCGCGTGTGCGAACGGGCGGTCTCCACATGGGGGTTGAGCCGCGCCGGATACGGGACATAGAAATCCGGCAGGACGAAGGGCTGAGCCATGCGTGTGAAGCCTTTCGATGAGCGTGGGCAGTGATCGGCCGAGCATTACCCCTCGCCCATAAGGCCCACGCGACACCTGGAATAGTCATATGAACGGATGCGGGGTGTCGCCGGGGCCTTCGCCCGCCGACACCCCCGCACGTCCTGGCCGGATTCGCCTCAGCGCCGAGAAACTCGCACGTCAGCCGCCTTCACGAAGGCGACGCGATGGCCGAATTGGATCTGGTAGTACTCCTCCTGGCCCCGCACGACCCGATGCCCGGCAGGGTCGAACGTGGGAGCGAAGTAGTACTCGCCCGGGGTGCGCCCGCCCACGACGTACGACTGACCCGCGAGCAGCTTGTACGGCAGTGGCGAGACCGCCTGGACCGGGACACCGGCCGGGTACGCCGAGGCCTCCGGATAGGCGCGCCCGTACACCGGCACCTCCGCCAGACCCTCCCTCGGGGTGAGCAGCAGCCCCCGCGCGTTCACCGCCGTCCGCGCGCCCTTCGGGTTGTGGAACCAGGCCTTCTGGCCCAGGTACCAGATCGCCGTCCAGTCGCCCCGCCGCTCGGCCACCGCGTGCTGCTGGCCGGTCGTGGCACGCGCACCGGTGTCGTTGACCCCGGTCGTCGAGTCCTCGCCGCCCGGCCGCAGCCCGATGTCCTTCACCAGCGGCGCGTCGGCCGCGGGCGCCGTGTGCAGCCTGACCGCGCCACTGCCGTGCGGGGCGCACGCCTCTCCCGCCTTCACGCACCCCGTGTACGTCGGCTGGTGGGTGGCGTACTCGGGCCGGATCGTCACCACGCGCGCGTGGGAACCTGCGCTCGCCGTGAACGGGCGGTCGAGGAGACGGAAGTAGTGCGCCCAGTCCCAGTACGGACCCGGGTCGGTGTGCATCCCGCGGATGGTCGAGGTGACCGTGCCGGGCACGTTGTCGTGGCCGAGGACGTGCTGCCGGTCCAGCGGGATGTCGTAGCGCTGGGCGAGGTGGCGCACGAGCCGCGCCGAGGACCGGTACATCGCCTCCGTGTACCAGGAGTCCGGCGCCGTCAGGAAGCCCTCGTGCTCCAGGCCCACCGACTTGGCGTTCACGAACCAGTTGCCCGCGTGCCAGCCGACGTCCTTGAGCGGCACGTGCTGCGCGACGTGGCCGTCGGACGAGCGCAGCGAGTACTGCCACGACACGTACGTCGGGTCCTGCACCAGCTTGAGCGTGACGTCCCAGGTCGCCTCCGTGTCGTGCACGACGATGTACTCGATCGACTGGGACGCGGGCCGGTTCGCCTTGTCGTGGTTGCCGTAGTCCCCGTCCCCGAACTCCTCGTACGGCGCCGGGATCCACTCGCACGCCACCGTGCGCGGGCACTCCGTCGGACCGGTGCTCGGCTTCCGCAGCCCCAGCGCCGCGACCTGCCCCCGCGCGGGCCCGACGTCCGGGTCGGCCGCGAGCGTCACGACCTGTCCGCTGTCGGTCGTACGGGACTCACCGGTGCGGATCACGTCGAAGACGTCGTTCGCGTACGCCGTCGCGGTCGCCGTGTCGTCGGCGCCGGAATACCGCGCCACCGCGCCGAACCAGTCGGCCGGGTCGGCGCTGGGCGGCCGCCCCGACGCGCGCTGGGCGGCGGCGAGCAGCGCCGCCCCGCCCTCGATGTTCGCCGCCGTGCCGGTGCGCAGCTCCTCCGCCGGGATCCCGGTCAGCGCCGCCGCCCGGTCCAGCGTCTTGAGCCGGTCCGGCAACCGGTCCCGCGTCGGCAGCGGCGTGGCGCTCTCCGAGCCGTGGCGCGGGCCGCGCGCGTCGTCGCCCCGGGCGTCCTCCGCGCCGTGCGAGTGGTGCGGGGCGTCGGCCAGCGCGGTCACGGCGTCCGTGAGGTGCATCGGGCCGTAGCCCCCGGTGACGCTCGGCGCCCCGCCGTGCCCGTCCCACCGCGACTGCAGGTACGACACCGCGAGCAGCACGCTCGGCGGTACGCCCTGCTGTTCGGCGGCCGCGGCGAACTGGCGCTGGAGCGAGCCGGGCGCCGGCGGTCCGGCCGCGGCGGGCGGAGCGGCCGAGAGGAGGGGGAGGAGCAGAGCTGCGGACGCCACGGCGCCCACCGCTCGGGGGACCCGTGTGCGGGACGCGGAACGGTGCAAGGCGGCCTCCAGGTACCAGGGGTGATGTGGGGGCGTGCGGGGCCGGACCCGTACAGGGGTAGCGGCTTCCCGACGATCCGTCAATCACCCGCGCCGACATGGGAATTCCCACGTCAGGGGCGGTGTCGTGGAGGCGTCACGGAGTTTCGTGACGGCGGCGCGCGGGCCTGCGGCGCGTCAGTGGAGTGGACCAATGGACTGGTGCGCGGGGGTGGGGGCGGGGCGGCGCGGGGAAAACGCCGAAACGCCGTGCGCCCGGTGTGTCGGCACCGGGCACACGGCGTGTCACCCCCGTCGGGACGGTCGGCGCTGCCTCAGCGCGTACCGACCGCCGCGCGCACGGCCCGCCGTGCCATGGCGCAGTCGTCGTGCAGCCGCCGCAGGAGCCGGCGCTGCTCCTCACCGGGCGAGACCGCACCGGACGGGACGGGAACCGAACCCGCGGGCGGAGCCTCCTTGATGGTGCGCTGCACCGCCGTCTCGTACGTACGGATCTCCCGGGTCAGCACGATCATCAGGTTCACCAGGAAGGCGTCCCGGGACGCCGGCCCCGCCTGCTGGGCGAGCTGGCTGATCTGGCGCCGGGCCATGGGCGCGTCACCGAGCACCGACCACATCGTCGCCAGGTCGTACCCGGGCAGGTACCAGCCCGCGTGCTCCCAGTCGACGAGGACCGGTCCTGTGGGGGAGAGGAGGATATTGGAGAGCAGGGCGTCGCCGTGGCAGAACTGGCCCATGCCCTGACGGCCACCGGCGTGCGCCAGGCCGTGCAGCAGCTTCTGCAGGTCGTCCCGGTCACGGTCGGTGAAGAGACCCAGCTCGTGATAGCGCGCGATCCGCGCCGGGTAGTCCAGCGGGGCGTCGAAGGTCCCGGCGGGCGGACGCCAGGCGTTGAGCCGGGCGATCGCGCCGAGCGCCGCGCGCAGATCCGCGCGGGGCGGGGCCTCCACGGGGTGGCGCGTCAGCGCCGCCGCCCGCCCCGGCATCCGCTCGATCACCAGCGTGCAGTTCTCCGGGTCCGCGGCGATGAGCCGCGGCGCGCGTACCGGAGGACGGTGCCGGACGAAGGAGCGGTAGGCAGCTATTTCGTGCTGGAACCGCTCGACCCACGCGGGGGAGTGGTCCAGTAAACACTTCGCGACCGCCGTGGCCCGCCCGGTCGTTCCGACGATCAGGACGGAACGGCCGCTGCGCCGCAGGACCTGCACCGGGTTGAACTCCGGGCAGATCCGGTGGACGGACGCGATCGCCATCCGCACCTGGGCCCCCTGGGGGCCCGACAGGTCGATTCTTCCGCTGAGGGGCTGAGCGGCACTGCCCGCCCATCGCCTCGACCTGACCGCCGGAACGACGGGGGCGAGATACGGTCCGCTCCCGGCCGGCACGGAACGGTGCAGGGGCCGGGGCGGGGCGGACACGGAGGACGATGCTGTGTACATGGGGAGACAGATCCCTTCGTGTGCCGACGAGTTGCGTGCGTCGCCCCGCCCGACCTCCGGGCCGCACCCTGGGGAATGAGGGCCGGTTGCCGGGGCGGGGTGGCGCGTTCCTACCTGACACCGCGGCGCGGGTGGCGGAACATCGGGCGCACCCTGGCGAACCCTGGCGAATAGTCGCCAGCCCTATGACACGGGGTTACATTCAACTCAGCCGAGAACCTGGGGGCTTAGACGTGACTGGACAGACCAACACCCGCCTGGCAGACCTCTTCGGTCTCGCCGGCTGGTCCAAGGGAGAGCTCGCGAGGCTCGTCAACAGGCAGGCGGCGGCCATGGGCCACCCGCAACTGTCGACCGACACCTCACGGGTGAGGCGATGGATCGACATGGGGGAGACCCCGCGCGACCCCGTACCCCGGGTGCTGGCTGCCCTGTTCACCGAGCGACTCGGCCGTGTCGTGACCATCGAGGACCTCGGGTTCGTACGACACGGGCGCGCCGGGAGACGGCAGAACGTCAGGAACAACGACAACCCTGACGGGCTGCCCTGGGCGCCCGAGCGTACGGCAGCGGTCCTCACCGAATTCACGGGAATGGACCTCATGCTCAACCGACGCGGCCTGATGGGCGCGGGCGCCGTGCTCGCGGCCGGCTCCGCCCTCACCAGCGCCATGCACGACTGGCTCCAGACCGACCCCGCGCGCCCCGCCACCGCGCCACGCGCCAACGATCCCCTCCACGCCGACCCCGCTGGGTTCGACCGCTACGAGGCCGCCCCCATCGGGTCGGAGGAGATCGAGGCGCTGGAGCGCTCCGTGGAGGTGTTCCGCGCCTGGGACGCCTCCCGCGGCGGCGGCCTCCAGCGCAAGGCGGTCGTGGGCCAGCTCAACGAGGTGGGCGGCATGCTCGCCTACCGCCACCCCGACCACCTCCAGCGGCGCCTGTGGGGCGTCGCCGCCAACCTGGCCGTCCTGGCAGGGTGGATGTCCCACGACGTGGGCCTGGAACCCACCGCCCAGAAGTACTTCGTCATCGCCGCGCACGCGGCGCGCGAGGGCGGCGACCGGCCGCGCGCCGGGGAAGCTCTGTCCCGCGCGGCCCGCCAGATGGTCCACCTGGGCCGGCCCGACGACGCCCTCGACCTGGTGAAGCTCGCCAAGGCGGGCTCGGGCGAAGAGGTGTTGCCCCGAACCCAGGCGATGCTGCACACCATCGAGGCCTGGGCGCAGGCATCCATGGGCAAGGGCCAGGCCATGCGCCGTACGCTCGGCGAGGCCGAGGACCTGTTCGTCTCCGACCGTTCCGACGTCCCGCCGCCGAGCTGGATGCAGAACTTCGACGACGCCGACATGCACGGTATGCAGGCCCTCGCGTTCCGCACGCTCGCCGAGCACGATCCGGCCGCCGCGGTCCCGGCCCAGCGCCACGCCAGGCTGGCCCTCGACCTGCGCCGCAACGGCCACAACCGCTCGAAGCTCTTCGACTACATCTCGCTCGCCTCGGCCTGCTTCATCGCCGACGACCCCGAGCAGGCCGACCGGTACGCCCGGCTCGCCCTGGTGTCCATGGGCGAGACCTCCTCGCACCGCACCTGGGACCGGCTGCGCGAGATGTACCGGCTGACCGGGCAGTACGCCGGCTACGCCAAGATCGAGGACCTCCGCGAGGAGATCGCGCTCGCACTGCCCAATCCCGTGGCCAAGCGGCCGCGGAGCAGCGGGATCTGAGCGGGGTCCGAAGGAGAGTTCGAGGGCGGGAATCGGCCTCGGTACGTACGCCCGGAGGCACGCGCCGCACGCATGCCCCGTACTGCGCGCATGCCTCGTACGCACGAGAAAGGGCACACCGGCCGTTGCCGGTATGCCCTCCTAGTCGCCGACCCGCACCACCATCACGCAGGCGTCGTCCTCGCGGGGTGCCTCACCGAACTCCTCCACCACCGACCGTACGCAGTCCTGCGCGTCCCGCGCCCCGGTCAACCGGGGGGCCAGGTCGAGCAGCCGCTGCGTACCCGTGTCGTCCAGGCCGCTGCGGCGGGTCAGTCCGTCCGTGTGCAGCACAAGCAGATCGCCGGGGAGCAGCCGGATGGCCGCCTCCTCGTACGCGGCCCCGGTCGTCGCTCCCAGCAGCACACCGTCCGGCCGCTTCAGGGCGCGCCCCGTTCCGTCGCGGAAGAGCAGCGGGGCGGGGTGTCCCGCCTGCGCCCAGGTGAGGGTCTGGCTGACCGGTTCGTAACGGCAGCACATCGCGCTGCCGAGGGCCGGCTGCACCGAGGTCTCCAGCAGCTGATTGAGATGGCCCATCAGGGCCCCTGGGCGGATTCCGGCCACGGCCATGCCGCGCAGCGCGCCCAGGAGCATGGCCATCGAGGAGGTCGCGGAGACGCCGTGGCCGGTGAGGTCACCGACGGTCAGCAGCGCGTCGCCGTCGGGCAGGGCCAGCGCGTCGTACCAGTCGCCGCCGATGAGGCCGGTGGTGGCGGCCGGCAGATAGTGGCCGGCCACGTCGAGGGGGGCGCCGGCGCTGCCGTGGGCGAAGCTCAGGGAACCGCGCCACGGAGGCAGTACGGCCTCCTGGAGCTCTACGGCGACGCGGCGCTCGGTGCGCTCGATGTGGCGGGTGCGCTGGAGGCTGTCACGGGACTCGCGGACCGCGCGCTCGCTGCGCCGCAGCTCGCTGACGTCGCGCAGGACCGCCCACATGGAGGCCGTGCAGCCGTCGGCGTCGAGGACCGGCTCGCCCATCATGTGGAGCGTGCGGACCCGGCCGTCGGTGCGGACGACCCGGAACTCGCCGTCGATCGGCTTCCCGTCGATCAGGCAGTCCGTCACCATCGCCTGCAGCACGGACTGGTCCTCGGCGAAGACCATGGACGGCAGTTCGTCCAGCGACATCGGGCCGCTCTCGGGGTTCCGGCCGAAGATCTGGTACAGCTCCTCGGACCAACTCACCTCGTCGTTCAGGAGGTTCCACTCCGCGCTGCCGACGCGGCTGAGGAGCGAGCCGGTGCGTGCGGGCGCGGGGCCGCCGTACGCGGCGCCGGGGTCGGAGGCGGCTTCGACGGTGTCCTCGGCCTCGATGAGGTCGACGCCCGCCGCGAGCGAGGACTCGTCGGGGGCGCCGGCCTTCAGCTGGCCCAAGTGGGCTCCGAGGTCGTCGAGTTGGTGCACGGCGAGATCGCAGAGGGCACGCTGCCAGCGGTTCTTCGGGTCGTCCTCGTCCAGGACCGCGTCCCGGCGCACGGCGTCCACGTCAACGCGCAGACGGCGGGTCTGCGAGATCAGCGCGTCCACGGTGCCGGGCTCCGGCGGCTGAGCTGGACGGTCCGCGTAGAGAGGGGACGGCATGTCGTACTCCGATACAGGCGCGGCGCGGGCGAGCGGTGGAACAAGGCCCGGATATGACTGTTGCACAGGCGAAGACAGCCCGTAAGGGATTTGGCAACACTCGATACGGTGGTGCTTCTGACATATGCCAACGGCCCGCCGATTATCGGCCATCGAGGTGGTAACGGGATGGGGTGTGGAGAAGGTTACGGTGCTCGTGTGGTGAACGACGACCTGGACACGGTGGGGACGGCGGTGCTGCTCGCGGCGGCGCCGGCGGGACGCGGGCGAGCGGTGGACGCGGCGGCCGTTCTGCCCGCGTTCGCGGCGGTGCCTCCGGGGGCGCTGACCGGCACGCCGGTGGCGACGGTGGTCGAACTGGCCGACCCGCTCGACCCGCAGACCGTCCTGACGCGCCTGCGCGCCGCGGCCGCCGCGCCGGGACCGCTGGCGCTCTTCCTCGCGGGCCAGCTCCAGGTGGACCGCCGCCAGCACCTGCCGCACCTGGCGCTCGCGCGCAGCACCCCGACGACCCTGCGGTACACCGGCTTGCCGTGGCACTGGCTCGCGGCGGAGCTGGCGGTGCGGCGCGCGGGCACGACGACGGTGGTGGCGGACCTGGCCGCCGACGCGGAGCTCTGGGAGCGCCTCGGCCCGGCACCGGGCCTGCTCTCCCTCGGCCCCGGCATCCGGCTCTACGGCCGCGTCGCCCCGGCCCCGCGCCGGAGCGGCGTTCCCGCGACACCGGAGTACCTGCGCCACTTCGCGACGGTCTGGCGCACGGGCGCCCGGCCGCCGCTCGCGCAGCTCCACGCGGAGGCGGCGGCTCAGGCGGGTGCGGGGGAGGCGGTGTATCTGACGCAGGAGGTGAACTATCCGCCCCCGCAGACGAGTTCGCAGCCCGTACAGGTGCTCGGAGCGGTGGCGGTCCCGGTGGCGGCCGTCGCGCCCGCCACCGTGCCCGAGCCGCAGCCTGAGCACGGGCGGGCGGCCGCTGTCGCGGCTCCGGCGGCCGTCCGCCCGCCCGCGCCCGTGGCTCAGGAGCCCACGGCTTCCGAGCCCGATCCGCACCCCGCCATCCTCGCCGCGGCGCGCGCCGGGCGGCACGGGGAGGCCGTGGCCGTCGCCGTGGCCTGGGAGCAGGTGGCCCTGCGGCGGTACGGGGCGCGGTCGCCGGAGGCCGTGCACTGGATGGAGGTACGCGCCGACCTCGCCCGGCTCGCCGAAGAGCCCGCCCGCAGCTGCGAGTTGTGGATCGGCGTGGCCCGGGCCCGGCTCGGCCTGAGCCAGGGTCCGCAGGACCCCGAGGTCGAGGGCGCCGTGGACCGCGCCCACCATCAGTGGGAGCGGATCGAGGACCCGTCCCGTGCGCGCGAGTTGGGCAACGCCCTCGTCGCGCTCCGACGCCGCGTCCCCGGCCGCAGGGCGGGCGCCCTCGCTGCCCTCCAGCGCAGGATGGCCTGAGCCTGACCGTCCACCGTGCCGTCGGCGACACCGGGGACCTGCACTCGGCAATCCATGCCGCAGCCTTGGATAGTTGGTCTATCTTGGGATCTCTCCGCACCCATCCCAGGGGGATCACCGCGCCGTGGAACAACTGACGGGGGAGGACCCCGCGCACATAGGCCCGTACCGCCTGATCGCCCGCCTCGGTGCGGGCGGGATGGGCCTGGTCTACCTGGGCCGCTCCGACCTGGGACGTACGGTCGCCGTCAAGGTCGTCCAGGCCGAGCACGCCCAACACGCCGAGTTCCGCAGGCGGTTCGCCCGTGAGGTCGCCGCGGCCCGGCGGGTGGGTGGAGCCTGGACGGCCGACGTCCTGGACGCCGACACTGAGGCCGCCGTGCCGTGGGTGGCGACCCAGTACATCCCCGGCCCCGATCTGACCACCGTCGTGGCCCAGGACTTCGGGCCGCTGCCCGAGCGGTCGGTCCGCACCCTGGCCAACCGCCTCGCCCTCGCCCTGCAGGCCGTACATGAGGCGGGTCTGATCCACCGTGACCTCAAGCCGTCCAACGTCCTCGTCACCGTGGACGGCCCCCGCGTCATCGACTTCGGCATCGCGCGGGCGATGGACAGCCTGGCCGGCGACAGCCTGCACACCCGCACCGGCATGCTCATCGGCTCACCCGGCTTCATGTCACCGGAGCAGGTGCGCGGCCTCGAACTCACCCCGGCGTCCGACGTGTTCTGCCTCGGGGCGCTCCTCGTGTACGCCGCCACCGGACGCCTGCTCTTCGGCGCCACGGACACCGGCCTGAACGCCCACCTCTTCCGTATCGCCGAGGAGGAGGCGGACCTGACCGGCGTACCGGATTCGCTCGTCGCTCTCGTACGCGCATGTCTGCACAAGGACCCGGCCAAGCGGCCCACCCCGCGCGAGGTGGCCACCCGCACGGAGACGGACCAGACCGGTGAGTGGCTGCCGGGGGCGGTACTGGCCCAGCTCGGCCGCCGTGCCGCTCACCTGCTCGACTACGCCCCCGCCACACCCGCGGGCGCACCCGCCGAGCGGCCCGACCCTCGTGTCCAGGCCGTCCAGGCCGTCCAGGCCGCCCAGCCGCCGCCCGCGCCTCCCGCGTACGCCCCGACGGCCCCCGCGTACCCGGCCCGCCCGGCCGACCCGGCGGTCGCCCTTCCCAGGCGCTGGTGGGGCCTGGTGGTGCTCGCTCTGGCTCAGCTGGTCGTGCTGATGGATGCGGCGTTCTCCAAGGTGGTGGTGCGGGAGGCTTCCCGGGACCTGGGGCTCCCTGCCGACGGCCTGCGGGTGTCGTCCACCGTCTACCTGGACGTGATGCCCACCGTCTACGTGCTGGCCTTCGTCGGGCTGCTGCTGTTCGGATCCCGCCTCACGGACCTCGTGGGCCGCAAGCGGATGCTGATGATCGGCCTGGTGGGGTTCGCGGTGGCCGCCGCGATCGGCGGCATGGCGCCCTCTCCCGGCGTGTTGGGCGTGGCCCGCGCCCTGCAGGGCGCCTTCGCCGCGCTGGTCTCGTCGTCCGCACCGGTCCTGGTGTACACCTCCTTCACCGACCCGCAGGAACGCCGCAAGGCTTTCGGGATCTACGTCGCGATCGCCGGCAGCGGCCCGGCGCTCGGCTTGCTGGCAGGCTGGTTGATCTACATGAGCCTGACCTGGCGCTTGTGCCTGTTCGCCGCCATCCCCTTCGCCGTGGGCGCCGTGATCGGAGCGGCGACCCTCGTGCACGACCGCCCGGGCCGCATCGGCGCTCGCTTCGACGGGCTCGGCGTGCTGCTCGGCGCCGTCGGGATCGCCGGCGTCAGTGGGGCCGTTCCGCACTTCACGGGCCAAGCGGTCATCCTGCTTCCGGCCGCAGTCATCCTGCTCGTGGCCTTCGTGTGGTGGCAGACCGGGACGGCCGGCGCACTCGCCGCGCCCTCCGGCGTCAAAGCCCAGGCACCGGTCGGGTACTTCGCCGCGCTGGCCCTGGCCAACGTCGGTGTCGTCGCCCTGCTCACGGCCACGGGGCTCCACTGGTACGGCTAGACCCGGACTTCGCGGGTCGTCGATTCGTATGGTGTGACCGGTCCGGGGGTGTCCCGGGCCGGTGGTGTGGCGTTGGTCGGGGTGTGTCATTGACTTTCCCGGTCCCTGCGGCCACGGTCTGAGCGTCAGCGCCTCGAAATGGTGGTGACGTCCGTGATGGAGAAGCGTCTGGGCGCTCTGCCTGTCGCTGCCGAGTTTCTGCGCCGGCTGGATGTAGCCGCGATCGTCGATGAGGTGTGTCCGGGCGGTGCGAGTGCCCGCCGGACGCACGGCCAGTATGCTTCCGGCCACTTATCATTTTGATCATCCGGAATGGAGCCCCACCATGACCATAGCCCGCTTGTCCGCAGTAACTTGGAGCCTCTCGGTCGTAGCCGCCGGCGTGCTGCTCGTCGGCTGCTCGGGCTCCGTCAGCGTTGGAAACTCCGAGCAAAAACTGTCCAAGGCCAAGCTGGCCACCACAGTCGCCGAAAAGCTCGCCGCCACAACGGGCCAGCCGAAGCCAGACGTCGCCTGTCCCGAGGACCTCGTCGGGAAGGTCGGCAACACCACCCGTTGCACGCTCACAGCGGGCGACGGCAGCACTTTGGGCGTGTCAGTCACCGTTTCCTCTGTCGTTGGAGACGAGATCAACTTCGACATCAAGGCCGACGACACAGCTTCCCCGGCTGCGAACTGACAACGGTGCTCTGCCTGTCGCTGCCGAGTCTTTGCGCCGGCTGGATGTGGCCGGGACCGTCGACCGGCTGTGCCCGGGCCGTGGCATCGCCCATGTGACGCACGGGCAGGTCATCGAGGTGCTGGTGGCCAACCGGCTGACCGCGCCCGCGCCCTTATGGCGGTTGGGTCGCTGGGCCCGGGGATGGGCGGTGGAGGAAGTCTTCGGGATTGAGCGGAGCTGCTCAATGACGACCGTCTGGGGCGGGCCCTGGATGCCATCGCCCCACACCTGAGGGAGCTCACCGACAGCATCGGGGCCCGGGCGATCGGCGAGTTCGGCGTCGATGTGTCCACGTTCCACTGGGACATGACAACCATGTCGCTGTATGGCGCATACCCGGCCGATGACCAGGATGAGGAGTATCCCCGCATCAGGCACGGGCATCCCAAGGACCGCCGCTATGACCTCAAGCAGATCCAGACCGGCCTGGCGGTGACCGGCGACGGCGGCGTCCCGCTGCTGTCTCGCGTCATCGACGGTGGAGCTGCCGAGATCGCCCAGATCACCGGCACCATGAACAGTCTGCGCGCCATGGCGGGGCCGAAGGAGTTCTTGCTGATCGCCGACTCCAAACTGATCTCATACAGCAACGTCAGCGCCCTGATCAAGGCCGGGACCGATTTCATCGCCCTGGCCCCCGCCTCCAGCATCGACGGCCCTGGAAGACACCCACCTGCTGGCCGGGCCCCGCAGGACTGATCCCCCGCTTGAGGTGCGCCGGATCCTGGTCCACTCCACCGGCAACGCCGAAGGCCAGCAGCGAGCCCGTGACAAACGCCTCGCCAAGGCCCGCGAGGATCTCGACAAGCTCCAGCACTCGGCCGGCGGCCGCTACTACAACACCACCGAGAAGATCGCCGCCCGCATCGGCGTGACGATCACCAGGACCCCCGCCGGGTCTCCGGCTGCCTGCACACCGAGATCACCCCGGACGAGACTGGGCGGCCCGCCCTGTCCTGGCACTTCGACCAGGACGTACTCCAGGCCGAAGCCGCCGTCGACGGCTGGTACGCGCTGCTGACCACCCTCACCCCCGAACAGGCCGATCCCGGCGAAGTACTACGCCGCCACAAAGGCCAGGGCGCGGTCGAGCGCAGATACGGCGACTTCAAGGGCCCGCTGGCCGTCACCCCCATCTTCGTTCAGGACAACAAGGGCGTCGCCGCACTGATCACGGTGATCTGCCTGGCCCCGCTGCTGTTCAGCCTGATCGAACGCCAGGTCCGCCGGGCCCTGGGACCCGAACAGAAGGAACCTGCACGATGACTCCCCGCCGAATCGCAGTACTGGAGCGGCCTCCGCCGGGGGAGCGGCAGGGCTGCGATGATCGTATGTATGCACGCCTCACCCTCCGCCGCGTCGCGCGGCGACCTCACCACCGAGCGGCTCCTGCTTCGGCCCGTGCGGACGGCCGACGTACCGGCCGTCACCCGGCTGTGGACCGACCCCGAAGTCCGGCACCACCTGGGCGGGCCGGTCAGCGAGCAGGTCGTACGCATCCGGCAGCGGCGGGTCGTCGGAGCGCCCGGGGTGCACGCGGTGGTGCGGGCGGCCGACGGGGTCCTGCTCGGGCTCGTGACGGTGGAGCCGGGCGCGCGCGACGGGGAGACGGAGGTCTCGTACCAGTTCCTGCCCGAGCACTGGGGGCACGGCTACGCGCGGGAGGCCGTCGCCGCCGTCCTCGACGTCACGCTCCGGGACACGCCGAGCGTGGTCGCGCTCACCCAGGAGGCGAACCACCGCTCCCGACGGCTCCTTGAGGCCGTCGGCATGACTCACGTGTCCTCCTTCGTCGAACACGACGCCCACCAGGTCCTCTACCGACGCGGCGGCGGGGATCCCCCGGTTCCGCCCGTCAGGTGACCTTCTCGCCCGCCGCCAGCTTCGCCACCATCCGCTCCAGGCGCTGCGCCCGTCCCTTGGGCGTGCGGGCCTGCCACAGCCGCATGATCACCAGATACTGGTCGGTCTTCCCGAGCCCCGCGTAGAACTCCCCGGCCCGCTCGTCGGCGGCCAGGGCCGCCGCAAGGTCGTCCGGTACGGTCGCCTCCGCCTGCGACGGGTACGCGGATTCCCACCGGCCGTCCGCCTGCGCGGCCCGCACCTCGGCGAGGCCGGGCTCGCGCATCCGCCCCGCTGCCGTGAGCGCCTCGACCTTGCGGACGTTCACCTGGGACCAGAGGCTGCGGGACCTGCGCGGGGTGTACTTCTGGTGGTAGTACGTCTCGTCCCCGCCTCTGCGCTGACCGTCGATCCAGCCGAAGCAGAGCATGCAGTCGAGGATCTCCGGATTGGTGAGCGACGAGCCGCCCTTCCCCTTCTTGGCGATCCTCAGCCAGATCCCGGGGCTGTCGGCGTGATGGACCTCAAGCCACGTCTCCAACTCCGCCACCTCCGTGACGGTCATGATGTCGAGCCCCTCGTACCGCTCCACCGCCCGGCTCCCCTGTCGTGGTCGACGTCGTTCCCGGAGTCGCCGGGAACGCTCATGACCACGATAGGGAGAGGCACTGACAGTGGTGCCTCGTCAGAAGCGGGCGTGGGTGGTGATGTCGGATTCGAACTGGGTGATCATCTCCGGTGTCACGGTCGGCCGGCACTGGCCGATGGCCTCCAGGTAGTCCGCCGTGGTCGCGCCGGGCAGGCGCTCGTCGGCTGTGGAGCGGGGGCCGACGGCGACCAGGTCGCGCTCGAAGGAGTTCTGGGCGGCGATCCGGGCGGCGTGTTCGATGTCGGCGGGCGTGAACAGGTCGCTCGCCGTGACCAGTTCGTCGATGTCGACATCGGGGCGGCCCTCGGTGTAGCGCCCCCAGATCGCGGCGCGGGCCGCCTTGTCCGGCGTACCGATCGGGATGAGGTAGTCGAAGCGCCCCGGGCGCAGGAAGGCCGGGTCGAGGGAGCGGATCGAGTTCGTCGCGCAGACGAGCAGTCGTTCGTCGCGCTCGCGGAAGCCCGGGATGAGCTTGAGGAGTTCGTTCGTCACGCCGTGCATCCCGCCGGGCTGCGCGGGCTCCTGGCGGACCGGGGCGATCTCCTCGACCTCGTCGATGAAGACCAGGACCCGCTCCAGCTCCGCGATCCGGGCGAACGCGGAGCGCAGCGCGGCCGCCAGATTGCCCTCGTCGGCGAGCCGGGACGGCAGGATCTCCACGAACGGCCAGCCGAGCCGGGAGGCGATGCCCCGCGCGAACGTCGTCTTGCCGGTCCCCGGCGGACCGAACAGGCCCACCGCGCGCGGTGGCCGCACACCGTGCCGCGCCGCACGCTCCGGTTCGGCGAGCGGGAGGACGACACGCCGTTCGATCAGGTCCTTCTCCCGCTCCATGCCGGCGACCTTGGCCCACAGGTCGCCCGGCAGCAGCCGGCCGCCGAGGTCGTCGAGGAGATTGGCGGCGGGGCCGTGCAGCGGCTCCACCTTCTCGAAGTAGGCGACGGCCGGCTGCCGGGTGTAGCCGGCGTTGAGGAGGCCCTCGCCGAGCAGCTCCTCCTCGGGCAGGACGTACGCGATCCGGCCGACCCGCGCCGCGACCAGCCGCCGCTCCAGCTCCACCAGGAGCGCGCTGGCGAGGCCCCGGCCACGCCAGGCGGAGGAGATCGCGATCCGCATCACCCAGGCCCGCTCCCCGGAGACCGACGCGAGCGCGGCCCCGATGGGAACGCCCTGGTGGACGGCGACGACGGCCGGCTGGCGGGAGGTCAGGGCGCTGATGCACTCCGCCAGGGAGAAGACGGACTCCTGGCCGAGTTCGGCCGTGGTGTCGATCAGGTGGACCACTGCGGCGAGATCGCTCTCGCGGTAGTCATGGATGAGCCAGTTCACCGATGCCGCCCCTCGTTCGTGCGATCGCGCGTCCGTGCGTTCGTCGCGTTCGTCCGTGCGATCGCTGGTGTCGCGCCGTTGCGGCGAGGCTAGGGGTGGGGGTGGAGGCGGGTCGTGCGCCATCGTGCACAAGGCGCGAGCGGCGATTACTACGAACCGTCACTGGGCGTACGGCTCCCGAAATGCGCGTAGCCCCCGGAAGGAGTCTTCCGGGGGCTACGTCACTGTGCAGCTCAGTACGTGGGCGTGAGCTTCGGGTTCGGGCCGTAGGCGTTGTCCGTCTGGTTGCCCTCGGTCGCGTAGAACACGATGAGGATGATCGGGCCGACCAGCGGGATCGCGCCGATCAGGATCCACCAGCCGGAGCGGCCCGTGTCGTGCAGACGGCGGACGGTCACGCCCAGGTTCGGCAGGAACACGCCGAGCACGTAGATGGCGACGAGGATCCCGGTCGTGCCGATCACGGCATCGACGATGGCCAGCACGATGACCGCGAGGAAGTTGAACAGCGCGAACATCCAGAATTCCTGGCGGCGCGCACGGCCGGTGAATACCGCGTACTTCTTGAGAACGTCGAGGTACCAGTTCACTTAGTCCCCCCAAGGACTGGGAAATGCGGGCGGGAGCCTGTCCCTGTGGAGCAAGCTTACGCAGAACTTATGTGGCCGAAACGCCGACGGTCAATTCGTTACCTGGGATGGGGTGTTGGGGGTCGGTGTGTCTGGATTTGCGTATGTGGCACGGCGGTAGCGGTTGCTCACGCACGGCGACGGCGCCCCATCCCCGGGTGGGGATGGAGCGCCGTTCTCGGAGAGGATCAGGGCTTCGTCACGTCTTTCTGGTCTTGCTCATGAGCAGTCCGCCCGCCGTGAGCGCGAAGAGGCAGACGCATGCGCCCGTGATGACGTTGCTCATGATCGCGCCGGTTCCGGCGTCGGTGGTGGCGACCACCCAGGGGGAGAGGATCAGCCATACACCGAGCGCCAGGACGACGAAGTTCAGGTCCTGGGACCGCTCGGGCGCCATCGACATGCAGAGGCCGAGGATCGCGATGGCGATGCCCGTGACCAGATTGCTGAGGGCGAGTTCAGGCCTGGCGGCCGAGAAGTGGACCACCCACCCGGAGACCGCGGCGTAGATGCCGGCGAGGATCACGAGCTCCTCGACCGCGGCGACACCTCTTGTCTGGAGTATTTGCGAGTACCGTTCTCGCATTTCCGGAGCGTCGGGGTGTGCCGAGATATCACCGGGGCGGTGAGAGACGTCAGACATACGACTCGCCTCCTTCTGGCGTCCTGCACGTCTGATCGCGCTTGCGGCGTCGTACCGCGGTTTCATTGTGCTCTTATCTGGCCTTTATGTGTAGGTCTGTCCGATATCGTATCCGGACAGAAAACAAGGGGTGGATTAGCGCGGATCCGCCAAGTGGCAGGTTCCGGCGGGAGAAAGCCTTCTGTGAATGTTCAATAAGCTGTCATGTGGTGTACGGGTGCGTGATGATCTCCATGTTGTGGCCGTCGGGATCGTCGAAGTACGCTCCCCGGCCGCCGAAGAGGTCGTTCACGCTCCCCGGATCCGTATGGCTCGGGTCGGAGTAGTACGTCACGCCGGCTTCGTCCAGGCGCGCGATCATCAGGTCGAACTCCCCGTCGGGCACCAGGAAGGCGTAGTGCTGCGAGACGACCGGCGCGTGGGCGTTCTCGTAGAAGTCGAGGGTCACGCGGTTGTCGGCGGCCACGGGAAGGAAGGGCCCGAAGGGCGCGCCGACCTCCAGACCCAGGATCGCGGCGAGGAACTCGGCGGAACGCTTCTTGTCGGTCGCGTGCACGATGGTGTGGTTGAGCTCGGCGGTCACTGGCCCTCCCGGTGGGTGAGGTGAACGACGGTCTACCTCCTTCGACGCTAGCCCGTCACCGGGGGTGGCGGGAGGGGCGCGTGACGTGCGCGGCTGCCGCCCGGTGACCGGGTCGGCGCGGGGTAGGCGCGGGGCAACGGAGCGGCCGGGGAGGGGTGTCCGGCGTAGCCTGGAAGTGGACTCGGGGAGTTCACGTCACACCGCCGGGAGGCGGAGCACCATGACCGGAATCGTCTCCAGAAGCTTCGACTCGGCGGATGAGACCCGTCCGTTCGAGGGCGCCAAGGGCCGGCTCGACCTGATCACCACGGACCGCGGCCCGGTCGGCCGCGCGGTCTTCGAACCCGGCTGGCAGTGGAGCAAACACATCAAGCCCATCGCCGGTACGGACAGCTGCCAGGCCGCTCACCTCGGCTACGTCGTAGGCGGCCGGATGAAGATCGTCATGGATGACGGCGAATCCCTCGAAGTGGGCCCCGGCGACCTGTTCACCGTCAAGCCGGGCCACGACGCCTGGGTCATCGGCGACGAACCGTGCGTGGCCCTGGACTGGGTCGGCTTCGGCGACTACGCCGTCCGCCCGGGTACGTGACGCTGACGCCCGGATCGACCTGGATGCCCTGACGCACGGATGCGCTGGCTGCCTGACGCCCTGACGGCGGTGAAATCCGGTGGTCGCCTGGCGCGTGCGTCGGCACGATGTCCGGATGAACGAAGATCACCGCGTCCAGCCGCCCCGTACCGCCGACGAGCGAGCCACGCTCACCGCCATGCTCCAGTTCCAGCGCGAAACCCTGGAGTTGAAGTGCGCGGGGCTCACCCCCGAGCAGCTCAAGGAACGGGCCGCGCCCCCGTCGGGGCTCTCCCTCGTGGGGCTCGTACGGCACGCGGCGGAGGTGGAGCGCGGTTGGTTCCGCAACGTGATCAACGGTGAGAACAGTCGTAGTCCGTGGACCCCCGCCGGTTCCACGGACTGGGCCGACTTCGACGTCGACGACCTCGACGAGGCCGGAGTCGCCGAGGCGTTCACGGTCTGGCGGCAGGAGTGCGCCCGGGCGCGCGCGGTCGTGGACGCGGCGGGTTCCCTGGACGTGTGCGGGCATCTGGGCGACGAGGCGTACTCCCTGCGCTATGTCCTCGCCCACATGATCGAGGAGTACGCCCGGCACAACGGCCACGCGGACCTGCTGCGCGAACGCCTCGACGGCGTCACGGGCGAGTAGGGCCGGGAGTCGCCGGAGGCGGGTGTGGCGATCCTGTCGATCGCGAAAATGCCTGATCAAGGGGTGCGTTGGCCTGTTATCGTCGCCCGCATGCCTGAACTGGTCACCCCCACCGCCCGACTGCAGCGCTCCTGGCTCGAAGCGCATGCCGAGTGGAACCCCGGCACCCGCCAGGCGGGCGCCGGGATAGGGCTGGCGGAGGAGCAGGCCCTCGCGATCCCCGAGGTCTTCGCCTCATGGGTCGGCCGACTGCGCGAACAGTCCGACCGGACCCGCACGTTGGGCGAGGGACGGGTGCACGCCACCCACTGGTGGATCGTCGAGGACGGGGTGTACGTCGGCGCGATCGACCTGCGCCACCGGCTCAACGACTTCCTGCTGCGCGCGGCCGGACACGTCGGCTACAGCATCCGCCCGTCCGCCCGCCGCCGGGGCCTCGCCACCTGGGCCCTGGGCGCGATCCTCCCCGAGGCCCGCGCCCTCGGCCTCGACCGCGTCCTGGTGACCTGCGACCAGGACAACATCGCCTCGGCCCGCGCGATCGAGCGCAACGGCGGCGTCCTGGAGGACATCCGCATCACGGAGATCGGCCGCAAGCGTCGGTACTGGATCGCCCTGTGAACGCCGGGAGCGGGCGGCGCGGGAACGCAGGGGAGTGGGACACCGACTCCACCGCCGAGCCCGAGGTCGACGAGGCGATCGCCGCGGAGCTACGGCTGTTGGAACCCTCCGTACGCTCCTCGCGCTCGCTCGCCGGGGGCCTTCTCGACCCCGACTTCGTGGAGGTCGGAGCGTCCGGGCGCCGATGGACGTACGAGGAGATGGTCGCCGCGCTGCCCGAGATGCAGGGCGCCGTGGAGGACGGACCGCGCCACGAACCCTCCGGGATGGCCGGCACGCGCCTCGCCCCCGGCCTGGTCCACCTGACGTACGCGACGCACATCGACGGCCGGCACGCCCTCCGCAGCTCCCTCTGGCGCCGCCACACCGACGGCACCTGGCGCATGTACTACCACCAGGCGACCCCGGTCCCGCCGCCGGATCGGCCCGAGGCCCAGGACGCGCGGCCGACACGCTCGACCTGATCGGCGGGGAGATCGTTCGGCTTCTGCGGGCACGCAGGTCCAGGTGCGGATCGACGGCCCGGCCGGCGGCGCCTGGACCGTGACGGCCACCGGGGACGGCTGGTCGCTCGCCGCGCAGCCGGATGCTGGACACGTCGACGCGGTGGTGGGCTTGGACACGGAGACCGCCTGGCGGCTGTGCACGCGCGGCATCCAGCCGGGCGCGGCGCTTGTTCGCGCCCGCATCGACGGCGACCGCCAACTCGCGGAAGCGGTCTGCCAGATCGTGTCGATCGTCTACTGAGCCGAGCCACAGCCGGAGCCGTGGCATGCCCATCCGGCCGCTGGGACGTCGGCTGCGCCCCGCGGCCGGATCGCATCCGTCGGCACGCTGCCGTGGCGGACGTGGGCGCGATTCGTCGCGCGGCCGACCGGCAGGCCGCGCTGCCCGCGCCGCGGCTCCCGCCCCGCGCCTTTCAGCCGTACGCGTCCGTCATGCAGTCCCGCGCGCACGCGCCCCGTTCGTACTCGTGGCGGAGGGCGGCTGCGGCGAGGTGGGGGTCGGCGTTCGGGCGGTCGAAGTGTTCGTCGGCCAGGCGGAGGACGTCCGAGACCGTGATGATCGCCGGCTCTCCGGCGCCCGCCGCCCCGCGGGCGGAGGCGATCGCCATGCCGGCCGCCCGTCGCAGTACGCGCCAGTGCTCCCGCTCCATGGCGGCCCATGCCCGCGCGGGGGCGAGGGGCCGTGCCGAGCGGCCCTGGCGGGCGGCGCCGAGCGCCATGAGACCGATCCCGGCGGCGACCACCAGGATCCCGACCGCCGTCCCCGCCTGCAGCCCCGCCATGCGCGACCTCCCTGCCGTCGATTCAGTGGTACCCCGGTCGACCGGACTCCAGTCGGCTCGACGCGACCACCTCGCTGACACGCGTAAGTGACACGTGTCACCTTTGCGTTCCAGGCGTTGACTCGGCTGATCAACGGCCGGACGCTGCTCCCATGACCGTTGCCTCCGTCACCACCACCCGCGGCCCCGTGCGCGGCGAGCGCCGGGCCGACGGGAGCCTGCGCTTCCTCGGCATCCCGTACGCGCAGCCGCCCGTCGGCGACCTCCGCTTCGCGGCGCCCGTGCCGCCGGAGCCGTGGACCGAGCCCCTGGACGCCACGGCGTACGGGCCGACCGCCCAGCGACGCCCCTTCGCCGACGTCACGACCATCCCCGAGCCCTCCATCCCGGGCGCCGGGGTCCTCAACCTCAACGTCTTCACGCCGGACACGGACCCCGAGGCCGGGCTCCCGGTCCTCGTCTGGATCCACGGCGGCGGTTACGTGGCGGGCTCTGCGGCCAGCCCCTGGTACGACGGAACGGCCTTCAACCGGGACGGTGTCGTCCTGGTCTCCCTCGGCTACCGGCTCGGCATCGAGGGCTTCCTGCACCTCGACGACGCCCCCGACAACCGTGGCGTCCGCGACTGGATCGCGGCCCTCGAATGGGTCCGCGACAACATCGCCCGCTTCGGCGGCGACCCCGCGAAGGTCACCGTCGCCGGCCAGTCGGCGGGCGGCGGCGCCGTCCAGACCCTGCTCGCCGTCCCCGCCGCCCGGGGCCTGTTCCGGGGCGCGCTCTCCGTCTCCGGGGCCGTCATGCGCCCCGACGGCCCCGAGGTCGCCCGCGCCGCGTCCCGCCTGTTCACGGCCCGTACCGGCGTGCCCGCCACGGCCGCCGCGCTCCGCGACCTGAGCGACGACGAACTCCTCGACCTCCAGGACAGGCTCGGCGCACCCGGCCCGGACCGTGAGGGCCTGCCGCCCCTGCTGTCCCTCGCCCCCTTCGCCGACGGCGAACTGATCCCGGAGCCCGTCCTCGACGCGCTGACGACCGGGGACGCGGGCGCCGACGTCCCGCTCATGCTGGGCTTCACCGCCCACGAGTTCAACGCGTTCCCCGCCCCCGGCCCCGACGGCCCGCCCGTGCCGGTCCTGCTCGGCGCGCTCGGCCTCGCCGAGGAGAAGGTGGCCGCCTTCACGAAGGCGTACGCGGCGGACGGCCAGGACACGCTGTTCGGCCAGGCGCTCACCGACGTCACCTTCCGCGCGCCTTCCCTTGCCGTCGCCGAGGCCCGCGCGGCGAGCGAACGACCCACCTGGCTCTACGAGTTCCGGTGGGAGTCGCCCGTCAACGGCAGCGCCTTCCACTGCCTGGACCTGCCCTACGCCTTCGACCTCCTGGCCGCCGAAGGCGTCACCGCCGTCGCCGGCGAGGCGCCGCCCCGCGCCCTGGCCGACGCGATGCACGGCGCCTGGGTCGCCTTCGTACGGGACCAGGACCCGGGCTCTTCCTGGTCGCGCTACACGACCGGTGACCGCGCCACGATGCTCTGGGACGCCGAGCCGCGCGTGGAGAACGACCCGCTCGCCCAGGTCCGAGAGATCTGGCACGACTGAGCGCACGAGCGCACGAGCGGACCAGCCGATGGGGAGCCCCGCGCCGGGGCGGTCACGCCGGCGCGGGGTGCCCAGTCCGGGCGAGGGCCTCGATGATCGCCGCCGAGAACGGCCGGACATCGGCGGGCCTGCGCGAGGTGATGAGCGTGAAGCCGCCGGAGGTGTCGACCACGACCTCGCGGTCCCGCCAGGTCCCGCCCGCGTTGACGAGGTCGGTGCTGATCGACGGGTAGGAGGTGAGCTCCTTGCCCGCGACGAGCCCGCTCTCGATGAGCAGCCACGGTCCGTGACAGATCGCCGCGACGATCTTGCCGCGCGTCGCGAACGCCATGAGGAGTCGCTGGGCCGCCTGGTCCGTCCGCAGCCGGTCGGCGTTGACGGTCCCGCCCGGTACGACCACCGCGTCGTACGCGTCCGCCGACACCTCGCCGTACGTCGTGTCGGGCCGGACCGTGTCACCGGGCCGCCGGTCGGACACCAGGGTCACGACGGGTGCGTCCTCGCGCGCGGCCACGGTCACCTGGGCGCCCGCCTCCCGCAGGGCGGCCACCGGCTTCTTCAGCTCGTCCTGCTCGGTTCCGTAGTTCGTCGTGAGGACGAGTACGTGCTTTCCGCTGATCGAGGTGATCGAGTTGGTCGGATAGGTCGGGTTGCTCGACACGACGCTTACCTCCTGTCGATCCGTCCGCCTCCACCCACGCGACTCACCACGCACAGCGCCGTCAAACGGGACGGGTCAGCCTGCTCGGAATCCGATGGTCCCGTCGGGCAGCACGGCCTCCACCGTCGCGCCGTGCTCCACGGTGCGGCTCACCGTGCAGAACTTCTCGTGCGTGAGCCGCACCCCGCGCGCGAAGACCTCGGCGGCCTTCGGGTTGTTGTCGGGCAGGTCGAACTCGTAACTGACCCTGATCCGGCCCACCCGACCGTCGTCCTCCGGCGTGGAGACCGACTCCACGACGATCCGCAGGTCGTCGTGGTCCACGGCGCGCGCCGTCCGGTCCACCACCATGCCGCCGCAGCCGCCCATGGCGGCGAGCAGCAACTCGACCGGCGTGAACGAGGGCTGGGCGTCCGGGTCGTCCGCCGCCCCCATGCGTACCTCCGCGCCCCGGTCGTTGCGGGCGGTCCACTGCCGGTAGGCGGTACGGACGGTCTCGATGCGGTAGTCGGCCATGGCGGCGTCTGCTCCTCGGTGCGTGTGCGTGTGCGTGTGCGCGTGCGTGTACGGGTGTTGCGAGTGGTGCGGGTGTGTACGCAGGGTGCGTCGATCGCTCACGCAACCCCACCCGGCCCCGGGCCGCCAAGGGGACGCGCCGCGACGGCGGTGGGCCGGTCTGAGTATCCCGGGCGGCCCGGGTGAGTACGTCGCCGGATACCAGGCCCCGGCCGCCGGCGATGGAATGGGGTCATGACCACGGACGCCCGGCGCACCAGCCGTATCCAGCACGTCACGGCCACCGGCTCGGCCGTGGCGGTCGCGCTCCTCCCGCTCGTCGTCGGCATGATGCTCGCGCGGAGCGTGGGCGCCGACCCGATGACCTCGGTGAACGCCCTGATCACCAGTGGCGGCCAGCGCGCCCGGCTCTCCCGCGGCCAACTGCGCGCCGTACGACGGCCGACGCTCCCCACCCTCAGGGCCCTGCCCTCACTGCCGGCCTTCCCCGCACTGCCCGCCCTCTCAGCTTTCCGGGGGCGGTGAAGCTTCCTCCAACTTCCGCCCAACTCTCGGTATTGGGAACGGTGTTGAGGTTCTTGTGCGTAGCCTTGGGGGCGGGGAGTCGGCTGCGCGGGGGTGGGGCTTGTGACTGCTGGATCCGGGTCGGAACGGCGGGGGAGAGGGCCGCTGGGCGGCCGCCTAGTGCTCTGGCTGATGCTCATGGCGGCCGTGTTCGCCGCGGCCCCGGCCGCCGCCGTCACGGCGGGTCAGCCCACCGAAACCCGTGTACGCGCCGCTCGGCCCCCGGCCGCCCCGGTCGCCCGGGCGCCGGCCTGCGACCCCAGGCGCGCCGGCCCGCGCCCCGACCGGGTGGACGGCGAGGCGGTGCGGCGCATCCGGGAGCGCGGGCATCTCGTCGCGGGCGTCGACCTCAACAGCTATCTCTGGGCCTCGCTCGACCAGGACGCCCAGGAGCCGTCCGGCTTCGACATCGACGTCGTCCGGGCGATCGCCCGCGACATCCTCGGCCCGAAGGCCACGGTGCGCTTCGTCAGCATGCCGCCCGCCCAGCGGATCCCGCGGCTGCAGAACCGCCAGGTCGACGTCATCGTGCGCACGATGAGCATCACCTGCGAGCGGCTGGCCGACGTCGCGTTCTCCAGCGTCTACTTCGAGACCGGGCACCGGCTCCTCGTGCCCCGGGACTCCGAACTCACCGGCTTCGACTCGAAGCTGCGCGGCCGGCGCGTCTGCCTGAGCAAGGGCAGCTCGGCCTCCGACCTCCTGAAGAACTCGGGAACCGGCGCCGTCGCTGTGGAGACCGCGAGCCATCTGGACTGTCTCGTCGAACTCCAGCAGCGGAACGTGGACGCCGTCCTCACCCACGCCACGCTCGCCGCCGGACTGGCCGCCCAGGACCCGACCCTCCGGATGGTCGGGCCGCTCCTCGACACCTCGCTGTACGGAGTCGCCATGAACAAGGACGACACGGACCTGGTCCGGCGGGTCAACGCCGTCCTGGAGGACTACCGCGCTGGCGGCGCCGCCAGCCCATGGATGGTCTCGTACAACAAGTGGCTCGCCCCGACACTGGGCGCACACCCGCAGGGCCCGCCGGCGGCCGCGTACGCGGATTGACTCCGGGCGACGTCGCCTTCAGCCCCGGAACGTGGCAGGCCGCTCGGGAGACGCCTCCGCGAGGGCCTTGGTGACGGCCTCGACGCCGGCCCGCAGACCGTAGACCGGGGTGTCGGGCTGCTGGCGCCAGGAGTCGTCGATCCTGCCCGCGTCGACCGTGTCGAAGCCCAGCTGGTCGATGAGGGCGCGGACGGTCTTCTTCGCGACCTCGTCGTCACCCGCCACCGGCAAGGCCAGCCGCTCGGGGTCGCCGGCCGGAAGCGGCCGGTCCAGGATGTCCTCGGCGTAGGTGCCGTTGAAGGCCTTGATCACCGGGTGGCCGAGGTGCCGCTCGGTCCAGCGGCTCTCGGTCAGGCCGTCGTCCTCGATGGCGGCGATCCGGCCGTCGCGCTGCTGCGGGTAGTAGTTGTTCGTGTCGATGAGAGCGAAGCCCTCCGCCGCGTCCGCGAAGAGGTTCGAGGGCAGGTCGGGAACCGCCTTCAGCGGTACGGTGACGACCACGATCTCCGCGCCGCGCGCCGCCTCGCCGACCGTGACGGGCGTCGCGCCGGTCTCCTCCGCGAGCGCCGTGAGGGTCTGCGGACCACGGGAGTTCGCGACGGACACGTCGTGCCCGAGTGCCGCGAGACGACGGGTGAGGTTGCCGCCGATGTTGCCTGCGCCGATGATGCCGATCTTCATGGACGTTCGTTCCTTCCGAGCGTGGAGCGGGTGCGACGGGGTGTCACGCACGTTCTGAACCTCCTTCCCCGGGCCAGGTATTCCCGGTTCGTCCCACCGTGTCGTGAGGGGTTGAGGTGGCCGCTGTGAATCCTGCGACGTTCCGGGATACGGAAGCCCGCTGATGAGCGATGATCCGTTCGAGATCCATCCGACGACGTGGTGGTCCGTGGAGAGGGCAGTCGATGACCGTGCGGGACGACGCGCACCAGCAGGGCCGACAGCAGGACCGGGAGGAGGACCGAGAACAGCGGGAGTCGGGACCCGACCGGCGCCGCTTCATCGGGTACGTCCTCGCGGCACCGACCCTCACCGTCGCCGCGCAGCTCGGCGAGGCGGTCCTCGCCCCCGCCCCTGCGGTCGCCGCCGCGCCCGCGCTGGTGCCGTCCCTGCCCGGGCCTTCCGAGATCTACGATCTCAACGACATGCTCACGCATGCCGCCCTGCCCACCGCGAACCTGATCACCCTCCGCATCGAGGCCGACGGCTCCGCGTCCTTCGCCCTGCCGCGTGCCGAGGTCGGCCAGGGCATCACCACCTCCTCCGCCATGCTGATCGCAGAGGAGCTCGACCTGCCGCTCGAGAAGGTGCGCGTCACCCTCGCGGACGCCCGTCCGGAGCTGCTCTTCAACCAGATGACCGGCGGCTCCAACACCACCATCGCCACCTTCACCCCCATCCGCGTCGCCGCCGCCGTCGCCAGGGGCCGGCTGCTGCGCGCCGCCGCGCTCGAGCTCGGCGAGCTGCTGGGTTCGCTCACCGCAAAGGCCGGCGCGATCGTCTCCTCCGCGACCGGCCGCAGCATCGGCTACGGCGAACTCGCCGCGAAGGCGGCCGCGGTGAGCGACACGGCGGTCTCGGTCGCCCTGAAGAAGCCGTCCGAGTTCAAGGTGATCGGCACCGCCCAGCGGCGGATCGACGCCCTGGAGGCCGTGACGGGCCGCAAGAGGTTCGCCATGGACGTGCAGGTGCCCGACGCCCTGCCGACGATGGTCTGCCGGCCGCCGACGATCAACGGCACCGTGCGCTCGGTCGACAACCTGGCCGCGGTACGCGCCATGCCGGGCATCACCGACGTCGTACGGATCTCCAGCGGCGTCGCCGTCCGCGGCCGTACGTTCGGCCAGTGCGTCGACGCCGTCCGCGCCCTCAAGGTCACCTGGGGACCCGGAACCGCCGAAGCCGCCTCCGACGCGACCGTCCAGCGGAAGCTGCGGGCGGCGGAACTCCCTCTCGTCGTACCGACGTTGCCCCTGCTGACGAAGGCCGTCGACGCGCGCTTCACCTTCCACTTCTCCAGCAACAGCGCCCTGGAGACCAACTGCGCGGTCGCGGACGTCCGTTCGGACTCGGCCGAGATCTGGGCGAGCCTGAAGACGCCGATCGTCGCCCAGGAGCAGATCGCCCTCCAGCTCGGTCTCCCGGTCACCGCCGTGAAGGTCCATGTCACCGAGGGCGGCGGCTCGTTCGGCCGCAAGCTCTTCCACGACGCGGCCGGCGAGGCCGCCGAGATCTCGCGAGCCATGGGCAAGCCGGTGAAGCTGATGTGGCACCGGACCGACGACTTCCGCCAGGGCCGTACGCACCCCATGTCGACGTCCCGGGTCCGGGCCACGTACACGCTCGGCGAGGTGCTGTCGTACGAGCAGCGCCACACCTCCGTAGCCACCGACTTCGGTCACGGCCTCGGCGAGATCATCACCTCCACGGCCGCCCAACTGCCCGTGGGTGACCTCGCGTTCTCCGAGACGATCTTCGCGCTCACCCAGCAGAGCCCGTACCACTTCGGGGTCACGACCCAGCTGCTCAGCGAGACCGAGAAGCGCTTCAACACCGGCTCCATGCGCGGCATCTACTCGCCCAACGTCCGGTGCGCGCAGGAGCTGGTCGTGGACGAGCTCGCGAAGCGCATGGGCAAGGACGCGTACGAGTTCCGGCGCAAGCACCTGAAGGAGGAGCGGGCCCGCGCGGTCCTGGACAAGGTCGCCGAGGTGGGCGACTGGGGCCGGTCGATGCCCGCGGGCACGGCCCAGGGCATCGCGCTGCACCCCGAGTACCACGCCTTCGTCGCCGTGCTCGCCGAGATCGACTGCCGGCCGGAGACCACCGGCCGGAAGATCCACGACGCCTACACCGGCCCCCGCGTGACCAAGGTCGTGTGCGCCGTCGACGTCGGCCTCGCCGTCAACCCGCGCGGCCTGGAGGCCCAGATGATGGGCGGCATCATCGACGGCATCGCCGTCGCCCTCACCTCGGGCCTCCACCTCAGGGACGGCCACTTCCAGGAGGGGAGCTGGGACAACTACTTCTACACCCGGCAGTGGAACACCCCGCCCGAGCTGGAGATCGTCGTCATGCCGCCGACCTCGGACCGGCCGGGCGGCGCGGGCGAGCTGGCCGTCGGCGCCGCGATGGCCGCGGTGGCCTGCGCGTACGGCCGGGCCACCGGCACCATGCCGACGACCTTCCCCGTCAACCACGCCGAGCCGCTCGCCTTCGAGCCGCTGCCGACCACCCCGCCGATCCCCGCCTCGCCGGTCGACGGCCTCGACCGCGCCTTCTAGGACCCAGGAGCCACCGTGCCGCACCACACCTTCATCCTCAACGGCAAGGCCGTCACGGCCGAGGTCGAGGACGACGTCCGGCTGCTGTGGGTGCTCCGTGACGTCCTCGGCGTCACCGGGCCCAAGTACGGCTGCGGGCTCGGCGTCTGTCAGGCGTGCACCAGCCACATCAACGGCAAGGCGTTCAACCCCTGCTCCGTGCCGGTCAAGGAGATCGCCCCGACCGACGAGATCACCACGATCGAGGGCCTCCCGGGGACCGTCGGCAAGGAGCTGCACCCCATGCAGGAGGCGTGGCTGGATCTCGACGTGGTCCAGTGCGGCTACTGCCAGCCCGGGCAGATCATGACGGCCGTCGCCAAGGTCCGCGCGGCGCGCGAGGCCGGGCGCGAGATCGGCGAGGCCGACCTCGACGAGATCCGCAACATCTGCCGCTGCGGCACCTACAACCGGATCCGTGAGGCGATCGTGGCGGGAGCCCGCCGGATGCCCTGACCAGGGCGGTGAGGGCGGTGAGCTCGGTGTGCGGGGGCGGCGCGGATGCGCTCTGCTGGACGGGACGGCCCTCGGCCACCCCGCCGGTCCCCGGCACTCCTCGGCATCCCCCGAAAGGCAGATCCCATGGCTGACAAGCCCGCAATCGTCCTGGTCCACGGCTTCTGGGGCGGTGCCGCGCACTGGGCCAAGGTCATCGTCGAGCTCCGCCGCCGCGGCTTCGGGTCCCTGCACGCGGTGGAGAACCCGCTGACCTCGCTGGCCGACGACGCCGAACGCACCCGCAAGATGGTGCGGCAGATCGACGGCCCCGTGGTGCTGGTGGGCCACTCGTACGGCGGTGCGGTGATCACCGAGGCGGGCGATCTGCCCAACGTCACCGGTCTGGTCTACATCGCCGCGTTCGTGCCGGACGCTGGGGAGAGCCCGGGCGGGATCACTCAGGAAATGCCTCCCGCGGCGTTCGCGAACATCGCTCCGGACTCCGACGGCTACCTCTGGATCAAGCAGGACAAGTTCCACGAGAGCTTCGCCCAGGACGTGTCGCCGGACGAGGCGCTGGTCATGGCCGTGACGCAGAAGGCGCCGCTCGGATCGACCTTCGGCGACAACGTCACCGCCCCGGCCTGGCGCGCGAAGCCGAGCTGGTACCAGGTCTCCACCGGCGACCGCATGATCCACCCGGACAACGAGCGCCGCATGGCCCAGCGCATGAACCCCCGCAAGACCGTCGAACTGGACGCCGGCCACGCCTCCCTGGCCTCCCAGCCCGGTCCGGTGACCGACCTCATCGAGGAGGCGGCGGGCGCGAGCGCGGGCGCCTGAGGGCCGTCCGTCTGGCCGCCCGGCCGTCTGTCCGCCCAAGTTGTCACGAGAGCGGCGCCGCCCCTTCCGGTTGTGTTCGTCATGGCTTCCCGTGTCGTGCCCAGGATCCTCCTGGGTACGACACAGAGAGAGGCCCCTCCCGTGCAACGACGTGAGTTCGCAGCAGCCGTCACCGCCGCCATAGCCGCCCCGGCCGTCCTGGCCGCGCCTCCGGCGCAGGCCTCGGACCGCGCGGACGACCGCCGTCCGGACGAGCGCCGCGGGAGCGAGGGCCGAGGGAGCGAGGGCCGGGGCGGCGAGGGGCTGCCGCACCACATGCTCGCGGTGCTCGCCGCCGAACTGGACGACAAGGTCGCCGCCCGCGCCCTCGTCCCGCACCTGTACGACGTCGGCTTCGACTGGCGCCCGGAGACGGTCGCCCTCGGCGAGATCGACTTCGTCGTCGCGTACGGCTTCGGCAACCGTCCCCCGGCCGGCGGCGGCGACCCGTCGAAGGTGCGCTACGAGCCCGGCCCGGTCAACGAGGCGCTGGCCGACACCGTCGCCGCGCTCCGCAAGCGCCGGAACGTGCCCGTCTACGCGCAGTGGGAGATCGCCCGCTTCCTGGAGTCGAAGCACCACATGACGGACGTGACCTCGATCGAGCCGGTCGTTGCCCCGGACGGGACCATCACCTACCTCTCCACCGACGGTGTCGCCGCCCAGGTCGCCGAGGCCCGGAAGGCGCTCCCCGGCGGCATCGGCACGGCGGGCGTCGTCGGCTTCCGCGACCACGTGAAGCGGTGCGTGCAGACCACCCGCGACCGGGGCATGCGGGCGTTCGCGCCGCGCGGGGTCGAGCTTCCGGGGACGTACGACGCCGAGTCGGGCCAGGCCTGGACGCGCCGCCGCGACCTCTACCTGGTGCACGACATGACGGCCCAGTGGACGGTCCTGCGCCAGAAGCTGATCGCCCGCGCCTACCCCAACGGCTGATCCGGGCCCACGCGTTCCGCCCGTCTCGGAGAGCGGCGGGCTCAGGTCGTGGCGACCGACCCCGTCGCCAACTTCTCCCGTACGGCATCGAGATACTCGGCCACCGCGTCACGGTTGCGGGTCAGGAACCGGATGCGCTCGGTCATCCGGTCCCGCTCGCCCTCCAGCGTGGCGAGCATCTCCGGTGTGGCGTCGGGGAAGTGGATGACGCGGGGCTTGTCGAGGCAGGGCAGGATCTGCTTGATGATCCGGGTCGGCAGCCCCGCGTCCAACAGGCCGCGGATCTGCAGGACCCGGTCCACGTTCGACTCGTCGTACACGCGGTAGCCGTTCGGCAGGCGATCGGCGACGATGAGGCCCTGCTCCTCGTAGTAGCGCAGCATCCGGCGCGGGGTGCCGGTGCGGTCCGCCAGTTCTCCGATGCGCATGTGGTCCACCTCACAGCAACTCGCTTTGACCTTCACATCAATGTGAGGGTTTCAGCATACGTGGCATGAGCAACCACACCGCACAGAAGGCCGGTTCACCCACGCGTGAGAACCTGCGCGAGGACCGGCTCCCGTCCGCCCGGTTGCCCTGGCCCGCGCTCCTCGCCCTGGCCACGGCCGTCTTCATCACCAGCCTCACCGAGACCTTGCCCGCCGGCGTCCTCCCCGCGATGAGCGCCGACCTCGGCGTCGGCGAACCCGCCATGGGCCAGTCGGTCACCATCTACGCCATCGGCACGGCGCTCACCGCCCTCCCGCTGACCGCCGCCACCGCCTCCTGGCGCCGCAAGCGGCTGCTGCTCGCGGCGGTCGCCGGCTTCGCCGTCGCCAACACGGTCACCGCGCTCTCCACCCACTACCCGCTCACCATGGCCGCCCGGTTCCTCGCGGGCGTCGCCGCCGGTCTCGCCTGGGCCCTGCTCGCCGGCTACGCCCGGCGGATGGTGGCCGTCCACCTCCAGGGGCGGGCGATCGCCGTCGTCATGACCGGCATCCCGGTCGCGCTCTCCCTGGGCGTGCCCGCGGGGACCTTCCTCGGCGCCGCCCTCGGCTGGCAGGTGACGTTCCTCCTCATGACCGCCCTTGCCGCCGTCCTGACCGGCTGGATCGCCCTGAGCGTCCCGGACTTCCCCGGGCAGCCCCGGGGCGGCCGGGCACCGATCCGGCGGACCCTGGCCGTACCCGGCGTCGCACCGGTCCTCCTGGTCACCCTCGTCCTCGTCCTCGCCCACACCATCCTGTACACCTACGTCGCCGCCTTCCTCGACCACCTGGGCATGGGCGGCTCCACCGGCGCGGTCCTCCTCGTCTTCGGCGCGGCCTCGCTCCTGAGCATCTGGTTCACCGGCCTGCGCATCGACCGGGGCGTACGGTCCCTGACCCTCGCGGGCGCCGCCCTGTTCGCGGTTGCGGCGGGCGCGCTCGCTGTGGCGGCGGACAGCCCGGCCCTTGTCTACGCGGCCGCGGCGCTGTGGGGGCTCGGCTGGGGTGGCGCGCCGACCCTGCTGCAGACGGCCGTCGGCGACGCCGGCGGCGAGGCCGCCGACACCGCGCAGACCATGCTCGTCAGCCTCTGGAACGCGGCCATGGCGGGCGGCGGCATCGTCGGCGGCCTGCTGCTCGACCGCCTCGGCGCGGGCGCCCTGCCCTGGAGCGTCCTGGCGCTCCTGATCCTGGTCCTCGCCGCCGTCACGGCGGCCCGCACCCACGGATTCCCCGCCCGGCGAGGCCGCGCCGACGGGTGACGCCCCTACTCGTCATACTTCGGAGCTACTTACCAACTGTCCCCTCCGGCGGGACGCCGACCACAACGCGTGATCCATACCTTCGGCACCGGAACGACGAACCACTCCGGTACGGAAGGACACGCCATGGCGTCCCGCCCGCGCAGCCGCCGGCTGCACCGCACGCTGCTCACCGCGCTCGTCATCGCCTCCGTGGCGGTGCCGACCGCGGGCGCCGCCCGCCCCGCCGCCGTCCCCGCGCCCGCGCCGCCCGCGCTGGGCCCACTCGCCCCGGCCACGGCGGCAACCCTCGACGCCCGGTACGCCATCAACCGGGACGCGGTCCTCGCCGCCGCGCGGACCGCCGCCGACTACGACGACCGGAAGCGGGCCGCCGCCCTGCGCGCCATGGCGGGCCGGGACCGGCACCTCCTCTCCTTCGACGGCCGCGACGGCGGCCGTAGTGTCGAGGCCGTCGGCGACCTCGCCCGCGCCGACCGCGTCGCCGTCCTCGTCCCCGGCTCCGACACCGCGCTCGGCAGCGAGCGGTTCCGGGCCGGCGCCGTCGCCCTCCAGCGGGAGCTGGGGGAGCGGTCCGCCGTCCTCGCCTGGCTCGGGTACAGCACCCCCGCCACCGCGAGCGCCGCCGCCGTCACCCCCGGGCGCGCCGAGGAGTCCGCCCCCGAACTGCGCGCGTTCGCCGCCGAGTTGCGGGCTGCCAAGCCCGGCGCCCGGATCACCCTCCTCTGCCACTCGTACGGCTCCGTCGTCTGCGCCGAGGCCGCCCACGGGCTCCCCGCCGACGCGCTCGTCCTCTACGGCAGCCCGGGCACCGGCGCCGACAGCGCCGCCGACCTGCGCACCGGGGCCACCGTGTGGGCGGGCCGGGGCGCCGCCGACTGGATCGCGCACGTACCGCACCTGCGGCTGCCGCTGCCCTTCGGCGAACTCGGCTTCGGCACCGACCCCTTGGACCCGGCGTTCGGCGCCCGCGTCTTCGACGCCGGGTCCGGCGGACACAGCGACTACCTCGTGCCCGGCTCCGTACCGCTCGCCAACTTCGCCCGGATCGTGGAGGGAAGGGAGCCCACCCGTGCGTGACCTCGTCCGCCTTATCGAGTCCGCCACCCCACCCGGCCGGGACCGTGCCCTCGACGCGCTGCGCGCCCTCGCCATCCTCGGCGTCGTCCTCGGCCACTGGCTCGTGACCGCCCTGATAGCCGACAGCGGTACGGTGCGTGGCGCCAGCCCCCTCACCCACCTGCCCGAATTCACCCCGGTCTCCTGGGTGTTCCAGACCCTGGCCGTCTTCTTCCTGGTCGGCGGGCTCGTGGCCGCCCGGGGCCACGCCGCCTCCCGCGCCCGGCACGAGAGCTACCGCCACTGGCTCGGGGCCCGCCTCGGCAGGCTCTTCCGGCCCGTCGCCGCCGTGCTCGTGGTGTGGACCGTGGTCGCGCTCGCGATGCTCGCCGGTGGAGTGCCCTGGCAGACCGTGCACACCCTCGGCAAGCTCGTGCTCTCCCCGCTCTGGTTCCTGCTCGTCTTCGCCGCGCTCACCGCCGCGACCCCGCTCGTCGCCCGCGTCCACCCGCTCTGGCCTCTCGCCGTCGTCCTCCACGTCGACCTGATCCGCTTCGGCCTCGACGGGCCCGGCTGGGTCGACCGGCTCGGCTGGATCAACGTGGCCGCCGGCTGGCTCGTCCCGTACTGCCTCGGCGCGGCCTGGTCCCGGAACGGGCTGAAGGACCGCCGTACCGGCTGGGTCCTGCTGATCGGCGGGGTCGCCACCACCGCCCTCCTCGTCCTCTTCGCCGGCTACCCCGCCGCCATGGTCGGCGTCCCCGGCGCCCCGGTCTCCAACCTCAACCCGCCCACGCTCGCCGCCGTCACCTTCGGCCTGGCCCAGTGCGGCGCCGCCCTGCTGCTGCTCGACCCGCTCCGCAGAGTCCTGCGCCGGCCCGCCGCCTGGGCGGCCGTGGCGGTGCTCAATCTCGGCGCGATGACCGTCTTCCTCTGGCACCAGACCGCGATGATCGCCGTCACCGCCACCGGACTGCTCGCGGGCGAACTCCTCGGCCACGGTGCGTTCTTGGGCCTGCACTCCGTCCCCGACGGGTACGGCTGGGTGCTCGCCCGCGTCGCCTGGCTCCCACTCTTCGCCGCCGCGCTGCTGGTCTGCTGCGCCGCGTTCCGTACGTACGAAAAGGGCGGCAGGCCCGCCCAGGCACCGCGCGACCGGCGCCCCGCCGAGAGGAAGGAGGCACGACGTGCCTAGGGTTGACGCGCGGAAGCCGGAGTACATGGGGGAGCGGGTGGGGGAGAGCTACGGCATGCGGATGTGGCACGGGCTGCGGGAGACGCCGCGCACGTTCCGCGACGAACTGGGGACCTGGGCGCGCGACCCGCTGCCCCGCAACACCTGGCTGGGTCGGCTGCCCCACGCCCACGTCGTGCTGTTCGCGGTGCTCGTGGGCATCGGCGACATCAACGTCTACTCCAGGGTGGAGGGTTCCGGCTCGGGGCAGGCCCGCGCGCTCGTCACCGTCCAGGTGCTCGCGCTCGTCCTCGCGCTGTCCCGGCCCGCCGGAGCCTGGTGGATCTCCACGACCGCGCTCTTCCTGATCGGGCTGAGCACCCAGCACGCCGCCGACGCGCCTCTCTGGCCCTGGAGCGGGTTCGGGATCGCCCTGCACACCCTGCTCCTGTTCCTGCTGGCCCTGCGGGTCTCGGCGCCGGCCGCCGGTTTCGCCCTTGCCGTCACCGTCCTGTCCGGCGCGCTCAACCTCCTCCTCGCCTCGGCCGGGGGCTCCCTGACGGGCGGGACGATCGCCTTCACGACCGCCGTGGTCGTCGGCGTCGCGCTGCGCAGCAGCCGCGTCGCCCGGACCCGACTCAGCGCCCAGCAGGTCCTCACCGCGGAGGAGCGCTCCCGGCGCACCCTCCTGGAGGAGCGCGGACGGATCGCCCGCGAACTGCACGACGTCGTCGCCCACCACATGTCCGTCATCTCCATCCAGGCCCAGGTCGCCCCCCACCTCGTCGAGAACCCCTCCGACGAGCTGCGCGAGCACCTCGCCGGCATCCGCCAGAACGCGGTCGAGGCGCTCACCGAACTCCGCCGCGTCCTCGGCGTCCTGCGCGCCGAGGACCCCGCCGCCGAACGCGGCGCCGACGCGCCCCAGCCCACCCTGGACCGCCTCGGCGAACTCCTCGACAACGTCCGCGCCGCAGGCGTCACCGTCGACGCCACGACCACCGGAGAGCCCCGGCCCATGGCGCCCGGCATCGAACTCTCCGCGTACCGCATCGTCCAGGAGGCGCTCAGCAACGCGATGCGGCACGCCCCCGGAGCCCACGTGCGCGTGGAGATCCGCCACCAGGCCGGCGGGCTCACCCTCCGCGTCGCCAACACCCCGCCGACCCGCCCCGTCGACCAGGCCGCCGCCCCGCTGTCTCAGGGACCTGGCCACGGCCTTCTCGGCATGCGCGAACGAACCGCCATGCTCGGCGGCGAACTGGCCACGGGCCCCACCCCCGAGGGCGGCTACGAGGTGACCGCCACCCTCCCGGTCCCGAGCCCGACCGCCGTGCTCCCCACCTCCTCGACCTCCCGTAACACCCCACAGAAGGACGGCACATGACCAGCGGAACGATCCGGGTCCTCATCGCCGACGACCAGATGATGGTCCGTCAGGGCTTCACAGTGCTGCTGAACGCCGAGCCCGGCATCGAGGTCGTCGGCCAGGCCGTCGACGGCGCCGACGCGGTCGTCCAGACCGCCCGACTAGCCCCCGACGTCGTCCTGATGGACATCCGCATGCCGGGCACGAGCGGCATCGAAGCCACCCGCCTCCTCACCGAACCCGCCGACTCCACCGTCAAGGTGCTCGTCCTGACCACCTTCGACCTCGACGAGTACGTCTACGACGCGCTGCGCGCCGGAGCCTCCGGCTTCCTCCTCAAGGACGCCTCCGCCGAGGAACTCGCCCACGCGGTACGGGTGGTGGCGAGCGGCGACGCCCTGCTCGCGCCCCACATCACCAAGCGCCTCATCGCCGAGTTCTCCCGGGTCACCGCCGCACCCAGGGTCCCGCTCAAGGACCGGGTCGGCGATCTGACCGAGCGCGAGACCGAGGTGCTCGCCCTGATCGCGAACGGACTGTCCAACGCCGAGATAGCCGCCCGGCTCGTCGTGGCCGAGCAGACCGTCAAGACCCACGTGAGCCGCATCCTGGTCAAGCTGGGCCTGCGCGACCGCACCCAGGCCGCCGTCTACGCCTACGACACCGGCCTGGTGCGTCCGGCCGGCCGCTGAACCACCGGCTGTCGTCCGTCAGTCCGTGTCGGTGGCCGCGACGACCGCGACCCGCGTGCGCGTCGGGTCGAGGACGGCGAAGGCGACGTCCGACAGATCGCCGAAGAAGAAGTCGCTCCGGCCCGGCGCGAGGCGCAGCCAGCGGTGCTCGGCGGCGGCCCGAACAGCGTCACCCAGCTCCACCGACAGGTCCAGGTCCATCAGCGCGTACATCGCACGCCAGGTCACCAGCCTGGAGTACGCCCTCGGCCTGCCGTCGCCCCACATGCCGCCGTCGAACGCCGGGACGAACAGATCGCCGGCCACGTCGTCCGCCGTGGTGTGGGCCGTCGCCAGGGTCTCCGGCGTGAACCCTGCCAGGCAGGTCGAGCCGAGGGCTGTCAGCAGCCCGGAGTTGAAGTCGACGGGATCCAGCGCCACGGGCAGCGTGAAGAACTCCGCCGCGTAGCGGCCCAGTTCGGCCAGGGGGGCGACGGCCGCCTCGGTGCGCCGCCCGTCCGACACCCGCCGGGCCGCCCGCCCGGCCTCGGCCCCGGCGGTCGTCGGCGGTATCGCCGGGTAGGCGGCGTACAGCTCCTCCGGACGCAGGGAGCTGAGCATGGCGCCCCTCATCCAGGACCGTTCCCGCATGGCGTTCTCGAAGTAGAAGGAGGCGAGGGGCAGCCAGGAGAGCGGATGACCGAGCTCGCGCAGCCCCGCCTGGAACGTCACGTACGGTTCGTCGCGCAGGCCCCAGCGCAGGGCCATCTCATGGAGCAGAGAGGCGCGGAACTCCGTGGTGGGATCGTCCGCCACCGGTGGCCCCTCGAAGTGCGGGCGGAGCGCCGCCGAGCTCGGCCGCCGCACCAACTCGTGCGCCACATGGGCCATGAGGGCGGCGGCCCCCGGCGCCTCGCCGAGCCGGGCCGCGTGCTCCCCGAGCCGTACCGCGCAGTCCGTGGCGGCCTGGGAGTGCCCAGCGGTCAGGAACTCGACGAGCTTCAGGACCTCCGGGGCGTACCAGGTGGGTGCCCCGCGCGCCGGTTCGACGGCCAAGTCGTAGAGCCGCTCGGGGTCGGTGACGGCATAGACCCTCAGCGAGGCGTCGTTCGGCAGGGTGGTGGCGGTCGTGGTGGCGGTGGTCGATTCGGGCATGGGGCCAAGGCTATGGGCACAGGACGGGGCCCATCGGATGCCCCTCAGCCTGCGGAAATGCTTCTGCGGCCATTAGACCGAACAGCTACGGTCCACCCTCGAATGGCGGCCCATCTCAGGCCGCACCGGCGTTTCAGGGCATAGCGTCCCCTGTGGGCCTGAATGATGGCAGGCGGAAGAATCGCGGCCAGATCCAGCAGGTCTCTCCCCCCACACAGGAGAAAACGCCATGGGTAACGCATCGACCGTCTCGAAGATCCTCGAAGGCCCCGAGTACGAAAAGGTGAGGAAGCTGGCGGAGGAATCCATCAGCCAGTCCCTGGATCGGATTCTGGAGCGGCAGGGTCGACCCGGGGCGGACCTCGAGGCCGGCAGCTGCTTCAGCCTGCTCAGCGTCGTCATCACAGCCGCCGAGCAGTGACAGATCACAGACTCTAGGCCCGCGGCGCGCATGCCGGGGGCCTGCAGGAAGTCTTGAATCGCCCCGCCTTCCTTTCGAATCGAAGGCGGGGCGATTCACCGAACGGCCCCGGGCCTACTGACGGTCAGGTGCTTGAGCCCGCGGGAGGCACCCGGGCGGGTCGGTTGCCTGCGGGGCTCGTCCGCCCGGACCTCGGATCAGGGAAAGAGCAGCGCGTGCCCGACCTACAGACCAGTCAGCTCTACTGTCTTGCAGACCGACGCTATTACGAGGCCCTCGACCAGTTGGCCGATGCGGACGCGCACTTCACTCTCCCCGAAGCTCCCGGCGGATGGCGCTGCTTGGCTCAGGGCATCTGGACCGTGCTCACCCCCATCGATCATCAACCACCCGAGCAGGGGTGGAAGATTCACCTCGCCGCCCTCCCGGCAGAGGCTCCCAGCACGTTGGCCGCCGTCTCCGGTATCTGCTTCGCCGCCGGGGTGCCGTTCAAATTCCTGCGGAGCGCAGACATGCTGCGAATTATGTCCGCGACGCACACTCCGCGGCCCAGCAGTGGCAAATTCCTCACCGTCTACCCTGCGGACGAGGCCCAGTTCGGCAAACTGGTCGAGGAGCTGTCCGCCGCGCTGAAGGGCAGGCGCGGTCCTTATATCCTCAGCGACCTGCGTATCGGCAACAGCCCGGTGCACGTACGCTACGGTGCCTTCCGTCCTCGGTACCGTCCAGGGCCGGACGGCGTGCCGACTCCCGTGCTGAGGGGGCCGTCCGGAGCATTCGAACCCGACGAGCGACGGCCGGTGTTTCGCACCCCGACCTGGGCGACCGTTCCTGACGTGCTCGTGCCGCACATGGCCGCCAGGGAGAACGACATGGAGTCCGGCCCGCCCTATGTGGTACGCGACGCTCTGCACTTCACCAATGCCGGCGGCGTCTACCTGGCTGACGACATTCGCACCGGCGACCGCCTTGTCCTGCGCGAGGCCCGGCCGCACAGCGGGCTGGACCCGTACGGTGCGGATGCCCAGGAGCGGCTTCGCCGGGAGTACGCCACACTACGCCGCCTCGCTGAACTGCCGTGCGTCCCCCAGGTATTCGGACTGCACGAAATCTGGGGACATCTGTATCTGGCGGAAGAGTACGTCGAGGGTGAAACGCTGCTGCACGCGGTCATCGCCCGAACCCCTCTGGTCCATGTCGGGCACACCCGACAAGATCTGGCCTACTACGTCGCATGGGTGGACGGCGTGGTGGGGAGCATCCGCGAGGCCCTCGCTGCCGTACACACCAACGGCATGGCATTCGGGGACCTGCACCCGGGCAACGTCATCATCCGCCCGGACGGCACGGCCGCCCTGATCGACTTCGAGTATGCCGCGCCCCTCGACGAACCGGACGCCCCACGCCCCGGCGCAGCCGGGCTCACCCCGCCCGCCCACCTCACCGGCGCCGAGGCCGACCTGCACGCGCTGGACATGCTGCGGCTCTGGATGCTGCTGCCGATGACCGAGCTGCGGGACCGCCATCCGGGCAAAGCCACCACCATGGTGCGACTGGCCATCGACCGGTTCCCGTTCCCCGCCGAGGAGCCAGTGCCCGGTCCCGACGCCGACGAGAACGCCGTACGAGCCTTGTTCGGCATTCCCGACCATGACGCGGGCTGGCTGGACGGCAGTGCCGCCCGCCCGGACTGGCCGGCACTGCGTCGGGCCCTGACGGCCGGCGTGCACTCCGCCGCGACCCCCGAACGCACCGACCGGCTGTTCCCGGGCGCCCCCGAGGTGTTCACATACGGCGGGCACACGCTGGCGCACGGCGCGGCCGGTGTGCTCGGCGCCCTCCACCGAATCGGCGAACCAGTCCCGGAGACGTACACCGAGTGGTTGCTCACCGCGGCACGGCGCGCCGACGCGAACGCCGGCGGAGGGCTGTTCCACGGACTGCACGGCACGGCCTCCGTGCTCGCGGACCTCGGTCGCCGAGAGGAAGCCCTCGAACTGGCCGACCGCGCCGCCGAACCGCCCCCATCGGCGAGAGGACTGGCCACCGGAGCGGCCGGGGTCGGGATCGTCCAGCTCAAGCTGGGCAACCTCACCGCGGCGCTGCGCATCGGTGAGCGCCTGGCCGACGAGCCGGTGGACCCGCCGGACGAGGCCGGTCTGCTCCTCGGCGCGAGCGGCCCGGCACTCCTGCACCTCGCGCTCCACCAGGCAACAGGCGACACACAGTGGCTCCGCGCTTCCCGCGCCGCCCTTGCACAAGACATGTCACGATGCGTGACCCGACCGGACGGAACCGTCCAGGTGCAGCGGTCGGGCGAGCGCTACCTCGTCTACCTGGGCATGGGCAGCGCCGGTATCGCCATGGTTGCCCACGCCTACCTCGCGGCGGCCGGGGAGGACGACCCCGAAATCACCGCCTTTGTCGCTGGAACCCGGCTGGCCTGCACGAACCTGTTCGTCCGGGAGCCCGGTCTGCTGCAGGGGCGGGCCGGTCTGGCCGCCGGACTCGCCGCGCTCGGCGCACCACGCACCGCGGTCACCGCTCAGGCCGCCCGGCTGGCCTGGCACGGTGTCCACGACTCGGGCAGGCTCCTGATCCCCGGCGCCCAGATGCTGCGGTTCTCCGCCGACCTGGCCACTGGCTCCGCCGGTGTCCTGCTGGCCCTGCACGCCGCGCTGACCGACACCCCGGTCTCCCCGTTGTCCCTGCTCGCTCTGGACTGAACGCCCCCTGCCGGTCGGAGGAGTCACTTCCCACAAGGGGAGCAACACGGCGAACCGCTCCGGTCACAGCACGAGCGGGCACGGCCCCCCGCTGGGGACCCGTGACCGCTCGGTGTTGTGCGACGGCGGGCGTCAGACCGCGGGCGGCACCCGGGACGGGCGGCCGGAGCCGCGCGTCAAGGTGTACCCCGCGACGCCGGCCAGGGCGGCGAGTACGCCGCCGACCGCCGTCCAGATCCAGCGGTCCGACCACCAGCCCGAGGACCAGCCGTCCTCGGGCGCCCGGGCCTCGACCGCCGACGGCGCGCCGGCCACGGCCGCGTCCTCCGTCGTGGCACTCGGCACCAGCGGCGCGGCGAGCGAGCCGCCGCCCACGTACGCCCCGCCCTTCTCGGCCGAGACGGCGCCGACGCGGGCCGTGAACGACTGGCCGAGGTCCTCCTCGGGCAGCCCCGTCACGGTGAGGCGGACGTAGTAGCTGCCGGGCAGCGGGTCGTCGTCCCAGGTGTCCGCCCACGGGCGGACCGGGCGCAGGGTGCAGGACAGCTCCACCGTGGGAGCCTCCTTCGCCGCGGGGCGGGACTGCATCCCGTACATGCACGGCTGGCGGCGGCGCAGCCCGTCGTAGACGTCGATCCGCCAGGTGGAGGCGCCGTGCCGGGCGGTGGACTCGGGCAGGGTGACCGAGGCCGTCACCGTCGGCCGCTGCCCGGTGTCGGCGGGGAACACCCAGTACAGGTAGTCACCCGTGGACGCCTCCGCGGTGGCCTGCTGGCCCTGCCGGAAGAAGGCGGCGGTACGGAAGGTGGTGCCGGCCTCGGTCGGACCGGCCTGAGCGTCGGCGCTCGCGCCGCCGCTCGGGGTCGGGGTCGCCGAGTCCGCGACGGCGGGCACGGCGATCGGGCCGAGGAGCGCGGCTCCCGCGAGCAGGGCGGTGGTCAGCGCGCGTACGGTACGCATCAGTTGGTCCTCCAGACGGCGACGCGCCAGCGGGACACCCAGCCCCACAGCAGACCGCCCACGAAACCGGCCAGGACGAGCGCCCCGAGCAGCCACCAGCCGCGGCCGAGGCCGAACGCGGCCACGTCGGACGCCTCGTCGGGCGCGTCGACGATGTCGAGGGCCAGCTCGATCGGCATGCCGGGGGTCGTCTTCACCGACGGGGGCGCGGAGAAGGAGTTGCTGATCTGCAGGCAGACGGTCTCCGCCGCGGGCTTGTCCGCGTCGACGCCGTCCACGGGCTGCTTCGGGTAGCGCAGACCGGTCGAGATGACGTCGGTGCGTCCGTCGCCCGCCTCCGAGCCGCGGACGATCTCCCGGCCGCGCAGGGTCACGGCCCGCAGCAGCACGCCGTAGTCGTTGTTGACGGCGCGGTCGGCGGACACGCTCACCGCGGCGCGCAGCTCCTGACCGGGCAGCACGTCCACCCGGTACCAGCGGTGCTGACCGAAGGTCTCGCGGTCGGTGTACAGACCCGGCTTGAGCACCGGGGCGTCGGTGCAGCGCTCGGTGCCCTGGGTGGCCACCGGGGTGACGACCGGGTCGGCCGCCCGGTCGACCAACTGTCGGACCCGCTTGGAAAGTTCCTCGGTGTGCCGGACGGAGGTGTACGTGCCGCCGGTCGCCTCCGCGATGCAGGTGAGCTGCTGGCGGATCTTGGCGTTCGGCACCAGGCCCAGCGTGTCGATGGTGAGGTGGATGCCCCGGGCGGCGATGTCACGCGCCACCTCGCAGGGGTCCAGCGGGGCGCAGGTGTCCTCGCCGTCCGTGATGAGCACGATCCGCCGGGTGGCGTTGGTGTCGCCCTTGAGGTCCTCCGCCGCGCCGAGCAGGGCGGGCCCGATGGGGGTCCAGCCGGTGGGGGCGAGGGTTGCGACGGCGGTCTTGGCCTCGGTGCGGTCGAGCGGGCCGACCGGGTAGAGCTGCCGGGTGTCCTTGCAGCCCTTCTTGCGGTCGTCGCCGGGGTAGTCGGCGCCGAGGGTGCGTATGCCGAGCTCCACCTCCTCGGGCACCGCGTCGAGCACCTCGTTGAAGGCCTGCTTGGCGGCGGCCATCCGGGACTTGCCGTCGATGTCGGTGGCCCGCATCGAGCCGCTGACGTCGAGCACCAGCTCGACCTTGGGGGATTCCTTCGCCGCCGGTTCGTCGGCGGAGGCACCGCTCGGGAACAGCCCGACGGCCAGGACGGCGAGCAGCGCGCAGGCCCCGGTCGACAGCCGTTTTCTCGTGATCATGGGCCGGATCGTAGGGATGATCGTCCGACAATCCAAAACGGCCCCGTGCGCGGACTCCTGAGGGGCCGTCCGCGGGTGCCTCCGCTAGCGGTGCTCGGGGTTCGGGAAGTCCTCGCGGCAGCCCGCGTCCCAGGCCGCGCGCTGGTTGCCGTGGGCCGGGATCCCGCCGGCCCGCTTGAGCATGGCGGCGAGATGCATCAGGTTCCAGGCCATGAACGAGGTGTTCCGGTTGGTGAAGTCGTTCTCCGGTCCGCCCGAACCCGGCTCCAGATACGACGGCCCGGGCCCGGCCTCGCCGATCCAGCCCGCGTCCGCCTGCGGCGGGATCACGTACCCCAGGTGCTGCAGGCTGTAGAGCACGTTCATCGCGCAGTGCTTGACGCCGTCCTCGTTGCCGGTGATCAGACAGCCGCCCACCCGGCCGTAGTACGCGTACTGGCCCTCGCTGTTGAGCAGGCCGGAGCAGCCGTAGAGCCGCTCGATCACCCGCTTCATCACGGAGCTGTTGTCGCCGAGCCAGATCGGCGGAACACTCTGGCATCCTATCTGACCAGCAGTTCTGGCAGGCAGTTCACCCATGAGATCGCCAACGCGGCTTCCGCGTATTGGTGGAACTCGTGCGCCGCACGGACGAGGAAATCCGCGAGGTTCTCGGCCTCGGTGACGGGATCACCAAGGTGAGCTTTAAGCCTGCTCCCCGCACCTGCGGGGATGGCCCCGCGATCGAGCGCGCCGACAGGACGCGTACACCTGCTCCCCGTCCGCGCAGGGATGGCCGCGAGCCTGTTTGGGACGGGGAAGGTTGCACGCCGCCGTCTGAACTTCTGCCGCCACCACCCTGACGCAGCATGATTGAGAAGATGTTCGCCGATCGTGCGTACGGCCTCGAGCAGGGCGGCCCGCGAGGTATCTAACGGGGGCCAGGTGCGCCTGCCTGCGGCCCGGCGAGACCGTCTTCCTTCCCTTGTTCTTCCTCCTGTCCTACGGGAAATCGGTGGCCGTGCATCCGGTACACCATCTCGTCCGGCGCGCTGAACATGCGGGCCTGGCGCCAGATCGCGTCGAAGGGCAGTCCGTCGGCGGCCGGTTCGCGCCGCATGCGGAGCGCGCGCCAGCTGGTGCGGGGGTCGAGCAGGAGCCGTATCAGCGTCAGCCTCATGCCGTCGGCCCCTCCACGGAGACCTTGGCGGGTACGGACGCGATCCTGGTGGATTGGTAGGACGTCTCCTCACCGTGCAGAGCCCCGAGAGCGTCGTGGAGGGCGATCAAGGCCCGATTCTGCAGTTCGACGTCGGTGAAGCCCCGGCCGACGCTCTGCCACTGTTCGAGCAAGGGTTCCCACCAGCGGCCGGACGCGGCGAGTGACCGGGCCAGACGGTGCCAGTCCGCCACCTGCTCAGGACCGGGACAGCCCGCTTGCTGTTCGATCCGGTCGAGTACGAACAGATCGGGATGGTCGTACAGGTGGGCACGCAGGAAGCGCAGGCGTCGAACGCGCTCCTCGTCGGCCTGCCGCTGGGCCATGGTCGCGTGTGCCTCCGCCGACAGTCCGAGCTCCGCGCGGGCGGCCAGGCAGCGGTAGGAGGTGCCGCGCGTGTGCTGTCCGGAGCCGAGCTCGGCGTTGATGGTGTCCTGCGCGGTGCGGACCTCAATGGCCGTGAAGTGCCGTGCGATCTCGCCGGCCCGTGCCACGGTCCGGCTGAGGACGAGCTCGTCGAGGCTGGGGCGGGTACGCAGGGCAGGACGCCATTCGACGGTGAATGTCGCCTCGAAATAGATGTCTGGTGTGGCACAGGGCAGCATCCGGGGCTGGGTGCAGTGGGCGACGCGCGCCGGGCGTTGCCAGGGCCACCTCACGCCGAGGTCCCGTTGAGAGGGAACATCGCGCCTACGCGCGGGTCGACGAGCCGGCCCCAGAAATCCTCCGCCGCGTTCGCCCCATCGTCGAGGTGAACCTCGTCGAGAGCCTCCATCAGCTCCTTGACGGCCTTGAACAACTTCTGTTCGCGCAGCGCCGGGAGCAGTCGGTCCCGGATCCGGGCATAGGAGGCTGGGTCGGTGGCCGATGCGCCGACCCATCCCGTGATCCGTTCGATGGTGCCCGGTGCCGTGGTGATGTCGCCGAGCAGGGTCTGCAAGGCACGTTCCACGTCCACGCTCGGCAGCGCGCCCTGCGAGAGGAGCCACGGCCCGGTGTCGTCCCGTACCGACGTCAGGGCGAGGAAGGCCAAAGGACCGCCCTTGCCGGGCTTCCCCGACTGCTGCCAGGCCTGGACTTCGGAGACCAGCAGTTGAACGCTCCCGGGCCGGGTCACCAGCTCCTCGAAGACGTCGAGGACTTCGGCCAGGACCGATTCGTCCCGGGCGTGCTTGGCGACGCGGCGCAGCCGGACCATGGCCATCCTGGCCTGGGACGGGGTCACGTCCGTGGCGTCAAGAACGCCGCGGCAGGTGGCGATGACCGTCGAGGCGTACTCGGCGGCCGACGCCCACCCGTACAGTGTGCCCCAGGCGTGGCGGCCCGCGTGCTCGTCCCGCACGGCCCGCACCATCACTGCACTGAGCAGGGCCTTCTTGCCGGCTCGGGCGAGGGTGCCGAGCTGCTGGAACTGAGGGGTGCTCCCGTGCCGCAGAGTCAGGACGGTGAGTGCCTCGACGACGCGCTCGCCGTCCCCGGCACCCTCCCCGCCGTTCACCAGCCACTTCAGCATGGGTTCGCGCATGATCTCGTAGTTGTCCCAGACGTAGGTCAGGACGGCCCTGCCGTAGCCGGGCTGGTCGAACACGACGTTGTCGTGGGTGTCGACCCCGGCGCCGACGTCGACGACGCGGCGGCGCAGCCCGCGTCCCGCGAACACGGCCTCGGGCGTGGAGGCGAAGCCGCCCTTGGCCGCGTCGTTCGTGCTGATGATGTTCTGCAGGGTGCGGGCGGCCTTGGCTACCTGGGGCATGGGGGCGGACTGGCGTACGGCGAGCGCGAGCAGCAGGCAGCGGTCCTCGAGGGGTAGGGAGTCTTCCTTGTTGCTGTGTGTCGTGATGGTCTCCCCGAACAGGTGGTCGAGCTTGTCCCGCCAGTCGGACAGGGCGGCGGTGATGCGTGCCGAGAGCCCGTCGTCGACCGTGGGCCGCCAGGACGCCTCGTCCATCGGCAGCGCGGTGCCCGTCAGGCGTTTGTGCTCCTGCCACGCGTCCTTGATCGCGTCGGCCGCGCGGACCGCTTCCACGGCGTCTCGGCCGTTCAGCGAGTCCTCAGCCGCACTGCCGGAACGCACGTAGGAGACGAGACCGGGCAGCTTCCGTGCCCGTAGATGGGCCTCGACGACGTCGCGTGCCGGGGGCGGCGCGGTCAGATGGACGACGTGGATTCCCGTACGGGCCGGTGCGGGGAGGTTGCTCCAGAGGTCCTTGGCCACGGTCAGTACCAGCGTCGACCCGAGGCGTCCCAGTTTCGCGGCATGGTCTTCGAGATGGTCGAGGAAGTCCGTCGAGATGCTGTCCGTATCGGGGTCCTTGAGATCGAGCTGGTACGCGTGGCGGTGCTCCTGCGGAAGCCGTCCCACCTTGGGGGTCTTCCAGTCGGCGTCCAATTTGATGATGGTGGTGGGGTCGTCGGTGGTCTCGGCGAGCAGGTGCAGGGCGAACGTGGTCGACCCGTACGAACGGGGAGCCACGATGATCAGCACCGGCTTGCGCAGACGGGCCGGTGTCGTCCCGGGATCCAGCGCACGCGTCCACACCTCGGTCCACTGCCCCGAGCGGACCATCGGGGTCTGCTTGATGGCGTCACGGGCCAGGACGGAGCCTTCGAGGATGTTCCCCTTCCTGGTCTCGAAGTTGAGGTTGCCAGCGACACTGCCCACGACCACTTCGGGGTTGTTCACCGTGACCGGCACCTGCCACGGGCCGGGATCGAAGGGAGGCATGACGATCACGCGCGGATCGGCGGGTTCACCGACCGGAGTGTCAGCGGGCCACGAGGGGGCGGGCGGGGCAATCGGGGGCCAGACAGGAGCGCTGCGCGGGGCCGCCTGGTCGGCGAATTCGCCGCCATCACCGAAGTCACCGGCGGGGAAGCCGCTCTCGGGGCTGGGAGGGACGGAGTCGGGAGGTACTAGGGGATCAGCCGAGGTCATGCGCGGGGTTCCTTTCCGAACGGGCCGGGGATGAAGAAGGGGACGCGGACGGGATCAGGGCCGGCGCCGCTCGATGCGCACGTCTCCCTCGACCTGGTTGATGAGCGTCGGGTCGTTCATGGCACCGTTGATCTGGAAAGCGGGCGACGTGGCTCCTGCCGGTGCGGGCGGCACGGCTGTCCCGAGGGCCCGGCTGGTGCGGGGCGTTGCCTCAGCGGCCTTCGCGGACATCGCCAGGCCGAGGAAGTACGGGGTCAGTCCTGGCACGTAGAGCCGGCACCCCTCCTCGAAGTGTGGCTTCCCCTCGACCCGTGCCACCGTCGGCAGGAAGTGCTCCTCGGCCAGCTCCGTCGTCCGTCCCGCACGCACGGTGCGGCGGTAGGCCGGCTCCGAGAGGACGGCCGCCAGGAACCCGTTCTCGTGTTCGCTTGCCGCGGCCAGGGCTTGGCGGACGGCATCGCTGTCGAGGAGCCGGCACACCTCGTTGATGGCGTCGCCGCGGTGGTCGGGCAGGGTCAGCGGTCCGAGGTGCACGGCGGCGCGCAGCCGGATCGGCGGGGCGTCGGTCAGCCGCCCCTGCTCGTACCGTACGAGCGCCGCGTGCAGGTGGCCGAGCAGCGGATCGATCAGCCGGGCGGTCTCCTTGGCGGGCAGCACGAAGATCGCGCCGTCGCCCGTGTCCTTGTACGCGCCGGGCACGGCCCGGGGGTCCTCGAAACCACTCTGGGCCAGGACGGTCAAGAGGACGTCGTCCAGGTCCGACCGCACCGGCGCCATCCTGGCTTCCGGGATCTTGCTATAGCCCTGCATGTCGACGGCCAGGAGCGCGTGCTCGGGCGGGACGTCGAGCGACGCGGACGGGAGAGGGAGCATGGTGGCACCGACCTTTCGGTCAGGAGTGGGAAATCGGTTGCCCCATGTTCAGCGGCCCGTCCGCGCCGTGGTGCCCACTACTTGGCACCGTGCGGGTGTGCCCGGTCACTTCACGCCGCGGGCCTGAGCCTCGATGGCCGCGATGTCATGGATCAACAGCCCACCGCCGGCGTCGGTCTCCAGCCACCCCTGCTCTCGCCACGGCTTGATCGCCGCACCGACGGCATTGCGAGAGGCCCCGATCATCTGGGACAACTCGGCCTGCGTCAGGCGCACGACCACTCCCGGCCGGGCCGCCGGGGCCGCCCTGGCAAGCCGACCCAGAGAATTCGCCAGACGTACGGGAACGCAGGCGGTGGCGAGTTCGAGCCGGACGGCCTCCCCCTCCCGGATCCGCGCGATCGCGTGTCTGAGCAGCAAGTTGACCAGACCGCTTCCCTCGACGAACCGAAGGAAGTCGGCCGCGGGCACGAGGTGGACGCGGCAGACCTCCGCCGCGATCACCGACGCCGAACGCGGTTTCGCGTCCAGGACCGCCAACTCACCCAGCAACTCGCCCGATCCCCGTACCGACAACAGCGCGCGCTCCCCGTCGGAACCGGTCAGCGTCACCAAAGCCGACCCCTCCGCCAGCACGATCACGTGGGTACCGGGATCACCCTGCCGCAGCAGTACGCTGCGCGCCGGACGCACCCGCACCGGGGCCAGGTCACGCAACTGGGCCCACAGCGGCTCGCCCAGAACGGCTCTGTGTGGTTGGTACATAACCCCCCAGACGTAGGAACCCACTCGTGGGGAGGAATGGTTTCAGGGGGCATAAAGGGCGATCAACAGGCCCAATCCAGCCACCGCCAGCGCGGCGACGACGAGATCGACGGACCAGCGGACCGCACCGAACTTCCGCCGTGCGAGTCCCTCGAACACCGCCATCCGCCCGGCCTCCTGACGTGTCAGGCCCTCAAGGTCGCCATCGGCCTCCCATGCGGAACTGACTCCCCGGGGAAGTACGGGTCGCAGAGCCATGAGCGCCGCCCCCACGGCAGCCACCAGCAGTACGGCCACGACTACCAGGACCGGCCCGACCGGACCGCGCACCGGCGACGACACCCACACCCCCGCGACCAGCGCCAGCAAACCCCCGGCCACCCCGCACAGAGCCGTCGCCTTCGTATCCGCCCGCTGCACCTCCACGAACAGCTCGGCACTCCGCGCACGCAGCACTTCCAGTGAGGCCTCACCCTTGCGCGCGGCACCCCGACTCCACCGTGTCCCCACAGCGAACCCCTCTCGTCGACGGACGACTTCGAAGCCCACTCTCGCCCGTCGACCGTGCCGCTTCCGCCCTCCGCTGGGCAGAGACCACGAGCGCTTCCCCACACACGAGCGAAAGCCCCGTGCATCGCGTCAAGAAGCTCGGGCAGCATGGCGGGGTGGCTAACCTGCTGTGGGACGACGTGAGCTGTCTGGAAGTACCAGTACTCGGAGGGGGAGACGGCGCTTCCGTTGCCCCGGGCGGAGGTCGCGCTGTCCCGCCCGGTCGATGCCGAGTGCCCGACCCTGCGGGTCTGGCTGTCTGCTGATGTGCTGGCGATCTTCCGCTTCCTCGACGACGAGGTGGTCGACTTCGACGTCGACCTGCGAGGAACTGCAGGGGCAGGAACGACTCGATGTGCTGTGCGGCTTTCTCCAGGAGATCGGGTGGCGTTTGGGCAAGCCGGTGCTGATGGATGGGGAGGGTGGCTACGGCCACCCGATCCTCGGCTTCGATGTCGAGACCGATCGAGTCGTCCTCCTCATGGAGCCATAGGCCAGGCGGGCTCAGCCCAATGGCTGGGGGTGGAGAACGACGATCGCCCGAGCGGTGGCAGTACCTGCCGTCGGACAGGCGCGATGTGGCTCGGTCAGACCCGGCAGTTCATGTCGTGCGTGACCTCGCCTACGGTGCAACCTGAGGCCTGCGCACCGGCCTCGCCAAGGCCAACGTGTGGGCCCCGCCTACACGTTCACCGTCGCCCATGGTGAGACATGCGTGAGCGCCGACTGGACATACGGCTATTGCGGGGACCAGTGCGCGGAGCGGTTGTCGTGGCCTGCGTGGCGAAGCAACCAGCTCTGGTACGAGCTCTGGACACCGCCCCGCTCCCTACGGCGACTCGGTCCACTCCGAGATTCTTGTCGTGCGCGGCAGCCGGGCCATCCTCGATCACCCAGGCCGCGCTGCACTCAGCGGTGCTCGGGGTTCTCGAAGTCGAAGCGGCAGCCGGCGTCCCACTCGGAGCGCTGGTTTCCGTGGGCGGGGATGCCACCGGTGTTCTTGAGCATCCTTGCCAGGTGGAGCTGGTTCCAGGTCATGAAGGTCGTGTTGCGGTTCGTGAAGTCGTTGTCCGGCCCGCCGGAGCCAGGGTCGAGGTACGACGGGCCCGGGCTGGGCCTCGCCGACCCAGCCTGCGTCCCCCTGTGGCGGAATGACGTAGCCGAGGTGCTGGAGGCTGTAGAGGACGTTCATCGCGCAGTGCTTGGCGCCGTCCTCGTTGCCGGTGATCAGGCAGCCGCCCACACGACCGTAGTAGGCGTACTGGCCGCGCTCGTTGAGGATCGACGAGCAGGCGTACAGACGCTCGATCACCTTCTTCATGACCGAGGAGTTGTCTCCCAGCCACACAGGCCCCGCTAGGGTCAGGATGTCGGCGGCCATCACCTGCGAGTAGATGACGGGCCATTCGTCCGTCTCCCAGCCGTGCTCCGTCATGTCCGGCCAGACACCGGTCGCGATATCGAGATCCACCGCCCTGAGCACCTCGACCTGCACGCCCTGGCGCTCCATGATCCCGGTGCTGATGTCGATCAGCCCCTGTGTATGGCTGCGCTCCGGCGACCGCTTGAGAGTGCAGTTGATCACCAGGGCGCGGAGATCACGGTAAGACGTGCCGGTTTCGGCCATCGATGCGTTCCCCTGCGGACGAGTGGGCGTCGGGCGGCGAAACACGCCCGGCTGCCGACATCGATAGGGCCCCGGGTTGGTCCGGCCGAAAATCCCGTCTACTGTCTCGCCTCGTTGAGCGGAATGACCGAACGCCGTGCCAACGGGAGCGAAGTCGCCCCCCGATCACCCGCGTGGCCCGAACAGATGAAATGTATCGCCGAATCAGATCGGCGGAACACTCTGGCAGCCTATCTGACCAGCAGCTCTGGCATGCAGTTCATCCACGAGATGGCCAACGCGACTTCCGCGTTGTGTGGTGGACCTTCGTGGGCCGCACCGACGAGGAGATCCGCGCGGCGAGGGACGTGGATGACGTCCGACCGGTTCGGCGAGGTGGTCGGCCATGACGGCGATCGCCTCGACGCGCCGGAGGTCCCACCGACCCGGCTGAAAGCCCGGGGGCTGACCTAGGCATTCCTGCTCTTGGCTGGTGCCTGAAGGATGGTTGTTCGGCCATGTCTCCGACCTTCTGTCCGGCGCTGGGAGGGATGGGTTCGCCGCCCCTCCCTCCCAGCGCCGCAGCCGGTGCGGTGTGCTTCTAGGGTTTGCTCGTGTGTGAGCAGGTCTGGTCAGCTGAATACCGACCTCTTACTGACTTTGCTGACCAGTAGGCAGGTGTGCTGCGTGGGGTCAGTGGCTTCTTCGTCTGATGGTGGTACAGGAGGCCGGCGTGCCCGGCCTGTGGCTCCGGACGGAGTCGATCGTCAGACCACCATGTCGTCAGGGTTCGGTGCTTGTGCATCATGAGCGGATGGATAGCCCAGACGAGTTGCCCGTCGTGTTGATCACAGTAGACCGGGGTTCGGACACCCTCGTACTGGTCAGGTCTGACGGCAAAGAGGCGCGCCTGCCGCTACCTAGCCCCTTGTTCGAACCTACCAGTCTGCTGTCGCGGGTCTCCTACCCACCGACCTTTGAAGGCTTGGTCGTGGAGACGCTCAACGGCGACAGCATCGTGTTCGAGCTCCCCCGGCTCGATCGAGCCGACCAGTTGGCCGGACGGCTCGTCGTCTATCTGGATCAGAACAAGTGGCGCATTGTGAGCGACGCGATGCGGGGGCAGCGGAGCGGGACAGCGGATGACCGAGTCGCGGCTCTTCGACTTGCCCAGTGGTCGACGGAGCGCAAGATCATTCTTCCCGTTTCGTCGGGGCACTATTACGAGACGACCAAATGGTCAGACGCGGAGGGGCGGTACCGTCTTGGCCTGTCCATTCTTCAGTCCAGCAGGGGATGGCAGCTGCGGGATCCGCTGCAAGTGTGGAGGGATGAACTCCGTCTGATGTTCCGTGCGGAGATCGGGCGATCTGAGGAGAGACCACCGGTCGTGACACTGGAGCCGAACTCGATTCATTCCGCCGCGAGAGGCTTCGTTCCCTCTCCGGCGCCGGCAGACTTTCCATCGAGGGCGGCGTTCCAGCACGAGGTGCTTGTTTCTGCCGTGAGCCTGATCGACACCATGCTGGACTCGGAAGGCGGGGAGCGCGGTCCTGAGATCGGCTGGACGGAGGCGAACCAGAAATTCAGTGACTGGCTGGACACCCACGGCGGCGATGCTCAGCAGAAGCGCAAGGCGATCGATGCATGGCTTCTCAGTGACCTGCGGACCAAGGTCGCCGAGGAATCCTTTGCCGCAGGGATGACGCCGGAGCAACTGAAGGACTGGGGTACGGCATCTCAGCCGGTTCAGTAGATGAGCCCCCTTCCGGCCCTGGGCCTCTACCGGGAGATGCTCCATGAGCGTCACCTCAACCGTGGCACCACGTGGAAGCCGAATGATGTGATCGACATGGTCTACCTTTCCTGTGCGGCTGGCTACGCGGACTTCGTCGTCTGCGAGCGTCAGATGCGTGAGCCTCTGGCGCGGGGGGCGAAACGGCTTGGGCGAAGCACTCAGGTCTTCAGGAGCCTGGCCGAAGCAGTATCGGCGGTGGGAACGGCACTTGAAACACGTCTCGAAGCCGGCGGTGGCGGGTAAGCGTGAGGTGTCCTATGAGCGTCCGTCGACCAGCACTGGCGCCCGCTCGCAATCGGTATGACAACCGCCGAACCGCGTGGGAAGGTCTCGTCTCGGCGTACGGTGGACACCGTCACGGTCGACTACTACGTCCGAGGGGCAGCGCTCCCATTGCCGAGCTTTACTCTCGCCTGGCCGTTCCCGTGCCTGCCTGGAGCGGTCTTCCTCTAGGTGTGGGGCCACCGTCGGAGGAAGCATATTGATGCTAGTACGCGTAGCATGAATTTCCATGGATCTCATTGCACGTGTGCGCCGGGCGATGGATGAACAGGCTATCCATCCAACGGAGTTCGAACGTTGCTCCTGTGCGCTCCTGCAATCACAGTATCCGGGCCTGTCCGCGGTTGAGGGTGGGCATGACTTCGGTCGCGACGCCGACATCTACTTCCCGTGGGGTCCTCAGGACGCGGATGCTCGGGGGCGTCTGCTCGTCACTACGGGTGATCCTGTGGCGAACCTGCGGACGGGCCTTCGTCGAATGCATGAAGAGGGTGTGCAAGCCGATCTGATTGTGATGGCTTGCTCGCAGCCTGTCGACGCTACCAGGCGCGCTTCCATGGATCGACTGTGTAGAGATCGTGGTCTCCCAGCGCCGCACATCTATGCCCGGGACTGGTTCGCTTCCCGTCTTGCCAAGGAACCGATGTGGAGGTTCAACCTCCTCGGCATCAGAGGAGAGCTGGAGGCTCTGCTTGACCGGCCGCTGGACCTGGCGGAAGAAGACGTTGAGCACACCGATCTCCTCGGACGAGAGGCTGATCTGGCCGAGCTCAACGAGGCCGTCGCCTTCGGCCGGGATGTCGTGTTGGCCGGCGTGCCCGGTGTGGGGAAAACCCGGCTCACCGTCGAACTGATAGGCAAGGTCGCCTACCTGGAGCAGGCGCAAGCAGACCGCATCCTGGACGAACTGCTGACGTCTCGCCCTGCCGCCGTTGTCGTGGACGATGCCCACATTCGTATCGACGAGATGCGTGTGTTGCGGCGGGCGCGTCACGGTGCGGAACATGCTTTCGCCATCGTCGCGACCACCTGGCCCGACAGGGCAGACGAGGTGGCGGCGGCCCTGCCCGGCGCTGTCCGCTACGACATCGACCTGTTGGAGCGATCCGACATGAACGCACTGGTCACCTCTCTGGGCGTCACTGGGCACCGGGCCCGGGCGGCAGTTCTCGACCAGGCGGCTGGACGACCGGGCTGGGCCGTCACCTTGTGCCAGCTGTTCACGACGGGAGAGGGAGGACGGGTAGCCAACGGCGCAGCACACCTGGCCAACGTAGAGCGTCATCTCCGCCGTATCACGGAGACCGAGACAGCCGTCGATGCTCTGGCTTGTGTAGCGGCACTCGGAGGGGCTTCAAGCGAGACGCTTTACGCGCTCGCGCCTCTCGTCGGCGAGCCGCCGGCCAGGATGTCCGGCCTGATGGAGCGCCTTGCGCGCCACGGCCTCGTAGAGACGGTTCACGACATCTGGCGGCTGCAACCAGCGCTGCGCGCACCACTGATTGCCCGGTGGTTCTTCACGCGCCCGGCAGGCAGGCCGTGGTCCACTCTCTTTGACGCCTTCCCGACCAGGAGCCGTGACCTCGTCTCCGCCGCCATATCCGCAGCCCGGGTCTCCGTCTCCTCGGACGCTCGGACGGCAGTCGAGAGCTGGGTTGGAGCCTTGCCCGCACCGACCGAGTGGGACACCGGCACCTTCTCGTTGGTGTCCGAATACGCCCGTCTGGACCGAGAGGCTGCACAGTTCGCGGTCGCCCAGGCTCGTACAGTCCTCGCCGTCCCGCGTGATTCCAAGCAAATGGGCGGCACCACCGCGGACCGGCAAGGTGACGCAGCTGCTCGCCAACTTGCACAGTCGGCGACCCAGTACCTACTGCCTGAAGCGATAGCCGCTCTGCTCGACCTTGCCGTGGGTGACGAGCGTCCACGCCACTCCACCCCGCAGCACCCGCTGCGTGTTCTCGACGACGTGGCCAAATCGATCGATCCGGACTTCGGAACCGTGTTCGAGATTCGAGGGCTGCTGTTGAAGCCCGTCCTGGAGTGGCTGAGTACTCACCGCTCTCCGGCCGAATGGGGTGTAGGCACTGAGGTGCTCGCGAGCGTCTTCTCTGCCGAAACATCTGGGACCTGGACTGACCCGGGTAGCCCCAACACGGTCACACTTGCCCGGGGCGTCGAAAGTGCTGAGAACCTGGCTCGGCTCATCTCCTTGTGGGATCAGGTTGCGCCTGTGATCGAGGAGACCGATCGACCGGACGGCCTGAACAACGCCCCCGCCGCGGTTGTTCCTCTGCTGGACCTGGCTGGCTCATGGGTAAGGCTCGGTGAAGGGTTCGTTCCGCACAACAGCGAACCGAGCAAGGAACAGAAGAACCAGGGAGCGAAGGGAGGGGCTCGCATGCTGGCTACCCTGCATGATCTGCTCCAGACCTTTCCTGGTCTTGCTCTACGTGCTCGGCGCATGCTCAACGCCGCATACGCGCGGGCCGGCGACGCAGGACGCAACCTTCCGGCACTGGACGTTGATCCTGATGTGGAGTTCTTCACCGGCTGGAGTCGTCGGGATGCCATGGGCCACCGGGACGAAACCGTCCCAGGCGGCGTCCGCACAGTGGAGTCTCTCGCCCAAGGGATTGCTGCGCTCGGCCCGACTGCCGGAGTCGCGCGATTCGTCGCCTTGGCCGAGCAATCCGAGCTCGCGGGAGACCACGGAGGCGGCACCTGGGTCGCCGACCAAATGGTGCCGCACCTCACCGATCCCGCCGCCTGGCACGCAGCAGCAACGGCAGCTGGCAGCCTGCCGATTCATCGAGCAGCACTGATCCGATGGCTCACGACTTCCCCCGACACGTTGTCTGCTGAGGTCCTCACCTCTGCGCTGGATGATCCCCGCTTCAGAACCGGTGTGATCTCCACTGTCCTCGGACGAGGTGCAGACGACACGGCTGCCCAGCTCGTGGTCGCGAAGCTGCGCGCTGAAGATGCCTGGCTGCTGGACTCGATCTTCCTCCGTGACGAGCCGCACGAGGTACTACACCGTTTGCTGCGTCACCCGGACGCTGTCGTCGCCGGCAGCTCGGCGGTGATCTTCGCCATTGGACAACCCCACGGCCCGTCACTACCGGATACATGGCGAGCTACCTGGTGTGACGCCGTGCGCCACCTCCGCCCCGAGGATCTGCCCCAGCACGACCAGTGGCGTGCCGGCCAGCTCCTAGCTCACCTTGCCGAGCACGCCCCCGATCTGCTGGAAGCGTGGTACACGGAGCGCCTCGACGAAATGGTCGAGCAGGGCTACTTTGTCGCACCCGAGCCCTATGGGTGCGACCTGCGCTTGGACCGCCTCCCGCAGAGCCACCGCTACCGTCTTACCGTCCGCTGTGCGGACCTTCCACGCATCGGCCACAGCCCACTTGTCCAGCTTGTAGGTGCCGACCGTAGCCTGGCAGAGCAGCTGATCATGGACAATGTGGTCACCCCCGACAAGCTCCTCGAAGCCCTTGTGGGCCAGCGGAACGAAACACTGGAAGGCCTCGGACCACTTCTCCTCGACCACGGCGTACCCGCCGCGCACATCGCGGCCGACGTCGCATGGGTCGACTCATGGCGGGGAGAGGAGTCGACCAGACACCAACATCTCATCGACTACTTCACCGACCTTTCCATCCGCGTTCCGGCTCTCGCTGCCGTCGCTGAAGCGGGTCGTGCTCAGCAGACGGAGCTGCTGCGAACGGCGGAAAGGAAAGAGCGCGCTGCGCGAGTACAGGGGCGCTGAGCGAGGCTGGCCGGATCGGGCGTGGTGCGAGCTTGTCCGCCTCGACGGCGGCGACTTGAACTGCGCCGGCTTGGAGTTGGCCGAGTCAAAGACCCGCCCGTCGGGGCCGTGACCTGCGGGAATCCACAGGCCGGCCGCGATGCCGTTCGCTCCGCCGCTGGGATGGACGCCCCACCACTGTGGGGTCTCCCTGCCACGCCCCGTGCGGACGCGGACGAGACGGAGATCGGAGTCGAGGCGCCGGGAGTCCGCCTCACCGTCCCGCATACGGTCGGGTTCGGTGCGGCCGTCCTGGAGCCAGGTCCAGTGGGAGCGGGCGTTCTGGGCCTCGGCCAGGAGCAGAGTGGGTTCGCGCCTGAGAGTGGCACGGATTCGCTGCAGCCACTCCTCGGCACAACGGCGCTGTTCGGCGCGGTCGGCGTGCCACCTCCGGCGCCTGGGGGGCAGCTTCCTCGTCGCGGGGCCCGGGCAGCAGAGGGCGCACTTCGGCGAGCCGGGTCAGCCTGATCAGCATGGTCGAGTACGGGACCCAGGCCCCTGCGCCGTCGTCGGTATCCGGGTCCCACCCCTGGATCCGGGCCAGGCCCGTGCCCTCAGGAGTCACCAGGACCACCATCGGTACATCGGTGGCCCACCGGTTCCTACTGGTGCGGTTCCTGCGGAGCATCCAGACGGCCGCTTGGCGCAGGCCGCCGGGAAGGCCACTGCTGATGCCGAGTTCGGGACACCCGTGCCTCGAGTTGGCGCAGCCGCAGGCCCTGCCGCGATCAAGCGGGCCTACAACCTGACGTCGTCCATCATGCGGGCTGCGGTCGACGATGATGTGATCGCGGTGAGTCCGTGTCGCAGCATCGATTTGCCGCCCATCGCGGTCAAACCGCCTCAGTGGTTCACGCCCGACCAGGCGCAGAGCATCCTCGACGGACTCGCCCCGTGTGGCGGACGATGTGCCTGCTCGGCTTCTACACCGGACTGCGCTGGGGAGAGCTCTCCGGCCTTCACCGCCACCGCATCGACATGCGCCGCTCGCGCCTGTTCGTGGTGGAAGTCAACACCAAGAGCGGCATCAAGCAGTACCCGAAGAGTTCCAAGAGCCGTCGGGAGGTCCCGCTCCCGCCCCACGTCCTGGAGGCCCTCGAACGCCACGTCCATCGGCTCGACCGCGACGCAGTGGTCTTCACGACCATCACCAAGGGCCGCTCCGGGCGCCTCCTCGCCGATAGCAACTGGCGCCGGCAGACCTGGTGGCCTGCGGTCGAGGCCGCCTATCACTTCGGCGACGACGGAGAGTTGCAGCTCGTCCCGCACTACCCGCCGCACTCCATGCGCCACACCTGCGCCTCGTGGCTTGTCCAGAGGGGAGTCTCGCTCTACGAGGTCCAGCACCTCCTCGGCCACGAAAGCTTCCAGACCACCCAGCGCTACGCTCATCTCCAGGCTGACGCGCACAAGGCCGTCTTCGGAGCAGGGGAGCGGATGGAAGCCCCGCTCTCGTGGCTCCTTAAACATCCTTCACCCCCGTCCGCGCCGGACTGGGGCGAAGGCGTTCACGAGCGAGCTGCGCTTGCGCTGGCTTCCTGACGACTGGCCGGTCTTGAGGTACCCATGTACTGCCCGCCGGACCTTCTGCAGGGTTTAGACTCTCCCCGTGGTAGGAGAGGACGCCCACTTCAAGGGGATCTCGGGAGCCAAGAGAGCCAAGCTCTATCTTGAGGGCACGATGCGGATCTCGGGGGCCTTCGCGAACACGGACTCGGACGCCTGGGCGAGGAAACTGACGCTCGCCTGGCCGGAGGGCGGCCAGACCTTCTCCTTTGACCTGGGCGGGTCAATGCGGGGCGCTGCGTACCATGGGGACCAGTTCTGCGCGGAGGTCAAGAATTATCAGAGCCCGGCGGACCAGGGCACTCACTTCATCGAATTCCTCGCCAAGTGCTACGTCGCGCACCAGGGGAAGTATCTCTTCGGCGATCACTATATGTGGATCACCTGGGCCCCGTTCAACGTGCAGAATTGGTCGCGCCTGCACGAGCCAGAAAGGATCGAGTCCGCTGTCGTGCAGCATCGGCAACGCATCTTCGGTGACGTCTCCGAGGACGAGGCCAGGGACAAGGTCGACGCGACCGCGGTGCAGAGTGTGTCCGAGCGCATGTGGCGCATCGTCCTGTCGGAGAAGCAGGAGGGCCTGCTGCCGCTCACTGAATGGCGGGCCATTCTGGCGCATCAGTTGACGCTGAAGGGAGAGTGGTGAACGCCGTCGCATCGTCGATCGCAGAGGCACTTGAGGCGGACGACCCGTACAGCTCGTTCGCCAAGATCAAACGACTCCTCGAACAGCAGCTTTGGCAGATCAATCCGCAGATCCGGACCAGGAGCACCGAGTTCTACAACCACGCCCATATGCCGGACCTGGTCGTCCGGTGGCCGCACGACGACGACCTCAGCGACCGATACGTCTACCTGCGTAGCACGACGGACGCGGATGAGATCGGATTCGACGTCCGGCTTCTGGCGCCCCAGGACCGGCCCATTGTTCTGGCACTCGGGGTCCTGCGCTCTGCCTCTGACGCCCGAGCTCTGGACTCGCTCGCTATCGAGCACAACACCCTGGTGTTGGATCTGGCAGCTTTCGCGGAACTGACCTCCGGCGAGCTGCCCGATGTCGCGCTAAGGCGCCTGATCGCGAATACCGTCATCGAAGGCGGTCAGGGGCTTCTTGACGAGCGCTCTGTGTCCCGGTTGGCCCGTGCCATGATGAGCGGAGTGCAAGCGGCCCGCCGCGGCGAGCCTGAGGCGACCGAGGATGCACTCACCTTCGCCAGGGACACGCTGTCCACTCCGATCGCGCGCCGTCTGACGGCCTTCTTGGGGACTATGTGGCGTACCAGCGGAGCGCCGATGGCCGCAATGGAACGCGTTCCCAGGTATCCCCAGCCATTGGACGAGTTGTCGCTCGAGTATCTCCTCGAAGGCCAGGAGGTTCATGATGATGACTTCTGGAGCCGCATCGCTCGTGAGATCACTCTGACCGATCTGCTGGGGCACCCCAGAGCCGTCGCCACCGACAACCTCCAGCACCTTATGCGCTCGGCGCTGAGCACTTGGAACGCTCGAGTTTGCGCCGTAGCCCCCTCCTCCTCGGTCGCCGCTCGCCGTAGCTCCGCCCTCCATCGCTGGACAAAGAGCGAGGGCATGCTCAGCTTCGACGCTCCCAGCTTCGTTCTCAGGCTCGCCCGAAAGGTCGATCACCTGACATCGTCAGCGGCACGGGCCCCTTACGAACTGCCAACCCTCGACGAGGTAGGGGAGCTTCTGCCACTCCTAGGGCTAAGTCTCAAGGCCGTGACACTGGTCAACGGTGGCGGGAAGGTGGCGTACGAAGGGGAGGTAGGCGCTCTGCATGGGGACCGGCTCCGCCACCTCAGTGAATCCCTCGGGCCGGGAACCCTGGTCAGAAACCTTGAGGCCCTGCCGCCCAGTAGCGTCCCGGTGAGGTACAACTTCTCCACCCGGATCGCCTCCGTGAGACCACCTCGTGGTAGTGTCCCGCTCCTGGAACTTGTGAACACGTCCATCCGGCTCTTCGCGGATCTGTCCCGTGAAGAGGAGGAACGCCTCGTCGAGGTGATCCCATCGGGCGGCCGCACCCTGCGTGCCGGAATCGATCACGACGTAACGGGGACAGAACCTCTCACCGACTGACGCGCGGCTAGCTAGGGTCCGTCTTCAAAAGATCGTTCGATGATCCATCATGATGGATCATGATGGCGTGATGCGTCGTCATGAACTCACCGATCAAGAGCGGGAGTTACTCGGCCCGCTGATACCGCGGGCTGTCCGAGGCCGGCCCCGAGCGGAGGATCGTCGGACCATCAATGGGATGGTCTACAAGATCCGGACCGGGATCTCCTGGCGTGACCTGCCAGAACGCTACGGTCCCTGGCAGACGGTCTACACGCGGTTCCGCCGCTACGCGATCGACGGCGTGTTCACCCGGGCCCTGCAGCAGATCCAGGCCCACGCGGATGCCGCCGGCGACATCGATTGGCTGGTCCAGATCGACTCCACGATCGTCCGGGCCCACCAGCACGCTGCCGCCACCGGACGAAAAGGGGGAGGCATCAGCAGGACGAACCGGACGATCGCGCCCTCGGCCGCTCCCGAGGAGGCCTGACCACCAAACTCCACCTCGCCTGCGACGGCCGAGGCAGGCCCCTCGTACTCATGCTCACCGTCGGCCAACGATACGCCAGCGTCATGGCGTAAGCCCTGCTCGAATGCATACGCGTGCCCCGCAATGGCCCTGGCCGACCACGCTCCACACCCGACCACATCGTGGCAGACAAGGCCTACAGCTCCCGCGGATTCCGCGCCTACCTGCGACGATGCAGCATCGCCACCACGATTCCCGAGAAAGACGACCAGCAAAGGCACCGCCGAAACCGCGGCAGTCACGGCGGCCGGCCACCTCGCTTCAACCGAGAGAATTATCGCCACCGCAACATGGTCGAACGCTGCTTTAACCGCCCCAAAGGCTTCCGCGGCATCGCCACCAGATACGACAAGACCACTGCCTCCTACGAAGCGGCGGTCAGCCTGGCGTCATTCCTGCTCTGGGCAAGATCCTTTTGAAGACGGACCCTAGTCGCTGACGCCCAGGACGGCGCGCGCGCAGCTGACAAACTCGTCCATGGCCTCGTTGTGCTCCCGCCAGGACTGTTCGAGTAGAGGACCCATTTCAGGGTTCATAGAGTCGTTGAGCAGAGTCGACGCCTGCTCTGGCTCCAGGGCCGGGAGCCGGCCGAGAGCCGCAGATGCCGCATCGTGCACCTCCATCATGTTCGCGGCGTCGGCGGCATACGCAACACGCCAGGCATGCAGGGCCTCCACAGCCTGTCGGGTGTCCTCGTACGCGGGCATCCCGATATGTACGCGCGTCAACTGCATGTAGAGCCGGTACGCCTCACCGCGTTGGCGAGCAAGGCGCTGGACGTCCTGTGCCGCCTTCAGAACGCGGGAGGACGCGGTGGTGAGGGAGGTGGGAGCGACAAGCTGGACCCCTCCCCAGGCGTGGAGAAGTTCGTCGTAGGCGGACGTGGAGTCCGTGTCGGGCTCCCGGAACATCGTGTGCAGAACTCGGCCGAACGCCCTGTCACTGCCGATCATGTTCGTCGCTGCGCTGATCCGCTGCTCGCGCAGAGCAGCGGTGTGGGCCGCGGCTGCGGCGTGGTCGGCCTGTTCCCGGACTGCCTGGAGGGTTGCTGTCGCAGCCGTTTTCGCTGCCTGTTCTGCGGCCTTGGCCTGTGCCACGCCTCCGCGGGCCTGGAGCCAGGCGCCGAGGCAGGCTCCGACGAAGCCGACCACGATAGGGAGGAGCACAAGTATGAGCGTCTGGTGCTCCTTGAGGAAATCAGTCACGCCCTGATCTTCCCTTGCGGAACACCTCCTCTGGGAGGCCGGCAACCCTGTCCCGGGCGCTCAGGCTGCGGCTTCGCCGGGCTCCTCGGCCGCATCCTCGTCCGCGCCGTCGGATTTGCCGCCGCGTGTCTAAGGGGCGATGTCGATGACGCGTCCATCAGGAAAGGTCCGCGTATACCCGCTCACCTCGTGCTCGACGGGGGACTTCCGTGGGTCCTTGGCGGTCGAAGGACCAGAGGCCGCTCCAGCGTCCTCGGTGTCCTCGCTGCCCTCGACGTCCTCCGCGGACTCAGTGTCCTCGGCGCCCTCGGTGGCGCTCTGGTCCATGGCCTGCTTGATGAGCACGCCAGCGACGAGCAGGCCAGCGCTGATGGCGAAGATCATCTTCTCCTTGTGCTTCTTGCGTAGGTTCTTGGCCTTCTCGGTGATGGAGGTGGGCTCGTCGTCCTCGGGTGCCGGCGCGGAGTCATTCACGCGCCAAGATCTATCGGACTCGCCCCTCAACTGTCAGTTGATCACCGGACATCACCTGAACAAGTTCAGTACGTGCCCGGGGAAGCTAGGGCGTGTGTCGGAAGTGCTTTAGGTTGGCTGATGTGAGTGCGCGGGGGCGGAGTTACCGATATGTCGGACCGGTTGAGTTGAAGGCTGCGGTCCGGCCTGGCACCGGCGGGTGCCCGACAAGCTCGGCGGCTGACTTCGACGGTTGGATCGCTGAGCGATCGCCAGCGGAGCTGACCGAACCGTTCACCTTCGTGGTTGGCACGGATGGTGTGCTTCGGCTGGCGCCGCGGCGAAGCGAGCACGTGGCCTGCGCTGGTGGGGACATGGTTCTGAGTGCCGGCGAGATCAGCTTCATGCGTGAGGCAGACCGGTGGACCGTGGGCGAGGTCAGCAACCAGTCCACCGGATACTGCCCGGACGTGACCTCCTGGCCGGCAGTCGCTCATGCTCTGGACGATGTAGAACTTGGGCGGCCCTCAGGCTTCACCCACGAGGTGGTGTTCCGGCGGTGCCCCAACTGCCAGGAGCACAACATCGTGCGCGAGGACGACTTCGTCTGCGTCTTCTGCGGCAGCGATCTGCCGGAGACGTGGAACGTGGATCCCACCGTGTGATGGCCAAGGGTCACAGCCACTCGTTGATGGCTGCGACGAGGACGGTCGCCTCGTAGCGGACCGCGAGTTTGTCGTATCGCGTGGCGACGGCGCGGTTCCTCTTGAGACGGTTGATCCCGCACTCGACCGCGTGACGTTCGCGGTAGTCGACCGGGTCGAAGCGCAGCGGCCGGCCGCCGCGGGAGCCGAGCTTCAGGCGGTTGTGGGCCTGGTCGGCCTTGTCCGGGATGGTGCACCGGGAGGGCCAGGTCGCGTTCGTGCGGCCCGGGTAGGGCACGAGCGGCTGGTACCCGCGGGCGCGCATCTCCGCGGTGGCGGCCTCACCGCTCTCGACGAGCAGACCGTGGTCATCCCGGGCACCGAGGCGGCCGCGCTGATCGTGCCGAGTCTGGCCGGTTCGTTGCAGGCCGTCCTCGACCAGCGCAGGCTCCTGGAGAAGCAGATCCAGGCACTGGTGGACGAGCACCCGCTGTCCAAGATTCTGACGTCCATGCCCGGCATCGGGACCAGGACCGGCGCTCGGGTCCTGATCGACGTCGGTGATGCGAGCGCGTTCCCGACCGCTGCCCACCTGGCCTCCTACGCCGGGCTTGCCCCGGCGACCCGCAGTTCCGGCTCCTCCATACGCGGCAAGCAACCCTCCCAACGGGGCAACAAGCAGCTGAAACGGGCGTTCTTCCTGGCCGCGTTCGCCTCGCTCAGCGACCCGGCCTCCCGCGCCTACTACGACAAGAAGATCGGCCAGGGCAAACGGCACACCCAGACACTCCTATGCCTGGCCAGGCGCCGGGTCGACGTCTTGTTCGCCATGCTCCGCGACGGGACCTTCTACGAGTGCCGGCCAGCCACGGCAGTCAGCTGACATTCGGATCCGCCAGCAGCACCACGCAGTTGGCCGCAGGATCGAACCCCAGAAGCGGGTGGAACGGGTCAGACTCCGGAGTCAACGTGACCGGCTTGCCGAGCCGGCGCCCGATCGCCCGCAACAGACGGCACAGCAGATTGACGCCGTCCTGGCCCCGCAGCTCCCGCAGATCAACATCGAAGTCGATCGAGCTGGCCTCATACGCTCGAAAGATCACCAGGAATCCAGAGGCGGGCCAGACCCTCAACAGTGCGTCGACGCTCTCACCGCGGGCGAGCATGTCCGCAGCTCGTGGCAGCCGAACCGCGACACCGTCCTCGGAGTACTCGCACGACCACCCCTGCGACCGCACCAGATCAAGCACCGCCTGCCAGTCCTCGACTGAGGTGTCTGCGACACGCACATCCGGCAGCGACCCCATCAGGTCAGGGTCGAAGAACTCCCTGACGTCGTCCCGCAGCAGATCCGGCATCCCGCCATGCTGCCCGGCCACACCACCCTAATGCAGCCCGATTTCCTTGACGAACCCCATAGAGGCACCCGGTCGTGGTGGGAGAAGCCGGCCGCGATGCAGACCATCCGCGGACGCCGCCAGTCGATCGACTCGGCAGCCTTCGTGCAGCAGCACCCTTCGGACGAGCGCCTCGAACTCGTGCTGCGCCGAACGCAACCAGGTCAGATACGAGACGGCCTGCGACAGAACCCCGCTGTCGGAGCCCTTCTTGTACTCGATCACCACCGGGCTGCCGTTCTCGTCCAGCCCCAGCGTGTCGATCCGCCCCCGGTGCCACGGCCCGGTCGCGTACTCCGATGCCACGAAGCGGATGCCGAGCATCTGTTTCAGCCCGGCCTCGACCCGCCGCTGCAGTTCGACCTCCAGTGCCACTGTCGAAACGTGCAGCTCGACATCCTGCCCGTTCGCGTCCTGCCGGAACAGCATCAGCTCAGCCACCAGGGCTCCCTCCCGTGCTCTTGGCACGAAGACCAATCGTCGGAGAGCTCGCGGTATTCCACATCTAGGCACCGAGACGGCGGGTCGTTCAGCCGCGCCGTTCTGCCGCATTGCCCAGAAGAAGAGTGCGGCCGCAGAGCGGTGGGCGCAGAGCACGTCTGATGAGACGCTGATCGTTGTGATCGTCTACGTCTTGGGCGGTGGATGCACCTGGCGGGCCCTGCCATCGGTCACACCTCCGTGCGGCGCGGAGAGGCGAACACAGCTAGATCGGAGGAGGCGAAGGGGCTCAAGAGCCCTCACACCATGACGCTGAGGTGTCGTGCTCTGGTGAGGGCGACGTAGAGCGCGCGGTGGGCCTCGTCACCGGGGTCGAGGCCCTTGCGGAGCGCGGCCACGTCGGACTCCTCCAGCCGCACTCCGACCCTGTCCCATTCCCTGCCCTTCGCCTGGTGACAGGTCAGACCGACTACCAGGCGCTCGTGCTGGACGTTCAGGCGCGTGCGCAGGTGGCCGAGAGCCTTGCGCGGTGTCCGTTTGTGCCCATCCGACGGCTCGAGGTGGGCCGTAGTGGCCACGGTACGCGCCAAGGCGGTCCAGACCTCGGAGAGATCTTCCTGATTCGCCAGGCGTTGGAGCGCGCTTTGCAGGTCCGGACGCAGCTTCTCGAACGTTTCGACCTCCTTGATGCCCAGGGTGGTCCAGGCCTCCGGGAGGAACAAGGCCGGCAGGCCGAGGGCCGTCTGCGTGAGTTCGTTTAGAAGCAAGGTGCACAAGGCTTTCTGGAGCGGCCCCATCCTCCACCTGGCGGTGGCCAGGGGGAGGACATGAGGGGCGCAGTCCCACAGCGACTGCCACTTCCGCGCGAGGACGACATCGACGTCTTTCGCCGCTCCCGCGGGGAGGGTCGTGCTCTTCCTGCGGCGCAGTCCCTGTGTCAGTGATGTCTGGGTCACGCTGTCGCGCCATCGGAACGTGGTCCGGAGTTCGCCGCGTTCGAACTCCAGCAGTCCGAGGAGCCGGCGCACGCTCTCTGGACGGGCGCCGCGAAAGGCGTAGAGGGCCTGCCAGGGGTCTCCCACCAGGGTGACAGCCAATCCCGCGTCCGCAGCCACGCGGATGATCTCCACGTCAAGGTCGTTCGCGTCGTAGACCTCATCGACGAGCAGGGACCTGATCGCCGTGGCGAAGTAGGCCGTGACCCGGGCGCGGATGTCCTCGGTGCCGAGGGCGTCGCGCAGCACCTCACGCACGTTCTCGTGGGTGCACCGCCCGTCCCCGACCGTGGAGGAGAAGTCCACCGGCTTGATGTGGTAATTCGGTTCGTCTTCCACCTGATAGGTGGTGACAACGCGGGTGCCCGCGAGCTGGAGGACCGGTTTTGCCTTCGTTCGGATGGTGGGCAGGTGGCTTGGCCATGTGTCCAGCACCTCCAGTTCTTCGTGGTTTCCCGGCCACTGGAGGACCCGGGACCGCAGGAGGTGGGTGAGAAGGTCGTTGAGGACGGTGTCTAGCGTGACGATGCGATGGGGCCAAGTCAGGGCTGAAGGGCCCCACTGTCGGGACACCCGGCTGCGTATCTCCTCGGTGGCCGAACGGGTGAAGCTGACCGCCACGACCGCCCGATGGTCGGTCGTGCGCGCGAAGCGGTGCAGGCCGAAGCGCTGGTGCGAGACGGTCGTCTTCCCCGAACCCGGGAACGCCTCTATGTATAGGAGGCGGTGGGGGCTCGCGGCGACAAGGAGTTGCTCCGGCGTGAGGACCGGTCTGCCAGGCCGGCGGCTACTCATCGGATCCCGTCGTTCGAAGTGCGGCCATAGGCCAGGCCCCCCTGGGGGAGGGGCGCTTGAGAAGTAGCTCATCCCAGGGCGGTGCGTCCGGTTCCGATGCGTCCGAGAACGGTTCGTATCCGGACGCCCAGTCCCTCTCCTCCTCGTCGTCCGGCCAGTGGAAGTCCTCCATTTCCTCGACGGGTTGGTCATCCATATCCCGTTCCTCCTTCACCACCGCGAGCCAGTCCGGCTCCTCGAGGAGCGCGAAGGGCTCGTTCTCCGACCCGGAGTCGTCCTCAGTAATCGCGTCGGGCGCGTAGAGGAACTCGAACAGCTGTCGCATCTGCTCGGGCACGGTCGGGAGGTTCGACGGCTGCTCGGGGCCCGCCTCGTTGGCCTCCGCGAGGAGACCGGCGAAGGCAAGCGCGAAGTCGCCCTTCTTGCTGGAACCCAGCCCCGCCGGGATGCCGGGCTGCTCGTCCTTGGCCTTCCGAGCACTGCGGAACAGCTGGTGCACGGTCTGGGCCGTCACCTCCGTCACCTCCAGCCCGACCTCTTTCAGGGCGGCCTCGATCAGGTGCTCGTTGCCCTCGGTGATGGACGGTTCCAAGGTCGGGTGGCTAACGAAGGCGTCTACGACCGAGGGGTCGTGATCGAAGAGCCATTTCGGCTTCGTGCGCTCTTCGCTCTCGAAGGGGAGATCGCTGTCGACGAGGACCGCCAGCCTGGTGCACAGCTCGCTGCCCCGGGTCGCCAGCAGATGCACCGGCCACTGTCCGACCTTCCAGCCCATGTGCACGATGCTGAGCGCGTCGACGAACGAGTGTTTGCGTGCATCCGCGCCGGCCCACGTCCTGCCGAACTCCCGCACGATAGCGGCGTCAGTGACGCCCTCGACCAGCACGAGGCGCTCGGCGAAGAGCGCGGCGGACCGGCTCGCGTCCAGGTGGAGCCGTGTCTTCCGCAGCGTGACGGCACGGTGTTTGTCCGGTACGACGTCGGCGACGGTGCGGCAAACCCTTCCCCGCGCCGTCCGGCGGACGACGACGAGTTCCTCCGGGGCACAGGACGTGATGACGTCTGTTGCGTGGGTGGAGAGGACGACCTGCAGCTCCGGTCGCTTCTTGACGGTCCTGCGCAGGTAGCGGACCAGAGCCTGCTGCAACTGCGGATGGAGGTGGGCCTCGGGCTCCTCGATGACGACCGTCGCGTGGAATGGCTTCGTACCGAAGAAGGAGTCCTCCTCCGCGTCGGCGTCCGCCTGTGCCTGTTCGAGGTTCAGGGTCGCCCCCCGGATTTGCTCCTCCTCGGTGAGGGGCGGCTGATCTGAGGTGTACGAGGGGGGCCAGACCGCTGCCTGCGGAGATTCGGTGGAGTCCGGTATCGCCGCCAGGGTCACGGCGATGTGCAGCAGGTTGACGTATCCCAGCCCGGATACTTCGAGTGGCCGGGCGAATTTCCGTCCCTCCATGACGGCGAGCATGACTTCCAGCACGCGGGCCAGGTAGGTGTCGTCGATGACCTGGCCGCGTATGTACGGCCACTGGCGGTCCACTCCGGCCGACAGATCCATGAGATATCCGCCGATCCGCTTCTCGACGGCGTCGATGATGCTCTCCTTGGCCAGCTCCTCGAGCAGCTGGGAGGCGCGCGCCCGGAGTCCCACCAGGTTCCGGGTGCCGTTCAGGCGCTGATGCTCGGCACGGAGCAGCTCGACCAGGATCCGCGCCTCGCGGCGTGCCAGCTCATCGAGCGGATAGCGCCAGGCTGGCAGGTAGATCAGCTTGTACGGGTCCAGATCCGAGGACCTGCCGTGCGCGCGCTCGATCTTCGTGGCGACGCTTCCGAGTCGACGGCTCAGCGTGACACCCCAGCTCTGGGCAACGTGACCGAGGGGCCGATGGTCGGCCTCGTGTAACTGGCGTCCGAGGCGCCCTTCCCCGGTGAGGCTGTCGCCCAGCTTGTAGGAGACTTCGATGCTGCGGGTGGACCTTTCGGGCGCGAGCGTGGCGGATCCGTACCTCGGCAGTATCGGGAAACGGCTGGTGGGATGCGCCAGGTAGAGGGTGTCCGTGAGCGTCGTCTTCCCGGAGCCGTTGGCTCCGATCAGCACACTGAAACGACCGGGGAGGTCGCAGGTCATCTCCCCCTCTGCGCTTGCCCGGAAGCCACTGACAGCAATACGACTCAGGTGCACTATGTCCCCCCACAGGCCAATCAGTACTGAGGTCATCGTCCCCCATGCCACTGACAATCCCTGTAGGGGCCGGCTGCTTGCGAGCATCTGTCGGGTTTTCCTGAATTTCCTTTGGTGCGGCGAGCATTGGGCGGTCCCCGAACCAAGTGGTCTAGTATGCAGCCCGGTTCGACGGGGATGCTGAAGATCGAGCTAATGGATCTTCTGTTGCTCCAGCCATTTCCGCACCTCCGCCAGTGAGAACCGAAGCTGCTGGCCCACGCGGAAGCGTGGCTGGGGGCCCTGGCGGGCAGTACCAGACCAGCCCGGCCTGGCCTCAGCTCGCCGAGCGGCTGGGGCCGGTCCTGTAGCTGTTCGAGAGCACCGACCGGACGGCGGAGATCGCGGAGGCGTCCACGCGGCTGTTGCTCGACCTGCTCGGCTGGCCGGATCGTCTGGTGCACAGCAGCGCACTCACCGCCGGGACGGGGCGCCCCGGCGCCTGGTGGACCTGTGCCACGCCGACGGTGCCGAGGTCTACCTGTGCGGCACCGGCGGAGGTGCGTCGAGCAGCAGTTGTTCGCGGATGCCGGGAGCGACCTTCGCCTGTCCTCCGTGCCGGCCACCGTGGTATGGGCGGGTGCGCGGATCTTCCGTGCCGTGCACTCCCTGATGGTGCACGGCGCGGAAGCTGTTCGGCGCGGCCTCGAGGCAGGACGTCAGGCTGAGGCCGCTGTCGTCGCGGGCGCTGCCGCGCGACGGACCTGCTCGATCCGGAGCTGACTTCCACCGGACCTCCGACCGTTCCGGCCCGCACTCAACGGTGTTCGGGGTTCTCGAAGTCGAAGCGGCACCCGGCGTCCCACTCGGAGCGCTGGTTGCCGTACACCGGGATGCCGCCAGCGTCCTTGAGCATGCGGGCCAGGTGGAGCAGGTTCCAGGTCATGAATGTGGTGTTGCGGTTGGTGAAGTCGTTCTCCGGCCCACCCGAGCCCTCGTCGAGGTAGGAAGGGCCGGGTCCGGCCGGGCCGACCCATCCCGCGTCGGCCTGCGGTGGGATGACGTAGCCGAGGTGCTGGAGGCTGTAGAGGACGTTCATCGCGCAGTGCTTGGCGCCGTCCTCGTTGCCGGTGATCAGGCAGCCGCCCACACGACCGTAGTAGGCGTACTGGCCGCGCTCGTTGAGGATCGACGAGCAGGCGTACAGACGCTCGATCACCTTCTTCATGACCGAGGAGTTGTCTCCCAGCCACACAGGCCCCGCTAGGGTCAGGATGTCGGCGGCCATCACCTGCGAGTAGATGACGGGCCATTCGTCCGTCTCCCAGCCGTGCTCCGTCATGTCCGGCCAGACACCGGTCGCGATATCGAGATCCACCGCCCTGAGCACCTCGACCTGCACGCCCTGGCGCTCCATGATCCCGGTGCTGATGTCGATCAGCCCCTGTGTATGGCTGCGCTCCGGCGACCGCTTGAGAGTGCAGTTGATCACCAGGGCGCGCAGGTCGGCGTACGACGTCGTTGAGTCCGGCACAGAATCCTCCTCCATACGCTCCGGGAGTCCGGATGTGAAGGCACCGGAGATCTCCCAGTACAGCTCACCCGGCCTTCGCCCCGGGCGCTCGCGGAGCTGGGCCGGTTGCCTGACAGTCCGCCCTCCGGGGCGCCGGCCAGGGCTGTCTGCGCGCACTCGCTTCCAGGTCGGGCGTAGCGCACCCGGGTTCCGCCCCGACCTGCGAATTCCCCCGTGGCCAGGAGCAGACGGAAGCGATCGGGCGGGCTCGTCGGGCCGGATGCCGGCAGGACTCGTTCCAGCTCGCCGGCGAGATCCCACGACGACGTCCGGAGTGCGAAGCGTCCGACCGCGGGAGCATCGGCAAGCCGGAAGATCATGGTGATGTCGGGCTTCGGGCCGAGCCCCGACCGCGCCGCGGCCCTTCGTTCTGCCATCGTTCGCGGACAACCGCACGGCTTGCCTGCCCTGGCGGCTGGAAGCACCCAGGGTTCGCCATCACAAACGTGCGCGGCCGCGCGACCACCGCGCCGGACCATCTGGACGGTGATCGACTCCCTTTCCTCGATCACGATCGGCAGCACCGCCAGCCTGGAGTCGACACACAGCGAGCGCGAACAACCCGCTGTCGGACGGTCCGACGGCTTTCCGAACAGAGCCGTGAGGCGTGCGGTCATTTCACCGTCGCAAGCCTCGATGTGCCAGGTCCCCGTAGCAGCTGCGGGAGCGCCACCGGCACACGTCGGGCTGAGCACCCCGGCAAGGTCGGTCCCGGACGCGGGGCCGGCTCGGTGATACGGCAAATGCGAGGGAGGAAGCGGGCATCCGGACATCTACGACTCCGAGGCTCGTGGGCAGGGCCTCCATGGTGCGGACAGGTCCAAGTTTGGCTCGGCCGTCAAAGAAGGCTATGCGCTGGAGATCCCCGGTCACGCCGACTGGGAGCGAGCCGCCGCTGGTCGACGGCCCGCACCCCACTCAGCCGTCAGGCCGCCTGCTCCAGATCCTCGGGAGTCAGCGCTGACGCCCACGGATCGGGCGAGTCGAGCCAGTGGATCTCGACGCGCTCATCGCTGTCGAAGATGTTGTATCCGCGCCGTCCCTTGGTCACCACCACGCGACGCAACGCCAGCCGCAAGAGGTCGCGTCGATGCGGGAGGGCCGCCTCCTCCCAGGCCGCTCGGATCGTCGCGTCCTCCATGAGGAAGGACACGTCGAGCTTCTTCGGAGTCGCCTCCGCCACTTCCTTCTTCGCCTTCGCCAGTGCAGCGCGGGCCTCGACCTGCAGGCGAGGGAGGTGGGTGTCGAAGGGAGGGTCGAAAAAGCCGTCGGCCTGCTGCTTGGCGAGGCGCTCGACACCGGCCTCCGCAGCCTTCAGGGCTGACACGGCTTTCGCCATCCGCTCGGCGTCCGCCGGTTCCTGCTGGAGTCCGGCCCAACGCTCGGCGGCGATCTGCAGGATGGGGTCGTCGGGCTGCGCGGTGTTCAGCTTCGTGAACCAGGCTTCGGTGACGTACGTCTCCAGGATCGAGCGGGTGACTGACACAGGGGCGTCGCACGGGACGCCCTGGATTGCGCGCCAACAACGGTAGTTCTTCGAGTCGGGTGAGGCTCCTCCATGGCAGCCCCTGCACTTGACGCTGTCCGTGAGGAGCTGCTTCACCGTGCCGATTCGACCGGCCTGCTCAGGCGTCGCGAAGGCCTGGCCTGCTGCGACCTGACGAGCTCGGGCCATGAGGTCTGGCGGGATCGGTTCGACCCCTGCGGCGAAGACACTGACGAGGTTGCCCTCGTTGTCGCGGTAGGGCTGGAAGCGGCCCTTCGGATTCCCACGTCGTGGGGCCACCTGCCAGCCCTCGTAGACGGGGTTGTGGAGGATCCGGGAGATGGCGTTGGCCTGCCAGGTACCGCCCCCTGGCCCGGTGATGGGCGCAGGGCCGGAGTTGAGGGCCTTCGCGACCATGCGTTCGGCGAATCCGAGGGCGACACTCTCGACGATGTGACGCACGATCCGCCACTCGCCGGGTATGTGGTGGAGTTTCCTTGATGCGTCGGCACGAAGACCGTACGGCGCGGCCTGGGTCCACTGGCCTCGCGCGCGCTTCGCCGCCTTCGTCGTCTTGACGTTGTACGAGAGTCGCATGGAGTACTCGCGCGCCTGCTCTGCGCGGTCGATGATCCAGCGGCGGTCCCGCTCGACCGAGCTGTCCAGGCCGTCGTAGTCGAAAATGACCCGGGCCTTGCCCAGGATGGGGCCGATGTCGTCGATGCCCTTGCGGGAGAAGCGGTCCAGGTAGGCGCACCAGAGGGCCGGAACCTCGCCGGCCAGGACTGCGGCGAGCGCTTTGTCGAACTCGGGTCGTTCGATGTCGCTCCAGGCAGACAGATTGTCCACCCAGACGTGGCGGACGCGGTATCCCTCACGGGTAGCCCAGGTCCGGCCGCTGTCTTCCTGGGCCTGGATGGAGGTCAGGTCTCGGGGATCTTCATGGCGCACCACGCGCGACTTGCGCAGGTAGAGGTCGATGTACGGCAGGTCGGGCATCACTCGGCTTCCGTTCGGGGCGGGCCATAGTGGCACGCAATTCCGGCTGACAGAGTGTTCCGCCGAGCCAGATCGGGCCGCACAGCACGAGGATGTCGGCCCCCATGACCTGCTCGTACAGCCCGGGCCAGGCGTCCGACGCCCAGCCGTGCTCGGTCATGTCCGGCCACACCCCGGTCGCGATGTCGTGGTCGACGGCCCGCACCAGCGAGGTCGTCACGCCCTGCCCCTCCATCACGGACCGGCTGCGGTCGATCAGCCCCTCGGTGTTGCTGACCTCGGGGGAGGGCTTGAGGGTGCAGTTGACGTAGAGGGCGCTCAGATCGTCGTAGCGGTACGGGGCGTCGGGCATCGGCCGTCTCCTCGCGGGTGGGGTCTGGCGGAGCGGGGTGGATGCGACCCCACCCGACCAGCCTCGTCACCCCGGGGCCCGGCGGCCAACGCTGGGCGACCGACCGGATGACGGCCCCTATGGCCTTTCGTCGGCCGCCGGCGCCGTCACCGCCGTACGCGGGCCGCCACCGGCAGGTGGTCGCTGCCCGTGTCGGGGAGCGTCCAGGTCGGGCCGACCTCGGCGGCTCCGCCCGCCAGGACGTGGTCGATCCGGGCGAGGGGCAGGCCCGCGGGCCAGGAGAAGGCGAAGTCGTCGCGGGTTCCCCGTACCTCGGACAGCACGGGCGCGAGGCCCCGGTCGTCGACGGTGCCGTTGAGGTCGCCGAGGGCCAGGACGGCCGCGGACCGGTCGGCGGCGAGCGCCCGGCCGAGCCGGGCCGCGCTCTCGTCGCGCCACCCCGTCGCGTACCCCTGGCTCGCCCTTAGCCGGACCGAGGGCAGATGGGCCACATAGGTCGTCACGTCGCCGTGGGGGGAGCGGACGACGGCGCGCAGGCCCCGGTCCCAGCCGGCCCCCACGGCCGCCGGTTTGAGGTCCACGCGCGCGATGTCCGTCAGCGGGTACTTCGACCACAGCCCGACGGTCCCCACGGTCGCCCGGTGGGGATGGGTGGGGTCGAGGACGAGCCGGTAGGCGGGCAGGCTCTCCGGTGTCAGCTCCTGGAGCGCGATCACGTCGGGGTCCGGCCCGAGGAGGATCCGCGCGACGCGGGACGGGCTGGTGTTCTCGTCGCTCACGTTGTGCTGCACGACCGTCAGGTCGTACGCCTCGGAGGCCTCGGGCGCTCCCAGGGGACCCCGGAACACGCCCACCCAGACCGCACCGACGAGCAGGCAGACGAGGGCGGGCACGAGCGAGCGGCGCACGGCGGCGACGACGAGCCCGACGGGCACGGCGAGCCCGAGCCATGGCAGGAACGTTTCGACCAGGCTCATCGGATGGCCCGGCAGCCCGGGCAGCCACTGATGGGCCAGCAGCAGCCCGCCGGCGATGCCCACGAGGACCGCCGTGAGCAGCCCGCGCCTCTTCCGTGTCTCCTCCACCTGTTCCCCCTTCGGGGGAGGGGACGCCCTCGGGCTTGATCCAGTTCCGCCGGCCGCCAGACCTCAGACCAGCCGGCCGTCCCTCGCCACCACCCGGCCCGCCCGGACCACCAGGTCGCGGCGCGGCTGATCGACCACAACCTGGGCCACGCACTCGCCCTCCACCAGCATGAAGTCGGCGGGGGAGCCCGGGCGGAGGTCGGCGCGCTCCAGGCCGAGCAGGTCCGCGCCGCCGTCCGAGGCCAGCCGGAAGCAGGCCTCCAGCTCCTCGTCGAGCCGGACGTCAAGGGCCCAGCCCGCCAGCCACGCCCGGTGCAGCATGTCCGCGTTCCCGAACGGGCTCCAGCTGTCCCGTACACCGTCCGAACCCAGGCCCACCCGGACCCCGCGCTCGGCGAGCCGGCGGAAGGGGAGCACGGTGTTCACCGACAGCGCGACCGTGGTCAGCGAGACCCCGGCGTCGGCCAGCACGTCCGCGATCTCGTCCAGCTCGTTCCCGGACAGCTCGGCCACCGCGAACGCGTGCCCCACATTGACCTTGCCCCGCAGCCCGAGCGCCTTGGTGCGGGCCGCGATGTCGCGCAGCGGCGCGAGCCCGCCCTCACCCCGGTCGTGGAGATGGATGTCGAGCCCCAGGCCGTGCCGTTCCGCGATGCCGAAGACCGTGTCGAGCTGGCCGCCGTCGCGCCCCGCGCCCTCCAGGTCGAAGCCCGCCGGGTCGATGCCGCCGATGTGCGAGACGAGCCCGCCCGCCGCGGCCTCCTCCAGCAGCTCGGCCACGCCCGGCGTGCGCCCCACACCGTGCTGCGGGAAGGCGACCAGCTCGACGTCCACCACACCGCGCAGCCGCTCCCGCGCGGCGGCGACGCCCTCGACGCCTTCCAGGCCGTACGCGGGGGCCACGTCCACGTGGGCGCGCATCGCCCGGGTGCCCTGGGCGGCCGCGTGCGCCATCAGCCGGAGCGCCCGCTCCGCGAGCGGGGTGCGCTGGGCGCGGTACAGCTCCACGTCCCCCTCGACGTACGCGGCGATGCCGTGGGCCGGCCGGCGGCTGTGCCAGGGCTCGCCCCAGGTCGTCTTGTCGGGGTGCAGGTGCGCGTCCACCAGGGTCGGCAGCGCGACACGGCCGGCCCCGTCCACGTACTCCACGACCGCCTCCGCCGGGATCGCGCCGTCCCCGACCAGTTCCCCGTCCACCGCGATCAGATCGGTCGGCGGACCGCCCCAGGGGCGGACGTCGCGGAAGACGGTGGTGACGGACGAAGGGTTCGGGACCACGGTGGCTCTCCTCGTCGAGGGGGATGAGGGCTGGTGCAAGGTGATGTACCACGGGACGCAGGACACGGGACCGAAGGCCCGGCCCTGCTACAGCCGCGCCGAAGCCCCGACCCGCAGGACCGCGCCGAAGGCCCGATCCGGCTACAGGACCGCGATGCCCAGCGGGCGTTCGCCCGCCGCGAGGCGCTCGGTCTCGCCGCTCGGCAGGTCGATGACCGTGATGCCGTCCCAGTAGCCGTCGCGAGTGAAGCCGCCGGTGACGTACGCGGTGCGGCCGTCCTCGGACACGGCGACGTCCTCGTGCGGACCCTCCAGCGGGTACACCCGCTCGGTCCCGTCGGGCGCCCGGACCGTGAGCGACGGGCCCTCGTCCTCGTCCGGGTCGATCGGTCCCGTACCGACGACGAAGAGCCTGCCGTCGGGCGTGATCGTGGCTCCGTGCTGATGGGTGTCGGCGGTCATCGGCTCGATCTCCGAACGTCCCGTCCTCGGGTCGACCACCACGAGCCGCTCGCCCTCGAAGGGGAGCAGCAGCCGGCCGTCCGAGGGCCGTACCACCGCGTAGTGCGGCTTCAGCCAGGAGCCGAGCCCGCCCTCCGTGCCGTACGGGGCGACCTCGATACGACGAGGGGCGAGGGTGTCCGCGCGCACGACGGTCACGTCGAAGGAGTCGTGGTCCGTCGCGTACACCTCGGAGCCGTCTCGCGCCACGTCGACGTCGAACGGACGCCGTCCGACCGGCACGGTCGCGGTGACCTCACGGCTCGCCGTGTCGATCACCTCCAGGGTGCCGTTCCCGCCCGGCACGTTGACCCCGACGTACACCCGGCGGCCGTCGGGGGAGAGCGCGATGCCCATGCCGCCGCCCCGGTACTCGCCGGTCTCGACGGGACCGGTCTCCGTCTCGTACGGGACGAGGGCGAGCCGCGTGCGGGTCCGGGTGTCGACCACCGCGACGCCCTCGGCGGTCGCCACCCAGGCGCGCCCGTCCGCGCCGACCGCCAGGCCGTACGGAGCCGTGCCCACCTCGACGGAGCCGACCGCGCCGCGCCGCGGGTCCACGAAGGTGACGGTGTCGGAGCCGAAGTCGGCGACGAGGAGCGTGCCGTCCGGCGTCGGCGTCGGGGCCGAACCGGTGGGTCGAGCGGCGTCGGAGGAGGTCGGCGCCGGGGTCCCACCCGCCGTGGCGTCCGCGTCCGCCGCGCACCCGACGAGGACGATCCCGAGCGCGGCCACCGACGCGAGCGCCCGCCCGCGTCCCCTCGCCCGTGCGGTCGTGTGCGATGCGCGCCTCATCGGGAGGTCTCCCGTCCGGTACGGGCCGTCGCGGCGGCGAGGAGGCCCGCGATGCCGGCGAAACCGCGCCGTCGCGCGTGGTCGAGGGGGGTGGTCCCGTCGTGGTCCGCGAGCAGCGGATCCGCCCCGGCCGTGATCAGCAGCTCGACGATCTCCTCGTGCGGCAGACCGCCGTCGCCGAGGATGACCGCCTCCAACAGGGCGGTCCAGCCGAGCCGGTTGACGTGGTCGACGTCCATGTCCGTCTCGCGCAGCACCGCCCGTACGTACGCGACATGGCCGCGCTCGGCCGCCGGGATGAGCGAGGTGCCGCCGAAGCGGTTGGTCAGCGTCAGGTCCGGGCCCGCCGGGAGCAGCACCCGCATCATCGGCACACTGCCCGTCACCCCGGTGACCAGCCACGGGGTGTCCGCCCGGCTGTCCCGCGCGTCCGGGTCGGCACCCGCCGCGACCAGGAGCGCCGCGGCCTCCACCCGGTCCGCCCGGGCGGCGAGCAGCAACGGCGTGCGCAGCTCGGTGTCCCGGCGGTCGACGTGCGCGCCGGCGTCGAGCGCCGCCCGGACGCCCGCGGTGTCGCCCCGGTGGGCGGCCGCGAGCAGCAGCCGGTCGTTCGCATCCATGGCGGTTCTCCTTCTGGCGACGGTCAGCGGCACGGACGTCGTCCCTTCACGGTGGGCGCCTTCACGGTGGGCGGCGGAGGCAGTCGGTCCGCTCTCCCCACCATCGTCGGGCGCACGCGATCCGCTCCCCGTCGGCTCTGTGGTTCGCCGTGAAGGACCGACCGGTGGACGCCGGGGTCAACCGATCGGACGACCCCCGCCCACGGCGCCAACCCCGCCCACGGCGCCAACCCCGCCCACGGCGCCAACCCCGCCCACGGCACCACGCCCGCACGCCGGCCGCACACGTCGTAAGGGAAAAGAACTGTCGGCGCGCCGCCCGCGCAGGTGACAATGAGGCACCACTGACCAGGAGGAATGATGAGCCAGGCACACCTGACTCTCCAGGAGCTGCTGCCCGCGCGCGAGCTGGCCGAGGCCATCGACGCGGGGCACGTCACGCGCAAGGCACACCCCGAACTGCCGCTGTCCATCTACACGTACACGCGGGCGTGCCAGTACGAGCGGATCTGGAACCAGGTGACCACGCGCTGCCGTGGGCTCGTCGCCGACGACGCGACGGGCGAGATCGTCGCGCTGCCGCTGCCCAAGTTCTTCAACATCGGTGAGCACGAGGCCGGTCAGCCCTACGCGCCCGCGCTGCCCGACGAGCCGTTCGAGGTCTACGACAAGGTCGACGGCAGCCTCGCCGTGATCTTCCACTACGCGGACCACTGGCAGGTCGCGTCCAAGGGGTCCTTCATCAGCGCGCAGGCGACCTGGGCGCAGCGCCGCCTCGACGGCCGGGACACCGGGGCCCTGACGCCGGGCGTTACGTACCTCGCCGAGATCCTGTACCCGCAGAACCGTATCGTCGTCGACTACGGCGACCGCCGGGACCTCGTCCTGCTCGCCGCCTTCGGGCCGGACGGCACCGAGATCCCGCTCGTCGAGGCCGCCGCCGACTGGGCGGAGGTCGGCTCCGTCGTACGGACCTGGCCCGCGATGCCGCTCGACGAACTGCTCGCCCTCACCGAGTCGAACACCCTGCCCGGCGGCCGTCCCGCCACAGGCACCGACGCCGAGGGCTTCGTGCTGCGGTACGCCTCAGGTGTGCGCGCCAAGGCCAAGCTGAGCGAGTACGTACGCCTCCACAAGGTGCTCACCGGCGTCACCGAGCGGGACATCTGGCGCAGCCACGGCATCCAGCGCTTCGCAGGGACCGCCGTGAAGCGCCTCGCGCAGGGCCTGGGGCTCTCGGTCGCCGAACTCGGCGGCGTCACCTCCGCAGGCGGCCGGCCGCTGGACGCCCTCCTGGAGCAGGTGCCCGACGAGTTCGACGCCTGGGTGCGCCGGGTCGTCGCCCGCCTTGAGGACGAGGCCGCGGCGCAGGAACGCACCATCGACGAGGGGTACGCGGGCATCGCCCATCTCGCCGGGGACCGGGGCGAGTTCGCCCGGGCCGTCAAGACCCTGCCGGTCGACCCGCAGGTACGGTCGGCCATGTTCCTGCGCCTCGACGGGCGGCCGACCGACCTCTTCGTCTGGCGGGCCGTCAGGCCCGAGGCGACCGACCCGTACACCACCGACCTGGAGAACTGAGCCGTGCCCGAAGTACACGTCATGACGGGGCTCCCCGCCTCGGGGAAGACCACGGCCGCCCGACGGCTGCAGGCGGAGGCCGAGGGCCGGATGCGCCGTGTCAACCTCGACGACCTGCGCACCATGCTGGACGTCCCGGCCCCCGAGCGCGGCCGTTCGCACGCGCACGAGCGGACCGTCCTCGACATCCAGGACGCGGCCGTCCGCTCGGCCGTCGAGGGCGGGTTCGACGTCGTCGTCGACAACACGCACCTCACACCGCACATCCCCAAGCGGCTGAAGGCGGCCGTCGTCGGCCTCGACGCCCGTTTCGTGGTGCACGACTTCACCGACGTACCGGTCGAGGAGTGCGTACGGCGCGACGCCGCGCGCGAGCGGTCCGTCGGCGAGGAGATCATCCGCATCCTCGCCGACAAGCACGCCAAGGCGACCCGCGGCGGCTGGCGGCTGACGGCCGAGTGGCTCGACGCGCGGCCCGTCGCCGCGCCGTACGTCCCCGACCCCGCGCTGCCGTCGGCGGTCCTGTGCGACATCGACGGCACGCTCGCGCTGCGCGGCGACCGGGGCCCGTACGACTTCACGCGCTGCGCCCTCGACCTGCTGAACGACTCCGTGGCCCGCGCGCTGCGCGCCTTCCGCAGCGCCGACAACGACACGATCGTGCTGCTGTCCGGGCGCAGCGAGGACCACCGCGCGCTCACCGAGGCGTGGCTCGCGCGCCACGAAGTGCCGTACGACGAGCTGTGGATGCGGGCGTCGGACGACGGCCGGGGCGACGACATCGTCAAGGCCGAGCTGTTCGACGCGCACATCCGGCACCGGTACGCGGTACGGGTCTCGCTGGACGACCGCGACCGGGTCGTCGCGCTCTGGCGCCACATGGGCCTGCCGACCTGGCAGGTCAACTACGGCAACTTCTGAGCCGTGGCGGGGGTGTGCGCGGTGGGCCGAAAGGCTCGCCGTGCACGGTCCGTCGCACCGGCCTAGCCTGAGGGAGGGGAGTCGTCCTCGTCTGGCAGGAGGCCTGCCGTGAGGTACTCGCAACAGCGTTCGCCTTCGCAACAGCGCTCGCCGTCGCAGGCGAGGTGGCGCCGGGTCTGTGTGGTGCTGGCCGCGACCGGCATGCTGGCCGTTCCCGTCTCGGCGGGCGCGGCCTTCTCCGTCGAATCCCCCGTGGCCGCGTACAGCGCCGCGGAACTCGCCCCGACCGCACTCGCTCCGTCCGTTCTCGCCCCTTCCGCGCTCCCTCCGTCCGCCTCGAACGGCGCCTTCGTTGAGCTCACCCCCGAGGTGGCGGCCCGCCTGGACACCGCGATCCAGCAGGTCATGCGCGAGGCCGACGTGCCCGGGGTGATGGTCTCGCTGTCCGCCCCCGGCAAGGGCACCTACGTCCGTTCCTTCGGGGTCGCCGACAAGGCCACCGGCGCGCCCATGAACCCGGACCTCTACATGAGGATCGGCAGCGTCACCAAGACGTTCACCGTGACCGCCCTGCTCGAACTGGTCGACCAGGGCAAGGTCGGCCTGGACGACACGATCGACAAGTACGTCGACGGAGTCCCCAACGGCGACGAGATCACCCTCCGTCAACTCGCCGGTATGCGCAGCGGATTGTTCAACTACTCGGCGGACGAGGGCTTCTACAAGGCCTTCACGTCCGACCCGGACCGGCCCTTCACGCCACAGGAGTTGCTCGACTACTCCTTCAAGCACCCGGTGAACTTCCAGCCGGGGGCGGAGTTCGAGTACTGCAACACCAACCTGATCCTGCTCGGGCTCGTGGTGGAGCAGGAGGGTGGACTGCCGCTGAACGAGTACATCCAGCAGAACGTCATCGAGCCGGCCGGACTGCGGCACACGCTCTTCCCGGTCGGCGCCGAGTTCCCCAGCCCGCACGCCCACGGCTACACCAACCAGACGGCGTCCGGGAAGGTCGAGGACTCCACCGACTGGAACCCCTCCTGGGGCTGGGCGGCGGGCGCCATGATCTCGCAGCTCGACGACCTGCACAGATGGGCGCGGATCCTCGCCACCGGAACCCTGCTCACCCCCGAGACCCAGGCCCAACGTCTCATCACCCCGCCGACGACCATTCCCGGCGCCGGATACGGGCTCGGCATCTTCAACGTCCAGGGCTGGATCGGCCACAACGGCTCGCTGCCCGGCTACGAGTCACTGGTGGTGTACATGCCCGAGGCGCGGGCCACCATGATCGTCATGCTGAACACGGACATCCTGCACGACGGGGTGGAGCCCAGCACGCTCTTCGGCAAGGCGATCACCCAGATCGTGAGCCCCGACCACGTGTACAACCTGCCGGTGTCCCCGACCCCCAAGACATGATCCGCTCAGGCCCGCCGGGCGCGCCGCGTCTACCCTGGGTCCATGGACGGTGACCGGGTCGGACTGTTCCTCTGCGGCGACGTGATGCTCGGCCGCGGGGTCGACCAGATCCTCCCCCACCCCGGCGACCCGGCCCTGCGCGAGCGGTACGTGCACGATGCACGGTCCTATGTGGCGCTCGCCGAGGCGGTGAACGGCCCGATTCCGCACCGCGCGGACTTCACCTACCCCTGGGGCGTCGCGCTCGACGCCCTCGACGTGGCCGCGCCCGACGTCCGCGTCACGAATCTGGAGACGGCCGTCACCACGAGCGACGAGAACGCCCCCGGCAAGGCGGTCCACTACCGGATGCACCCGGACAACGTGCCGTGCCTCACCGCCGTGCGCCCCGACGTCTGCGTCCTGGCCAACAACCACGTCCTGGACCACGGCCGCGGCGGCCTCGCCGACACCCTCGACACCCTGGCGAAGCACGGAGTACGCACGGTGGGCGCGGGCGAGGACGCCGAGACCGCCGCCCGCCCCGCGATCGTCGACCTGCCCGGCGGCGGCCGGCTCGTCGCGTACGCCCTGGGCATGGCCTCCAGCGGCATCCCGCGCGACTGGGCCGCCACCGCGGGCCACAGCGGGGTCCACTACGCCGCCGGGCCCACCGCGACCGCCGCCGGCCGCCTCCTCGCCCGGATCCGGGAGGCCAAGCGCCCCGGCGACCTCGTCCTGGTGTCCCTCCACTGGGGCTCCAACTGGGGGTACGCGCTCTCCGGCGGCGACGTCGCGTACGGGCGCGCGCTGATCGACGCCGGTGCCGACGTGGTGCACGGCCACTCCTCGCACCACCCCCGGCCGCTGGAGGTCCACCGGGGCAAGCTCGTGCTGCACGGCTGCGGCGACCTGATCAACGACTACGAGGGCATCACCGGCTACGAGCAGTACCGCGACGACCTGCGGCTGCTGTACCTCGTCTCGGTGCGGCCCGACGACGGCCGACTCCAGGAGGTACGGATCATCCCCCTTCGGGCCCGGCGCATGCGGCTGGAGCACGCCCCAGGCCGCGACGCGCGCTGGCTCCACGACGTACTGGGCCGGACCAGCCGGCCCCTCGGCGCGCGGGTCGACCTCGACGAGGACGGAACCCTCGTCGCACGCCCCGCCTGACGGGCGGCGGCCCGCACCCGCCCGCCCGCGCGCACGCTCAGGACCAGGGAGACGAGCGGGTCATGTACTTCACCGATCGCACCGACGCCGGACGGCAGCTCGCCGCAAGCCTGGAGCACCTCAAGGGCCGCGACGTCGTGGTCCTGGGGCTTCCGCGCGGCGGGGTACCGGTCGCCGAACAGGTCGCCGACGCCCTCGGGGCCCCGCTGGACGTCTGCCTCGTCCGCAAGCTCGGAGTGCCCTTCCAGCCGGAGCTGGCCATGGGCGCCATCGGCGAGGGAGCCGTACGGGTCCTCAACGACCACGTCCTCGCCGACAGCCGCGTCTCCGCCGGGGACCTCGCCACCGTGGAGGCGCGCGAGCGGGTCGTGCTCGGGCAGCGCTCCCGCCGCTACCGGGGCGCCCGGCCGGCGGCCCGGCTCGACGGCCGGACCGTCGTGGTCGTCGACGACGGCCTGGCGACGGGCGCCACGGCGGTCGCCGCCTGCCGGGTCGTACGGGCCCAGGGGGCCGCGCGGATCGTCCTCGCGGTGCCGGTCGCGCCGGCCGACTGGCGGGAGCGGATCGGCCGGGAGGCGGACGAGACCGTCTGCGTCCACGAGCCGGCCTTCTTCTACGCGATCGGCCAGTTCTACCAGGACTTCTCGCAGACCCCGGACGAGGAGGTCGTCGCCTGTCTGGAGCGCCACCACGCCGGGCGGGACCAGGACGACGGGGACCCGGAGGTGCTCATCCCGGCCGGGGACGCCGAGGTCGGGGGTCACCTCGTGGTGCCGGACGGCGCTCCGGGGATCGTGGTGTTCGCCCACGGGAGCGGCAGCAGTCGGCACAGCCCACGCAACCGGGCCGTCGCCGAGTCCCTGAACCGGGCGGGGCTCGGGACGCTCCTGTTCGACCTGCTCACCGAGGACGAGGCAGCCGACCGCGCCAACGTCTTCGACACCGAACTCCTCGCCGGACGGCTGGCCCGCGCGACCCACTGGCTGGCCGGCCGCCCCGGCCTCGACGGGTTGCGGACCGGCTACTTCGGCGCGAGCACCGGCGCGGCGGCCGCCCTCTGGGCCGCCGCCGACCCGCTGTCCGAGGTCGCCGCCGTCGTCTCCCGGGGCGGCCGCCCGGACCTCGCCGGCCCACGGCTCGCCCAGGTGCGCGCCCCCACCCTGCTGATCGTGGGCGGCCACGACCCGCTGGTCCAGGACCTCAACGAGGAGGCCCGATCCCGCCTGACGTGCGAGAACCACCTCGTCGTCGTCCCCGGTGCCGGACACCTCTTCGAGGAGCCCGGCACCCTGGAACAGGTCGGCGAACTCGCCGCGAGCTGGTTCGGCGACCACTTCTAGCGCGGTCGCCGCCCGTGCTCAAGGCAGCCCGTGCTCAACCTGCTTGCTAGTACGGCCCGTTGACGTTGTCGATGGAGCCGTACCGGTCCGCCGCGTAGTTGCAGGCGGCGGTGATGTTGGCGACCGGGTCGTAGAGGTCCATCGAGGTGCCGGGCACGTGGTAGGCGAGGAACGTCGGCTCGATCACCTGGAGCAGGCCCTTGGACGGGGTGCCCTTGGCGGCGTTGGAGTCCCAGTTGTTGATCGCCAGCGGGTTGCCGGAGGACTCACGCATGATGTTGCGCTGGATCCCCTCGTACGAACCGGGGATGCCGTACTTCTGCATGACGTCCAGCGACTCGCGGATCCAGCCGTCGAGGTCGTTGGTGTAGGACTTCGCGGCCGCCTGCGTCGTCTGGGTCGACTTCGCGGGAGCTGCCTTCGCCGGGGCGGCGGCCGGGGCGGCGCTGCGCTGCTGGGAGCGGTCGGCCCGGTCCGTACTCGTCGTACGGGCCTGCGACTTCGGCTTCTTCGGGGAGGCGGCGGCCTTTCCGTGCAGCTTCAGTTCCAGACCGGGGTGGATGAGTGACGGATTGTCACCCACGGCTGCCTGATTGGCGCGGTACAGGGCCTTCCAGCCGCCCTGCACGCTCTGCTCGTGGGCGATCACCGAAAGGGAATCACCGCGGGTGACGGTATAGGTCTTGGCGGCGGAATTCTGCGCGGCCGGAATGGATTCCGCGATCTTCGCCGGGGCGCTGAGAACGGTCTTCCCCGTGGGGGCGATCTCGGGGGCCGACTGGGGCGCGGCGTGCGCGGTGGCCGTGCCGACCAGGGGCAGGGCCAGGGCGGCGCCGCCCGTGCTCGCGAGGGCGAGGCCGCGGGTCAGGGGCCTTCTCTTGGGGCGCCGGTGCTTACCGTGTGCGGGCATGATGCAGTCCTCTCCGGCGCCTGCGGGGTGAGCTGTCGGGTTCGGGCTGGAGATGCCCGGCCGCGCGTGCGCGACTTAACCCCGAGCCGTGCCGGAAAATCCGGACCGGCGGAAAGTGGGTCCCCCGCTCCTGCCATCGGGTGAATGAGCGGTCTTTTACGGACGGTGGCAGGATTCGGCGATCCGTCCGGGTCGAGGTGACCGTAGGCGAGAAATGTCGACAGAAACAAGACGCCGAATGCGCGGGTATTTCTTCGGGGACTTCCGCGCCGCGCCCGGCGCTCCGAACTTCCTTGCCGGACAAGGGGACGGGGCGGTTCCAAAGATCGTCGAAATGCTTGGGGTGATTCGCCTCACGCGCCATGCCATAACGGACATGCAGGGAAATTCGGCTGAGTTGAGAAATGGGGCACAAGGGGATGTGAAATCCCTTGTGCCCCATTTGGTCGGAACTGTGGCTGTACGGGGGTGTACGTGGATGTACGTGGATGCCGGTGGGTCAGCCGCTGATGCTCGGGGCGCCCGTCTCGATGTGGCCGGTGTAGCGGCGCGACCAGGTGCCGTCGACGTCGGCCAGGACCGTGAAGTCGTACCAGCCGTTGCTGTACGCCACGGCGTTGAAGTAGTCCTCGCGCGAGGAGTTCGCCGCCACCGTGTACGTCCACGGGCCGTCCGTGCGGTAGGCGTTCGAGCGGATGGTGAAGGTCACCGGACCGGCCGAGGTGTTCGTCAGCTTGAAGTAGATCGCCGTCTTCCCGGTGCCCGGCTCGGTCGCGAACCGCGCCGCCACCTCGATCGCCTTCCCCGCCTTGGAGGCGTCACCGATGAACCGCCGCAGGAAGCGGTTGGGCCCCATCATTGAGATGTCGTACTTGCCCGAACCGGACCCGAGCCCGATGTTGAAGTAGTCCGTGGACGTCGCGCCCGGGTCGACCGTGTACTGCCAGGCCGCCGTGTCCCGGTGCTGGTGCGGGTGGATCGTGAAGTGCGCGGGCCGCTTCGCCTGCGCGCCCTGGTTCGTCATCGAGAACCAGGCGAGGATCTTGCCCGCCGCCCCGAACTCGAACCGGTCGAGGTTCCCGTTGACCTGGTACGGCAGCGCGCGCGCCGGGCGCGTACCGGACTCCTGCGCCGGCAGGGCGTTGTCCTGCGGCACCGGGTTGGGCAGCGGACCGCAGGTGTCCTGGCCGATGACCTTTGCCGTGGAGGGCAGGCCCGAGGGGACGCCGTACACCGGGCGCGCGAAGTCGAAGACGCCCGTCAGGTCGCCGGTGACCTTCCGCCGCCAGGCGCTGATGTTCGGGCAGGCGGCGGGGCTGCCGAGGGCGGCCGTCCAGGTCTCCATGAAGCGCAGGACGGAGGTGTGGTCGAAGACCTCGGAGCTGACCCAGCCGCCGCGCGTCCAGGGCGACATGACGAGCATCGGGACCCGGAAGCCCAGACCGATCGGCACGCCGTCGATGTACTCGCCGGGGGTGCCGGGCGGGGCGACCGGCGGCGGCACGTGGTCGAAGAAGCCGTCGTTCTCGTCGTAGTTGAGGAACAGCACGGTCGAGTCGAAGACCTCGGGGTTCGCGGCCAGCGCGCGGTAGACCAGGTCGACGAAGTGCGCGCCGTCGCCGGGCGGGGCGTACGGGTGCTCGGAGAACGCCTCGTTCGCCACCACCCAGGAGACCTGCGGAAGCGTCCCGGCGACCACGTCGGCGCGGATCGCGGCGGCGATGTCGTCCGGGGTGGAGCCGGTGACCTTCGGGACCGACCCCATGCCGCGGTCGTACAGCGGGTCGCCGGGACGGGCGTCGGTGAACTTCTTGAAGTAGGCGAGGCCGTTGTCGCCGTAGTTGTCCTGGGCGTTCTGGTAGACCTTCCAGCTCACCCCGGCGCGCTGGAGCGCCTCGGCGTACGACTCCCAGGTCAGCCCGGACTCGTCGCCGCCGTCCTTGCTGGATGCGTCGATCTTCCCGCTCCACAGGAACGTGCGGTTGGGGCCCGTGGCGCTGAGCGCCGAGCAGAAGTAGGCGTCGCAGATCGTGTAGTTGTCGGCGAGCGCGTAGTGGAACGGTATGTCGCCGCGGTCGAGGTAGCCGAGGGTGCGGGTGTTGCCGACGCCCGTGACCCAGTTGTCCATCCGGCCCTTGTTCCACGCAGCGTGCTGCGAGGTCCAGCTGTGCGGAAGGTCGCCGTTGCACTGGGCGAGGGTCTCCCCGTCCACGCCGCCCGCCGGCGGGGTGGAGCTCAGCTTCCACGGGTGCTGGCGGCCGCCCCAGTTGGGCTGGTTGAACGTGCCCCAGCCGCCCGGGATGTTGCCCGCGGCCCGGTCGCCGAAGCCGCGCACGCCGCGCAGCCGGCCGAAGTAGTGGTCGAAGCTGCGGTTCTCCTGCATGAGCACCACGACGTGCTTGACGTCCGTGATGGTCCCGGTCGCGCCCGCTGCGGCGGCCGACGCCGTGCCCGTGGGCAGCGCCGCGCCCGCCGCGAGCCCTGCCCCGATGCCGACGAATCCCCTGCGGCTGATGGGAGTCAATGCCCCGCCTCTCGTGTCACCGCATGCCCCACTGGCACACGGTGGACAGGATGAGGGAGCCGACCTTAAAGGTATACATCCGTGCGGTAAGTCTTGGATGAACTTCCGAAGGGCGGGAGGTAGTTGGGAGATGATTGGTTCGGACATGAACCAATACGCGCTCTCGCGCTGTTTGGCTAGAAGGCGGCCGTCCCCGTGCGGTCCCGGCGCACCATCAGCAGCGCCGCGTCGTCCTCCGCGTGCGGGCCGCCCGTGAGGGTGTCCAAGAGGTGGTCGGCCAGCTCCTCCAGATCGGGCGGTCCGCCCGAGAAGGCGGCGGCCAGCCGTGACAGACCGATGTCGAAGTCCTCGCCCGGCTTCTCGACGAGCCCGTCGGAGTAGAGCAGCAGCGTCTCGCCCGGCGCGAGGCGGGCCGTCGTGTACGGGTACGCGGTCCTGCCCCACTCGGCGGGCAGGCCCAGCGGTGGCCCGCCCGCGAGCCGGACGACGTCGACCGTACCGTCGGCGTGGCGCAGCAGCGGCGGCGGATGGCCCGCGTTCGCCACCTGGAGCTCACCCGTGCCGAGCGCCACCCGCAGGTACTGGCAGGTCGCGAACCGGTCGGAGTCCAGCTGGGCCAGGAACGCCGACGCCTTCCCCAGGACGGTGTCGCAGCCGTGGCCCTCCGCCGCGTACGCCGCCATCGCCACCCGCAACTGCCCCATGAGCGCCGCCGCCTCGGTGTCGTGCCCCTGTACGTCACCGATCGCGAGCCCGAGCCCGCCGTCGGGCAGCACCACCGCGTCGTACCAGTCACCACCGACCCGTACCCCCTTCCGGGCCGTCCGGTACCGCACCGCGATCAGGCCCCCGGGCGTCCGGGGGATCCGGCGCGGCAGCATCGCGTTCTGCAGGGCGGCGGCGATCTCCCGCGACCGGTCGAGCGGCACCACCCGGTGCACCGCCCGGGCGACGGCCTTCGCCCAGCCGGTCATCAGGGTGTGGTCCGCGAAGGAGAAGACCGACCGGTCGTCGTAGAACACGCCCAGCGCGCCGATCGGCTGTCCTTCGTCCATCAGGGGCAGGAACGCGGCGGCCGTGGCTCCGAAACCGACCCGGTAGCGCGCGAGGCCCGGGTAGCGGTCCAGGAAGGAGTGGACGGAGGTGAAGAAGAGCGGGCTGTTCGTGCGGACGACGTCGTTCAAGGGCAGGGAGTCCGCGAGCCGGGACTTCGAGGGGAAGTCGCTGGAGCCCGGGGAGACCACGGTACGGACCATCTGCAGCCGCCCCTGTTCCAGCACGCCCAGGGAGATCGCCTTCGCCCCGAGCGGCCGCAGACTCGTCTCGCTCCCGAGCACCTCGGCGACCTCGTCGACACTCATCGCCCGGGCCAGCGCGAGCGCCCCCTCGCCCAGGGCGCGCAGCGGATCCTGCTCCTCCTCGACAGGCAGCCGCAGCGCGGTGTGCGCCAGGTCCAGCGTGGCGTCCCGGACCACCCCCACCACCCGCGTCTCACCGCCCGGGCGCTCGCGCACCAGGGTGCCCCGGGCGTGCGTCCAGCGGCTGCGGCCGTCGTGGAGGTGCACGCGGAAATAGGCGCTGTACGCGTTCCGGCGGCCGGCCAGGAGATCCGCCGAGAGCCCCGACAGCAGGTCCCAGTCCTCCGCCCGGATCTTGGGGCGCAGATCGCTCGAGAGGCCGGTGAACTCGGCCGGGAGCAGCCCGAAGACCGTCCTGGCGACGGGGTCCAGGGTCAGCCGCCCACTGGACGGATCCCAGGCGAAACAGCCCACCCGGGTCGCCGCGAGTGCCTCGCCCGGCTCCAGCCGGGGCTCCCTGTCGCCCATCCGGGTGCCGGTCAGCGCCGGGCGCGCCGACGGGCGAGGTACATGCCTAGGGCCATCCCGACGAGCAGGGTGACCGTGAGGACGCTCCAGAGCGGCAGGGTGACCGTGGGGATCCACAGCCTGATCGTCACGGACCCCGTGTTCGCGGCGATGAACCAGATCGCCAGCGCGGCGAGGACCAGGAAACCGATCGTGCGCAGCCGCATGTCCCGACCCTTGACGGTGACGGTCGGGGGAGAGTGCGGGGCAGATTGCTTACGGGCCATAGTGTCCATTATCAGACGTTTATGGCGAGTGTGCTGATCGCCGAGCGGGGCGCTCCTCCCGGATGCCCCGCCGCCCGCCAGGAACTAGGCTCCGGGGACGACGGCAGATGTCCGCCGACGCCGAGTGCGAGGCACGATGGCAGAGCGTGAGGGTCCCCCGGACCAGGACGGTCGGGACGACCGGGAGGGCCGCGACGGCCCGGAAGGCCCGAACGGCTCGGACGGCACGGAAGGCCCCGACGCCCGCGAGGGGCGTGGAGCCGTCGCCGTTCTCGACGAGCGCGGTGTCGTCGTGGACTGGAGCCGGGCCGCCGAGCGGCTCCTCGGGGTAGACCGCTCGCGGATCCTGGGCCGCCCCGTGACCGACCTGCTCACCCTGGTCGATGCCGAGGCGCTGTCCGAGGGTGTGACGGTCGGCCCGGTGTACGACGGGGGCAAGGTCAAGCCCGGGCGCTGGGGCCTGTGGCCCGCCGGACCGCTCCCCGGAGGCATCCGCTCCGGCGTCCTGGAGGCCGTCTTCACCCAGTCCCCGGTCGGCCTGCACGTGGTCGACGCCGACCTGCGGGTGCTCCGGGTCAACTCGGCGGCCGTCGGCATGCGCGGGATCCCCGAGCGGGAGATCGTCGGCCGGCCCTTCATCGAGGTCTACGAACGCTGGACCCCCCAGCCGATCGAAAGCACCCTGCGCCAGGTCCTGGCCACGGGCGTCCCGGTCTTCGACCGGCGGGTCGCGGGCTATCCGCGCGCGGATCCCCTCCGTGAACACATCTTCGCCGTCTCCATCTTCCGGCTGGAGGACGACGCGGGCCGCCCCCTCGGCCTCGTCGCCTCCGCCGTCGACGTCACCGCCCGTGAACGCGCCCGCGACCGGCTCGCGGTCCTGCACCTCGTGCACGAGCGGATGGGCCTCCTCCTCGACCCCGTGCGGTGCGCCCGGGAGCTAGCCCGAGCGGTGGTGCCGCTCCTGGCCGACACCGCCACGGTCGCCCTCACCGCCCCTCCGCTTTACGGTCCGGACGCCGGCCTGCCCCCTCCGCCCGACGAACCCCTGCGCTGCGTGGCCGTGTGGCCGCCGGACGCCGACGAGGCACCGGAGGTGGGCGCCGAGGTCTGCCCGGAGGACCCGGGCCGGGGCGTGCCGTACATCGACCAGGAGGCCACCGGCGGGCCCACCCTCGTGGCGCCGATCGTCCTGCGCGGCGTCCTTCACGGCATCGCCCGCTTCTCGCGGCCGAACCGGCCCGACCCCTTCGAGGACGACGACCTGCGGCTCGCGGCGGACCTCGTCGCCCACACCGCCGTCTGTGTGGACAACGCCCGCCGCTACGAGCACTCCCACGCCGTGGCCCTCGCGCTCCAGGGCAACCTGCTGCGAGGTGGCCGTACCGGCAGCAGCACGCTGGAGACCGCGCACCGCTACCTCCCCACCGGACTCGGCACCGGCGCCTGGTTCGACGTCATCCCGCTGTCCGGCAGCCGCGTCGCCCTGACGGTCGGTCACATCGCGGGCTTCGGCCCGGACGCCACCGCCGCGATGGTCCAACTCCGGTCGGCCGTCCAGGCGTTGGCCGCGCTCGACCTCGACCCGCACGACCTGCTCGCCCGGCTGGACGACGTCACCCGCCGACTCGACGAGGAACGCTCCGCCGCCGGTACGGAGGAACCCCTCACCGCCCAGTGCGTGTACGCCGTCCACGACCCCGTCACCGAGACCTGCGCGATCGCCCGCGCCGGCCGCCAGACCGTCCTCGTCGGCCACCCGGACGGAAGCTGGCGGACCCACCCCCTGGAGGAGACCACGGCGCTGGGTGAGGAGGGTCCGCCGTTCGCCGCCGAGGAGATCCCGCTGCCGGCCGGCAGCACCCTCGTCCTCCTCTCCGGCCACGCGACACCCGCCGCCCCGCCCCTGGCCGACCTCCGAAGGCACCTCACCGGAGCGCCCGGCCCTCTGGCCGCCACCGTCCTGGACGCCCTCCCGGCCGACCAGGCCGCCGTCCTCGTCGCCCGCACCCTGCCCCTCGACCCGGCCGACGTCGCCGACTGGGACATCACCCCCGAACTGTCCTCGGTGGCCGAGGCCCGCCGCCGGACGATGCGCCAACTGGACGACTGGGGACTGACGGAGGAGACGGCCTTCTCCGTGGAACTCATCGTCAGCGAACTGGTGACCAACGCGATCCGCCACGGGACCCCACCGATCCGCCTCCGACTCATCCGCAACCCCGCGGACTCGACCGTGACCTGCGAGATCTCCGACAACGGAGCCGCCGCCCCGCAACTGCGCCGCGCCCGAGCCGCCGACGAGGGCGGACGCGGCCTCTTCATCTCGGGTGAACTGTCGGACCGTTGGGGCGTGCGCTGGCTGGGCGAGGGCAAGACGGTCTGGACGGAGATCTCGTACAGCGAGTGAGCCCGCCGGCCACCGGAAGCCGGGCGCGCCCGCCGCCGGGCCGCCCGGCGGTCAGCTTCCGGCGCGCGGCCTGCCGACGGCCGGGGTCGACGCGGCCGACGGTCGTGCGCCCGCGCCGTCACGGGCCCACAGGGACCGTACGTGGCTCAGGTGGCGGACCATGCAGGCCTCGGCGCCCATGGCGTCCCCGGCCAGCATGAAGTCGAGGAGTTCCAGGTGCTCCTCGGCGGACGGGAGGAGTTCGCCGCGCTCGTCCAGGGCGGTCAGGCCGTACAGGCGTGAGCGCTTGCGCAGGTCGCCGACCGTCTCGACCAGGCGTTCGTTGCCGGACAGGCCGAGCAGGGTGAGATGGAAGCGGCGGTCCGACTCCAGGTAGCCGATCAGGTCGTGGGCGCGGGCCGCCGCCACGATCTCCTCGGCGATCGGGCGGAGCGCCCGCAGGTCCTCGCGGTCCGCCGTGAGCGTCACCCGGCCGACCGTCGGCACCTCGATCAGCAGCCGGATGTCCGTGTACTGGTCGAGGTCCCGCTCGTTGACCTCCGTCACCCGGAAGCCCTTGTTGCGGACCGGCTCGACCAGGCCCTCGCGGGCGAGGTCGAGCATGGCCTCGCGTACCGGCGTCGCGGAGATGCCGAAGTCCTCGGCCAGGCCCGGCGCCGAGTACACCTCGCCGGGCTTGAGTTCGCCGGAGATCAGCGCGGCGCGCAGAGCGTGGGCCACCTGGTCCCGCAGGCGTTCCCGGGTGGTGATCAGTTGGCTCTGCTTCAGATGGCCCATGTGCCGCTCTCCGACTTCCGCTTGTCGCGCCGCCCGGCTGCCGGGGCGCGGCGCCGCACCAGCGTACAATTTCACATCAGGAACCCTCCCGGGAACGGGTCGTCGGGGTCCAGGAAGTACTGCGCGGTACCCGTGATCCAGGCCCGCCCGGTGATCACCGGAACCACGGCCGGTACGCCGCCGACCTCGGTCTCCTCGATCAGCCGGCCGGTGAACCGGGTGCCGATGAAGGACTCGTTGACGAAGTCCTGGTGCAGCGGCAGCTGCCCCCGCGCGTGCAATTGCGCCATGCGCGCCGAGGTTCCCGTGCCACAGGGGGAGCGGTCGAACCAGCCGGGGTGGATCGCCATCGCGTGCCGGGAGTGCCGGGCGTCCGAGCCGGGGGCGGTGAGATGGACGTGCTTCACGCCGGCTATCTCGGGGTGCAGGGGGTGCGTGGGGCGGTCGGTGGAGTTGATCGCCTCCATGATCGCCAGGCCTGCCTTGAGCAGGTCGTCCTTGCGCTCCCGGTCGAACGGCAGGCCCAGCGCGTCCAGTTCGACGAAGGCGTAGAAGTTGCCGCCGAAGGCCAGGTCGTACGGGACGACACCGAACCCCGGCACCTTCACCTCCCGGTCCAGGGCGGCGCAGTAGGCCGGGACGTTGGTGAGGCTCACCGCCTTCGCGACCCCGTCCTCGACCCGGACCTCCGCCCGCACCAGACCGGCGGGGGTGTCGAGCCGGACGGTGGTCACCGGCTCGGAGACCGGCACCATGCCGGTCTCCACGAGCACGGTCGCCACCCCGATCGTCCCGTGACCGCACATCGGCAGGAGACCTGAGACCTCGATGAACAGGACGCCGAAGTCTGCGTCCGGGCGCGTCGGCGGCTGCAGGATCGCCCCGGACATCGCGGCGTGACCCCGGGGCTCGTACATCAGCAGCGTCCGGACGTGGTCCATGTGCTCGATGAAGTGCAGCCTGCGTTCGGCCATAGTGGAGCCCGGGATCACCCCGACCCCGCCCGTGACGACGCGGGTGGGCATGCCCTCGGTGTGCGAGTCGACGGCGTGGAAGACGTGACGGGTGCGCACGACGGGCTCCTCTCAGTTCCGGCCGTCGGCGACGGCCTTCTCGGTGGCGGCCCTGACCTCGGCCTCCACCACACCCGTCAGGGGCGAGCGCGGCGGGCGGCAGGAACCGCCGGGGCGGCCGACGATGTCCATGGACAGCTTGATCGCCTGGACGAACTCCGTCTTGGAGTCCCAGCGCAGGAGCGGGTGCAGCGCCTTGTACAGCGGCAGCGCGGTGCCCAGATCACCGGCGACGGCCGCCCGGTACAGCTCGGCGCAGGACGCCGGGAAGGCGTTCGGGTAGCCGGCCACCCAGCCCACCGCGCCCGCGAGGGCCAGTTCGAGCAGGACGTCGTCGGCGCCGATCAACAGGTCGAGTTCGGGGGCGAGTTCGGCGATCTCGTACGCCCGGCGGACATCGCCGCTGAACTCCTTAACGGCCACGATGTGCCCGTCCGCGTGCAGCCCCGCGAGCGTGGCGGGGGTGAGGTCCACTCTGGTGTCGTGCGGGTTGTTGTACGCGACGACCGGCACGCCGGCCGAGGACACCTCCGCGTAGTGCGCGCGGACGGCGGAAGCGTCGGCGCGGTAGGTGTTCGGCGGGAGCAGCAGGACCGATCCGCAGCCGGCCTCGGCGGCCTGCTCGGTCCAGCGGCGCGACTCCGCGCTCCCGTAGGCCGCGACCCCGGGCATGACACGGGCGCCGTCGCCCGCCGCCTCGACGGCGGTACGGACGACACGGGCGCGTTCCTCGTCGCTCAGCGTCTGGTACTCGCCCAGCGAACCGTTGGGCACCACCCCGTCGCAGCCGTTGTCCAGCAGCCACCGGACATGAGCTGCGTAGGCGTCGTGGTCGACGGAGCGGCCGTCGGGGCGGAAGGGGAGCGCGGTGGCGACCATGATGCCGCGCCAGGGGCGGGCGGTCGTCCAGTCGGCGGGGGCGGGAGTGACGGTCACGGGGACCCCTTCGGTTGTGTGATGTGATGTGACATTGCACTGATGGATAGTCAGGGGGTGGGAGCCGGGCGCTGCCTTGCTGCCGGTGCCGGTGCCGGTGGATGGCCGTGGAGCCTCGGGCCGGATTCCTCATGCTGGATCGTCATGCCCGGTCGGTCGTACGGGGTCGGTCCCCGTCCGCCGCGGGGTCGAGGGTCTCCTCCAGCGCCGCCAGCGCGCCCAGGGTGACGGGCACGGCCAGCGGCCGCCGTTCGGGGGAGCCGGGCAGCGGGCCTGGGCCGCCGCTCGTCCGGGCCGCGCCGCCGCGTGCCAGGCAGGCGACCGCCGGGCCGCAGATCCGGCCCTGGCACCAGCCCATGCCCGCCCGCGTCAGCAGCTTCACCGTCCGGGCGTCGCGGGCGCCCAGGCTCTCGACGGCCTCCCGGACGTGCCCCGCGTCGACCTCCTCGCACCGGCACACCTCCGTACCGTCGTCCAGCCAGTCGGCCCAGCCGTCCCCCGGCGCGTGCGTGGCGGCCATGAGAGAGGCGAAGGCGCGCAGCCGCGACCGGGTGCGCAGCAGGGACCGGGTCCGCGCGGGCGAGCCCTCCGCCGCGCACCCACGGAGCCGTACCGCGACCGCAGCGCCCGCCAACTCGCCCTCGATCATGGCCAGTCGGGCTCCGCCCACGCCGGCCGTCTCGCCCGCAGACCACAGTCCGGGCACCGACGTGCGCTGACTCGCGTCCACGACCAGGGCCACCGCGCCGTCCTCCGTCGTGCGCGTGGAGCAGCCCAGCGAAGTGCCCAGGTCGATCCGGGGCACGAGGCCGTGCCCCACGGCCAGCGCGTCGCAGGCGATCCGCCGCTCCGCGCCCGGGACGGGCCGCCACTCGCGGTCGAGCCGGGCCACGGTCACCGCCTCGACCCGCTCCGTGCCGTGCGCCCGGACCACGGCGTGCCGCGTGTACGGCCGCACCCCGTGCGCCGCCAGCGGCACCCCGTGCGTCAGGGCCTCCGCCCACTTTCCGGGGACCTTCGCGAGGACGCCGGGCCGCCGCGCGTACCCGAGGAACCCGGCGGCCTCCACCACCGCCGGAACCCGCGCCCCGGCCGCGACCAGCGAGGAGGCCACGGCCAGCAGCAGCGGCCCGCTGCCCGCGACGACGACCCGCGGATCGGGTCGGCCGCCGGGCCGCCCGCCGGGCAGTACGAGCCCCGACTTGAGCATCGCCTGCGCGCCGCCCGCGCCGACCACCCCGGGCAGGGTCCAGCCGGGGAAGGGGAGTTGGCGCTCGGCCGCCCCCGTGGCCAGGAGGACGGCCCGGCCCCGGACGAGCGCGGGACGCGTCCCGTCCCCGTCGGGCCCGGTCACGGCGTGCACCGCCCAGCAGGCGCCGTCCGCCCCCGTGCCCCGGACGCCCGGGGCCCCCTCGGGCGTCACCGTCCACACGTGGTGCTCGGGGAGGTGGACGCCCTCGCTCGCCTCCCAGCGCCTGCGCAGCCCGTCGAACGCCGCCCAGTCGTGGTGCAGCGCCTCCGGCCGCGCGGCCCCGAGACCGGGTGCGGGATGCCGGTAGAACTGGCCGCCGAGCCGGGCGTCGCCGTCGAGCAGCGCCACCGAGAGCCCGCGCTCGGCGGCGGTGACGGCGCCCGCGAGCCCGGCGGGTCCCGCGCCGACGACCACCAGGTCGTAGGGGGCGTGCGGGTCGCTACGGGGTGTCGAGGTCGGCACGGCCGTGTCCCTCCTGGGTGGTGACGACGTCCCCGGGCGCGGCGGGGACGAGACAGGCGCGGCGGCCGGGACGGCCGTTGACGGTGGCCAGGCAGTCGAAGCACTGGCCGATCCCGCAGAACACCCCACGCGGGCTGCCCCCGACCCGGGTCGTGCGCCAGCTGAGGATCCCCGCCGCCCACAGTGCTGCGGCCAGCGACTGCCCCGGCAGTGCGGTCATCGGCCGCCCGTCGAACGTGAACGGGACGGGCGGACCGGACGGCCTCGCGTCGACGAGTTCGCGCGGGCCGCGCATACGATCGGCGCGGCGCCTGAAACGACGGAGCATGCTCACTCCCAGCCGAAGGGGGACGGAGGTCGGGTCGGTAGTAGGGCCGATCGCGTCACTCGTGCCTGCCGGGCGGATCGCTTCGATGGCCTCGGTCAGGTCAGCCCGGTCAGTCGAGTCAGCCGGGTCGGTCCGGTTGATCCGGGTCACGCGCCTTCCCCCGGAGTCTCGTCGGCGAACCGCTCCGGGCGGAAGGGCCGCGCGTCCAGGTCGGGCGCCGTGCCCGTCAGGAAGCGGGCGATCAACAACCCCGTGGCCGGGGCGAGTCCGATGCCCGCGCCCTCGTGGCCGCAGGCGTGCAGCAGGCCCGGGGCGCGCGGGTCGGGGCCGATCGCCGGCAGGTGGTCGGGCAGGTACGGGCGGAAGCCCGCGTACGCCCGCATCACCCGTACGCCGGCGAGGACCGGGAACAGTCGTGCGGCGCCCGCCGCGAGCCGGCTCACGGCCCGCGGTGACAGCGTGCGGTCGAAGCCGACCCGCTCCCGGCTCGCGCCGATCAGGACCGGCCCGGCTGGCGTTCCCTCGACGACTGGGGACGTCTGGAGCGCGGCCGAGTCGCTCGCGACGTCGGCGACGTAGTCGGCCGCGTACACCTTGTGGCGCACGAGGCGCGGCAACGGCTCGGTGACCAGGACGAAGCCGCGCCGCGGCAGCATGGGCAGGTCGGCGCCCGCGAGCCGGGCCAGCTCGCCGCCCCAACTCCCGGCGGCGTTCACGACGTACGGCGCGCGTACGTCCGCCCCGGTCGATGTGCGGACCCCGCGGACGGTGCCGTCAGCCCCGGTGAGCAGGGTGGTGACCTCCTCGCCGAGGCGCAGCGTGGCGCCCGACGCGCGTAGCAACCCCGCTGCTGCGAGCGCCGGTTGCACCTGGGCGTCCTGCGGGTAGTGGAACGCCCCGGCGAGGCCGTCGGCGAGGTGTGGCTCCAGGTCGTGGAGCCGGTCGCCGGGGATCTCGTACGTTTCGACGCCGGCGGTGCCCTGGTCCTTGGCGAACCGGCGCAGCGCGTCGAGACCGGCCGGGTCGGAGGCGACCACGAGGCCGCCCTTGGCCTCGAACTCGGCTTCCTGCCGCAGGGCGTGGGTGAGTTCGCGCCACAGCCGGAGGGAGAGCAGGGCGAGGTCCAGCTCGGGACCGGGCTCCTTGTCGGAGACCAGCAGGTTGCCCTCGCCCGCTCCCGTCGTGCCGCCCGCGACGGGGCCGCGGTCGACGACGGTGACGGAGAGGCCCGCGCGTGCGGCGTAGTACGCGCAGGCCGCGCCGATCATTCCGGCGCCGACGACGATGACGTCGGCCGCCGTGGAAGGGTGTCTCGTGGGCACGTCAGTAATATTTCACATGCCACTCGGCTTGCCAAGACACCCAACAGGCCCTGGTTGAACGGGGATTCGCTGCCTTCGACGGCCGCGATATCGAGGCGTCAGCGGGTGAGGGCGTGGAAATCTGCCGCGACGCAAGGCTTCTCAGTGCAATTTCACATTGCTATGTTACCCGGCATGCCAAGGGCAGGGCCATGTCAAGCGATGTCGATTCATGTCAACCGCCCTGCTCCCCAACGACGTTCACCCCTCACAGGAGACCTCGTGTCCCAGCACAGAACCGTGCGCACGACCCTGCTCGCCGTGGTGCTCACCGCCGGACTCACCGCACCGCTCGCCGCCTCCGCCCAGGCCGTGGCCCCCACCACGACCCCCGCCGCGCAGCCCGGCACCTTCGGGCCCCGCGCCACCGGCCCGACCGCACCGGTGACGTACGCCCCGAACCCGCACGACGAGGTGGAGCGCCTCGCGACGGCCCCCGCCATGAAGACCGGACCCGCCGCCGCACCCCGTGGCGTCACCGAGGGCCGCGTCCCCGGCCCCCAGACCGCCCCGCGCACCACCGCACGGACGGCGGCCGCCTCCCAGGCCGCCACCACCGCCGCAGGCGTCCCCTGCACCCTCGACGGCATCACGGGGCTGACCCCCACCCAGTTCGCCGACTTCCTCGCCGACCCCGCCGTCCAGGCCGACGGCTGTCTGCGCGACCTCATCTGGACCTGGGACGCACGCCTCGCCCCGGTGATGTCGGACGCCCACGTCCAGGCCGTCGCCCAGCGCGTCAAGGGCCTCGCCGCCGACCACGACGGCACCAACTCCAGCCACCTCCTGGAGATGTTCACCTATCTCCACGCCGTCGCGTACCACGACTTCAGCCGGTCCGAGATCGACATCACCGACGCCCCCACCGTCGAGACCATGCGCGCGGCCACCGCCGCCTACGCCTATGCCGCACGCACCTTCGACGTCACCCCGGAGAACGCCCAGACGCTCCGCGAGGCCCTCTACACCGGAAGCGCACCCGGCCTGCGACAGCACCAACTCGGCCTGATCGCCCAGGTCCTCGCCCGCATGGGCGCCGCACACCCGCAGACCGCGAGCGACCCGACCTGGGGCGGCGCCGCCCTCGCCGCGCTCTCCGTCAACTACCTCGGCGTCTACCCCGGCAACCAGGACACCGCCTTCCGTACCGCCGCCGCGCAGAACGCCGGCTACCGCGTCGCGTTCAAGGACTTCTCCACCTACACGCACCTCAAGAACACCGCCAACGCCTGGGTCGTCCGTGACGCCCTGGGCGAGTACGGACGGTTCGGCCAGATCGACAGCCTCAAGAGCAGGATCGTCGCCGACCTCGGCGGACTCCTCGGCCCCGTGGAGACCAACTTCGGCTACGGCAGCGCCCCGTGGGCCTCCTTGGTCGGCTGGCTCAACTTCTACGAGGCCTGCGCCCCGTACAAGGTCTGCAAGGCCGACATCGAGGCGAAGATCTTCCCGTACACGTACAGCTACGACAACGGCGCCATCAAGGTCCGCACCGGGCTCGACCGGGCCACCGTCGACCAGCTCTACTACGCGAGCAAGCAGGTCAAGTCCCAGTTCCACCGCGTCCTCGGCACCGAGCAGCCGCTCGCGGGCGACCCCAACACCGTTCTCACCGTGGTGCTCTACGCCTCCCGGCAGGACTACGAGACGTACCACCCGATCCTCACCGGCATGGGCACCGAGAACGGCGGCATCTACATCGAGCGCGGCGCGACCTTCTACACTTACCAGCGCCGCGTGCCGCAGGACTCCAGCCTCACCCTCGAAGAGCTGTTCCGCCACGAGTACGTCCACTACCTCAACGGCCGGTACGCCGTCCCCGGCTTCTTCGGCGAGGGCCCCTGGTACGAGAACGACCGCACCACCGCCATGGACGAGGGCACGGCCGAGTTCTTCGACGGCGCGACCCGCGACGACGGCATCGCCGTCCGCAAGTCCCTCGTGCAGGGCATCATCCGGGACACCGCCGGCGGCGGCCCGCGCATGACCGTCGACCAGATCCTGCACGCCACCTACGACGGCGACGGCTTCCGGTTCTACAACTACGCCGGCACCTTCTTCGAGTACCTGTGGACCGAACGGCCCGCCCAGCTGCGCGCCATGTACGGCTACCTCCGGGCGGGCGACGTCCAGGGCTACGACACCTGGCGGAACCTCGTCGGCAAGGACGCGGGCACCCAGCGGGACTACGACGCCTTCCTCGACCGCCAGATAGCGGACGTCGACGACCTGTTCGTGCCCGACACCCGCCACGAGCCGACCGCCGGCCTACGGCACGCCACCCCGGCCGAGATCCGGACCGCGTTCGCGGCCGCCACGAGCAACACCCCGACCTGCACGGCCAGCGGCGACCCGATGCTGCCGCGCTTCGTCTGCACCGGCCGGATCACCGCCAACCTCGGCGCGGCCTCCGACCCGGACCAGGTCTTCAAGGACATGTCGGAGACGGTCGACTACTTCGTCCTCGACCGCAGCCTCACCGGAGGCAACAACTTCAACGACATGAACTGCTCCTTCGGGCCGGTCGACATCTGGTCCGACCGCCGGGCCGGCACCTCCGACTTCACCTGCGAGGGCCCGCTGCGCCGCTGATCCCGCTCACTCCGGAGGCCGCAGGGGCCGGGACGCCGGCCCCTGCAGCACCCGTCCGTCCGCCGCCGCGAACCGCGAGCCGTGGCAGGGGCACTCCCAGGTGTCCTCCAGCTCGTTGAAACCCAGCTCGCACCCCATGTGGGTGCAGCGCGGCGGACGGGCGACGAGGTAGTGGCGGGCCACCGACGCCTGCGCCCTGGCCACGTCGGGGTACTCCCGCAGGGGCAGGGTGCGGCGCGGGTCGAACAGCTCGGTCCAGTCCGGGCGCGGCGCCCCCGTCACATGCGCCGCGAGGAGCCGCCCCGCCATCACCCCGTTGCTCATGCCCCAGCCTCCGAAGCCGGTGGTCACGAAGACGTGCTGTGTGTCCGGGTGCTCATGGCCCACGTACGGGAGGTGGTCCGCCGACATCACGTCCTGCGCCGCCCACCGGTACGCCGTCGCGGCCTCCCCGAACTCCGGGAAGACCCGCCGCGCCCACCCGGTGAGCCGCTCAAGGCGTTCCCCGGCGTGATCGGTGCCCGGCTCGCAGGCCTCGCCGGTGACCAGGAGCAACCGGCGACCCTCGTCGTACGGGGCCGAACGCACCGAGCGCGTACGGTCCTCCGGGGTGACGTACATGCCCTGTGGCGCCCGGTCGGCCGGCACGGGGGCCGCCACCACCAGCTCGCGCCGGACGGAGAGCCGGGCGAGCAGCGAGCTGTGCACGGTCAGCGGGAAGTGCGTGGCGACGACCACGTCCCGCGCGTGGACCGTGTGACCCGTCTCCGTGGTCAGCCGGCAGTCCGCGTGCTCCCGCAGCTCCGTGACCCGGGTGTGCTCGTGGATCGTGCCGCCGCGTGCGACGAGGTCCTCCGCCAGGCCGAGGAGGAACCTGCGGGGGTGGAAGAGCAGCTGGTCGTCGAGGCGTACGGCCGCCGCGACCGGGAAGGGCAGGTCGGTCTCGGCCACGTACGCGACGTCCAGACCCGCCTCCAGGGCGGCCGCGGCCTCGGAGCGGATCTCGTCGGCCCGGTCCGGGTCCGTGACGTACGTGTAGGCGGGGGCCCGCTCCAGTTCGGCGTCGATGCCGGTCTCCTCGCACAGCCGGACCACGTGGTCCATCGCGTCCCGCTGGGCGAGGGCGTACCGCGAGGCGGCGAGTGCGCCGTGGGTGTCGCGGAGCCGCGCGTAGGTGAGGCCGTGCAGCGCGGTCAGCTTCCCGGTGGTGTGCCCGCTGACCCCGAGCCCGATCCGGTCGGCCTCCAGGACCACCACCTCGCGCCCCGCGCGGACCAGCTCGTACGCGGTGCACAGGCCCGCGATGCCGCCGCCGATGACGACGACGTCCGCCTTGAGGTCCTCGGCGAGCGCGGGCCGCTCGGGGGAGGGGGTGTCACGCAACCAGTACGACGTGCCGAAACCCGCGTCCGCCGCCATGGCGCGCTCCTTCGGTCCGGGGCTGCCGGGTGAGTCCCTCCTTTCGAACGTAGATCAGGCCGTGGAGATGCGCGACGTCGTCCTGCGCTGTCCAGAGGCGGACCTCTATGGCTGCGGGGCGAGGCGTTCTACGGCGACGAGCGCCGCGTCGTCGCCGAGATGGCCGCCCGCGTACGCCCGCAGGTCGTCCCTGAGGTGGCCGAGCAAGGTCGGCGGGTCCTCCCCGATCCACGCGGCGAGCCGCTCCGTCAGCGGATAGAAGGCCCGCGAGCGGTCGCGGGCCTCGACGACCCCGTCCGTGTACAGCAGCAGGACGTCGCCGACTTCGAAGGGGAAGGTCTCCACGGTCACGGCGGGGGAGAGCACGTCGGCGAGGCCCAGCGGAGGGCTCGCCTCGGCCGTGTCCAGGGGCACGATCTGGCCCCGGCGGAGCAGCAGCGGCGGCGGGTGCCCGCAGTTCACGAGCCGTACGACCGGCTCACGGTCGGGGATGTCGAGGACCAGCGCGGTGACGAAGGCCTCGGCGGCGTCGTCGGCCGCCTCGCCCGTGCCGGGACCGGGCGCCGAGAGGTCCTCCGGCTCCTCCGCGGAGCCGACGCCCGCCTCCAGGTGCCCGACGAGCGCGGGCAGCTCGGACTCCCGGCGGGCCGTGACCCGGAAGGCGCCGAGGACGAGCGACGCCTCGCTGATCGCGTCGAGCCCCTTGCCCCGGGCGTCCCCGATCAGAAGCCGGGTCCCCGATGCCGTACGCGCCGCGGCGTAGAGGTCGCCGCCCATCTGTGCCTCCTCCTCGGCCGCCAGATAGACCGACGCGATGTGCAGCGGGCCCGCCCGGTGGGGGAGCGGGCGCAGGACGACGCTCTGGGCGGCCTGGGCGATCGAACGGAGCTGAGTCACCTTGTTCTCGTGCTGCTCGCGCAGATAGGCGAAGAAGGTGACGATGACCGAGATCAGGATCAGCGCGATGATCTGGTACGTGTGGTTGAGATCCGTCAGGCTCGTCCGCGCGATCGCCACCACCGACTGCGCGAGGACCGCGACCGCGCCCACGAACGCCGTCATGCGCGGCCCCGCGAAGGAGGCCGTCACGGCGGGCGCGGCGATCAGGAACGGCCCCAGGTGGACCTCGGGCGGGGCCAGGATGTCCACCACGGTGACCGCCGCGATCAGCGCGAACGACGCGCCGAGCAGCAGCCGCCCGCCGCGCCGCGAGAGGCGGGATGCGGGGTCGCGCCGACGGGCATCCATGTGAAAGGCATACATCAGCTCATGGGGCGTGTCCTGTTGCCGCGCTCCCCGGCGCGGCGCGTCTCAGCGGGCGACGCTCCGTGTGCGGCGCTCGGACCGGGGACGTAGTCGGCGAGCGTGCGGTCGGCGCGCCAGCCCCTGGCCTGGGCCTTGGACACGTCCAGGACGACCCGGTGGGCCAGCTGATCGACGGCGTACCGCGTCAGCGGCGGCTCGGCGCCCGGCCGCAGGCGCCCCAGGACCTCGGCCGCCGCGGCCGCTCCCCACGCCAGGGGGAGGGGGAGGTGATGGATCCGGGCGCGCACGCCGTGGGCCCGCAGGACGGTCCGTACCGCTTCGTCACGGCGGTACGGGACGGGGTCGGCGATGTTGTACGCGCCCGGGCCCCAGTCGGCCGCTCCGAGGCACGCGTCCGCGAGGTTCTCGACGGCCGTCAGGCTCAGCACGACATCGGGGCCCGGCAGTAGCAGCCTGCCCGCCCTGATCCGGGCGAGGAGCCGGTGCACCAGGTGCGGGTCGCCGGGGCCGTACACCGCGCGCGGGCGCAGGACCACCGCTCCGGCCGCGAGGGCGAGGGCCTCGCCGGCCGCCTTCGTACGCCCGTACGCGTTGAGCTGCCCGTCGACGGGATGGTCCTCGGCGATCAGGTCCCGTCCGGGGCCGGGGGCGTACACGCTGGAGCTGCTCACCCAGACGACCGGGCGGTCCCCTGCGGCCGCCAGGAGGCGGGCGGTGCCGTCGACGTTCACGGCGCGCATCGTCGCCTCGGCCGGCGACCCGGGCACGGGGTCGCCGACGGCCGCCGCGCAGTGCACGACGAGGTCCGCCCCGGCGAGGTCGGGCGGACCGCTCTCGGCGTCCCAGGGGATGTGCCGGCCGACCGGCCCGGGCCGCCGCCCCACGCACAGGACGTCGGCGCCGCGCGCGGCGGCGAGGGCGGCGACGTGCGAGCCGCAGAAGCCGCTCGCTCCGGTGACGGCGATCGTGCTCATGAGGGGTTCTCCGGACGGGGGCGTGGGGCGGTGGTTGCGAGGGCGGTGGTGGTCGCGTGGACGGCGGTGGTCGCGCGGACGGTGAGGCGGCGCCAGCCGGGCAGCGCGGCCCGCCGGTCCACGCGCGCGGTGGCGACGGCCGGGCGGTACGGGGCGAGTGCGGCCAGGACGTCGTCCAGCTGCGCGAGGGCGAGCCGCGCACCCGGGCAGGCGTGTGGACCGGCCCCGAAGACGAGCCGGGCGACGGCGGGCGGGGCGGGGCGGTGCGCGTCCGGCGGGTCGATGTCCGCGCCCACGGCGTGCCGCGCCACGAGCACAAGCCGGTCCCCGGCCTTCACCGGACACCCGCCGAGCACGGCGTCGGCCGCCGCCACGCGCGGCAGCAACGGGGACGGCGCGGTGACCCGCAACAGCTCCCCGACGAGCGCACCCCGCAGCCGGTCGTCGGCCGCCTCTTCCCACAACCCGCCGTCGGCGCACCAGGCGACGGCACGCGGGAGGGCGGCGACGGTGGTGTTGACGGCGGCGACGGCGATCATGGCGCGCAGCGCGATGTCAGGGTTAGGGGCACCGGCGGACGCGATTGCGGGTGCAGCCGCGGTCGAGTCCGCATGCGCGTCCGCGTCGTCGTGCGGACAACGCGCGGGTTCGCCTGCGGCGCCCTTACGTGGGCCGGAGCCGGCTGACGCGGCCGTCGCGGGTGGCCGCGCGGCGCGGTGCGGGCACGAGGGCGCCGCAGGCCCGAGCAGCGCCTCCAGGCGCGCGGTCGCCCTGGCCGCCGCGCGGGCGGTGCCCGGCGGTCGCGGGCCCGGGAGGTGGTCGCGTACGGCCGCCGACGCGGCGTCCGCCGCCGCCACCGCGAGGGCCGAGGCGTCGGCCGGGCAGTCCAGCAGGGCGCGGACGGTCGCACCGGCGAGTTCGCGGGCCAGCGGGACGAGGTCGACGGTGTGTCCGGCCGCGAGCGGCGCGAGCTCGCGGTCGAGCACGGCCCGCCAGACCGGCCGCAGCCGCTCCACCCCGGCGGCGCCCAGCTCGTCCGCTACGGCCCGCCGGGTGCCGCGGTGGTCGGCGCCCTCTTGGTCGAACAGCGTTCCCCCGCCGGAGAGTTCACGTGCCGCGCCGCCCGTGGTACCGGCCGCCGCACGGTCCAGCGGGATGCGGGTGAGGGCCTCGCGGTACGGCTCGGTGCCGTTCACGAGGACCGCACGCCCGAGCCGCGCGACCGGGCGCCGCCGGACGGCCGCGAGCAGCGCGAACAGCAGCGGATGCGACCGCGTGTACACCCGCCGGTCCCGCCGTCGGGCGCCCCGCAGCGCGGCCACTCTGCTCACCCCTACCTGGTTCACCCTCATCGCCCCGCCCCCGTCGTCCGCGCCGCCGCGAGTCTCGCCGTCGCCGCGCGGTCCGGCTTCCGGGAGCGGCCGGACAGCGGGATGTCGGCGAGGAGGAGGGTGTCCGGGCGGGCCGTGCCCATGCGGCGCAGGGGGGCGGCCAGGGCGGCCCGGACCCGGGCGGGGTCGGCCTCGTGGTGGGGCTGGACGACGGCGACGAGGCGTTCGTCGCCGTCCCCTGCCGGGACGCCCACCAGGAGGGCCAGTTCGACACCCGGCACGTGCAGCGCGGGTTCGTAGAGACCGGGGTAGATGTTCTCCGCCCGCCGCAGGACCATGTCCTTGCTGCGGCCCGCGAGCACGATCCGGCCGGCCGCGTCGAGCCGCCCCTGGTCACCGGTGCGTACCCACGGCTCGGGCTCCTCCCCGAGGTAGCGGTGCCGGGCGGCGTGGCCGGAGAGCAGCAGCTCGCCGCCCGGTCCCGGCCGGGCCGCAACCCCCGGCAGCGGCGCGCCCACGAGGTCGCCGTCGCCCGTGAACGCCGCCTTCTCCGCCTGTTCGACCGCTGCGGCCGGGAACAGCTCGGTCAGCGCGTACACCCCCCACGCCTCCTCCGCCCCCGCTCGCCGCACCCGCGTGAGCAGTTCCGCGCTCGCCGGCGCCGAACCGGTCCACACCCGCCCGCCGAACCGCGCGTCCACCGCAAGCGCGGCCCGCAGTTGAGGTGGCGTCAGATAGGTGGCCTGCGGGGCCAGTCGGTGCAACTGCCGCGCCAGTGCTCGCGGCGAGCGGGCCGGGAGTGCGACCGGCGCGCCGTTCGCGAGTGACGGAACGAGGACGAAGAACGTGCCGCCGAGCACGGGCAACTCCGGCTCCGGGCACACGAGTTCGGTCACCGTGGCCATGCCCGCGGCCAGTGAGGAACGGGTGTGGACGACAGCGCGCGGCCGCGAGGTCGTGCCCGAGGTGAAGACGATCACCGCGTCCCCGTCCTCGTCCACCGCGCGCGGCAGCACCGACGCACGCGTACCCGCCGGCCGGGACGACAACGCGGGGGCACACCCCGGCAGCCGCCGGCCGACAGTGACGACGGGGCCGCCAAGGTCCGCGAGGTCCGGCAGCGCGAGCCGGGCCCGCCGGACGAGCGGCCGCGCCCAGCCGGCCACCGCCTGGGCGGTCGCGTCGGCGAGCACGAGGTCGGGGCGGGCAAGGGCCAGGCGGGCCCGCAGCACGTCCGGTCCTGCACCGGGGTCGAGCACGGCCGCCCGCAGGCCGAGCCGGTGCACGGCGAGCAGCACGGCGAGCGCGCGCGGACCGGGCCGCACCGCGACCCCGACGGTGTCGCCGCGCCGCAGCCCGCGCGCGTGCAGCGCGCCGGCGTACCCGTCGGCGAGGTCGGCCAGCTCCCCGCACGTGGCCTTCGTCCGGACGGAACCGGAGCGGGTCGTGCCGAGCACGGCCGGACGGTCGGGACGCGACCGCAGGGTGTGGGCGAGAGCGTCCAGCATCAGCGCGGGTCCTCTCCGTGCCGCCCCGGTCCCCGGTCCAGGTACCAGCGGGCGGTGCCGACGACCCCGTACGCGCGCAGCCGCCGCGTGGAGTTCTCCACGACCATGTCGCGGGCGTGCACGATCGCCGTGGTGGAGCGGCGCACCCGGTTCAGGAAGAGCCGGTCGGTGGGGGAGGGACGGCGGGGCATCCCGCCGACGGCCTCGTACAAGTGCGCCGTGATGGCCATGTTGTTGCCCGCGTGCATCCGGTACGGCGCGAGATAGCCGTGCCGCCGCCGATGCGCCGGGCGCACCCGCCCGAAGAACGCGGCGACGCGGACGAGCGTACGGAACAGGGCCCGCCCGACCGGCCCGTGCTCGTCGCGGCGGGCGTCGATCCGGCCGCACACCAGGCCCGCGCCCTCGCCCAGCGCGGTCCGCGCGGCGGCCGTCCAGCCGGGGCGCGGCAGGCAGTCGGCGTCCGTCCGGGCCAGGAGCCCGGCCCCGCGCCCGATCGCGTACCGGAAGCCGGTGTCCACGGCGCACCCCACGCCCTTGTCACGCTCGTCGAGCACATGGACGGGGAACGGCGCCCGCCGGGCGAAGTCCCGGGCGATCGCGGCGGTGTCGTCCTCGGAGGCGTTGTCGACGACGACCAGCTCGAAGTCCCGGTCCGCCTGGGCGGCCAGCGCCTCCAGCGTGGCGCCGATGCGCGCGGCCTCCTGATGCGCGGGCACCACCACCCACAGCGCGTCGCTCATGCCTTCTCCCACACCATCGTCATGATGCTCACGCCACCGCCGAGCCCCACGAACAGCACCCGGTCCCCAGGCTTCAAGTCCCCTTGAACCCGGTCCAGTTGAACGCCGAGCGTCGCGCTCGCGATGTTGCCGAGCTCGGGGACGGTGACGACGAGACGGTCCTCGGGGACGCCGGTGATCTCCACGAACCGCCGCAGATACGGCACGGTCACCTGATGGACCAGGACGTGCCGGAAGTGGCGCCAGTCGAGGCCCGTACGGTGGCGCATCCGGTCGATCACCGACGTGCCCACCTTCTCGAACACCTCGCGCAGCTCGCTGCCGTCACCCTGGAAGTACGTGTGCTCGTCGCCGCGCGGATGGCGTGAACCGCCGCCGAATATCCCGCCGACCGGCCAGTGTTCGGAGTGCGTCTCGCTGTCCACGTCGAGGATCCCACCCCGCTCCACCGTCTCCAGGACCACCGCGGCGCCCGCGTCGCCGAAGGTGTAGCCGGCGAACCCGTCGCGGAACTGGGCCAGGTCGGCGGGGTCGTGCCGGACGGCCCTGCTCGGGGTCTCCCCGGTGACGACGAGGGCCCGCCGGGCGCGCCCGGCCAGGATCATCGTACGGGCCAGGTCGATGCCGTTGACGAAGCTGTTGCAGGCGTTGGTGACGTCCAACGCATGGGCCCGGGAGCCCAGTTCGGCCTGCACGATGTGCGCGGTGGCCGGTTCCACCATGTCGCGCGTGGCGGAGGCGAACACCAGCAGGTCGACGTCCGCCGGCTCGACCCCGGCCCGCCCGAGCGCCTGCCGGGCGGCCCCGACCGCCAGGGTGGAGGCGTACTCGCCCGGCCGCACGGCCCTGCGCGTCACGATCCCGGTCGCCCGCTCGAACACCCCGGCGGGCAGCGCCATCCCGCTGCCGGCGACGACCCGCCGGCGCAGCTCCTCCGAATCCACGACCTGCTCGGGCAGGCAGGCGCCGACCCCGGTGATCCCGACACGGAGGGGGCCGTCGGCGACGGCCTGATGACTGTTCATACGACCGAGGCTACGAACGCCGCGGGGGCCGCCGCCTGAGTGCCCGTACTCATCCGGCCTGGGGGAAAGCCCCCGGTCCTGGGGGAATCCCGGTGCCGGAGGGCCGCGGACCGTGCCGATACGGTGGCCGGAAGATCGTTCGGAGGAAGGCGACGCGACCATGCGACTCAACCAGGACACCCCGCCGGACGCGGACGGCCCGCACGTCCTCGCCCGGACCGAAGGACGGGCCGGTCTCCTCACCCTGAACCGGCCCCGCGCCCTCAACGCGCTCACCCACGCCATGGTGCTCGGCGTCGACGAGGCGCTGACCGCCTGGGAGGACGACCAGGCGGTCGAGACCGTCGTCATCCAGGGCGCGGGCGAACGCGGACTGTGCGCCGGAGGCGACATCCGGGCCATCTACGAGGACGCCCGCGCGGGCGGCACGGCGACCCTCGGCTTCTGGCGGGACGAGTACCGGCTCAACGCCCGCATCGCCCGCTACCCCAAGCCCTACGTCGCCCTCATGGACGGCATCGTGATGGGCGGCGGAGTCGGCGTCTCGGCCCACGGCTCGGTCCGCGTCGTCACGGAACGCTCGCGCGTGGCGATGCCGGAGACGGGCATCGGCTTCGTCCCCGACGTCGGCGGTACGTATCTGCTGAGCCGGGCGCCCGGCGAACTGGGCACCCATCTCGCCCTGACCGGCGCTCAGGCGGACGCCGCCGACGCCCTCCTGACCGGCCTCGCCGACCACTTCGTACCGTCCGAGGACCTTCCCCGCCTTGCCGAGGAGCTCACGCGCGCCCCCGCGCACGAGGTGCTGCCGCGGTTCGCCGCGACCGCCCCGCCCGGGCGCCTCGCCGCCGCACGCGACTGGATCGACACGGCGTACGCCGCACCCACCGTCGAGGAGATCATCGACCGGCTCCTCGACTCCGGGATCACCGAGGCCAAGGAGACCGCCACCACCCTTCTGAGCAGGTCGCCCACGGCCCTCAAGGTCACGCTCGCGGCGCTCCGCCGGGCCCGGAGCCTGGACTCCCTGGAGGCTGTCCTGGCCATGGAGTTCCGGCTCTCCCACGCCGCCCTCACCTCCGCCGACCTCGTCGAGGGCATCCGTGCCCAGGTGATCGACAAGGACCGCGCCCCGCGCTGGACCCCGGCCACGCTCGCCGAGGTCACGGACGCCGACGTGGCGGCGTACTTCGCCGAACGGGACCTCCCGAAAACCCGGTGACCCGGCCGGGCTCCCCTCCCTACACTCGCAGCACGCACCGCCGAGATCACGGCGCGCGCGCCGACGACCGAACGAGGGGAGCCCGACCGTGTGTTGCCACACCACCGTCGTCGTTCCCCGGTCCCGGTACGACGTGATCCTGACGTCCCGGTCCCTCCGGTGCCGGCTGCGCGGCCGCCACCGGACCCCGTGACGAACACCTGACGACCCCGCATGCCCGTGTGCGCCGCGAGAAGCGCGCGCCGTCCGCCGCGAGGTCTTCTCCTCCGCCCGCCTCCGGGCCGCTTCGTCCGGGAATCGCGCCGACCCTTTCTCGTACCCACCGAAAGGTCCGGGCCGTGCGTACCCCGCTTTCCCGTCAGCTCCCCACCAGCCCCCTGAACCGCGTCCGCAACCTGGGCATCCTCGCCCACGTCGACGCCGGCAAGACCACCGTGACCGAGCGGATGCTCTACCTCACCGGCGCCGTCCACAAACGCGGCGAGGTCCACGAGGGCACCACCGTCACCGACTTCGACACCCAGGAACGCGACCGCGGCATCACCATCTTCGCCGCGGCCGTCAGCTGCGTCTGGGACGACCACCGGATCAACCTCATCGACACGCCAGGACACGTCGACTTCTCCGACGAGGTGGAGCGCTCGCTGCGCGTCCTCGACGGCGCGATCGCCGTGTTCGACGCCGTCGCCGGGGTCGAGCCGCAGAGCGAGACCGTGTGGCGCCAGGCCGACCGGCACGGCGTCCCCCGGATCGCGTTCGTCAACAAGCTGGACCGCGCGGGCGCCGATCTGGACACGGCCGTCGCGTCGATCCGGGACCGCCTGCACACCGTTCCGCTCGTCGTCCAGCTGCCCATCGGCCGCGAGGACGCCTTCACCGGCGTCGTGGACCTGGTGCGCCTGCGCGCCCTGGTCTGGGAGACGGGCGCCGACACGTACACCGAAGGGCCCGTCCCCGAGGAGCTCGTGGCGGAGGCACGGCTCAGGCGCCGCGCCCTGGAAGAGGCGGTCGCCGAGCTCCATCCGGACGCCCTGGAGGAGTTCTGCGCCACGTCCGCGCTCGGCGCGGACACCCTCACCGCGGCGCTGCGCGACCTGACCCGGACCGGCGAGGGCGTCGTCGTGCTCTGCGGCTCCGCCTACCGCAACCGGGGTACGGAACCGCTGCTCGACGCCGTCGTCTCCTACCTGCCCTCGCCCCTGGACGTGCCGCCCGTGCGCGGCACCCTGGACGGCGCGGAACGGGAACGGGCGGCCGACCCGGCGGAACCTTTCGCCGCGCTCGTCTTCAAGGTCAACTCGACCGCCACCGGGCGGCTCACCTACCTCCGCGTGTACGCGGGGACCATCGGAAAGGGGGACACGGTGCTCGACGTCGCCGCCCGGCGCACCGAGCGCGTCGGCCGGATCCTGCGCGTGCAGGCCGACCGGAACACCGAGGTGGACTTCGCTCGGGCCGGCGACATCGTCGCGGTCGTCGGCGTGAAGGAGGCCCGCGCCGGTGCGACGCTCTGCACGCCCTCCGCCCCGCTGCTCCTCGAACCACCCACGCCGGCCGACCCGGTCGTCTCCGTGGCGGTCGAGGCGCGCCGGAGCCTGGACACCGACCGGCTGGCGTCCGCGCTGGCCCGACTCGTCGAGGAGGACCCCTCGTTGACGGTCCGGACCGACCCCGAGACCGGTCAGACCGTGCTCTCGGGCCTGGGCGAACTGCACCTTGAGGTGGCCGTGGAGAAGATCCGCCGGGCCCAGGGCCTGGAGATCGCGGTCGGCAGGCCGCAGGTCGCCTACCGGGAGACGGTGGCGCGCGGGGTGTCGGGCCTGGTGTACCGGCACGTCAAACAGGACGGTGGCGCGGGCCAGTTCGCGCACGTCGTCCTGGACGTCGAGCCGGTCGGCGCGGCGGAAGAAGGGGAGTTCGTCTTCTCCTCCACCGTCACGGGCGGCCGCGTACCGCAGGAGTACGTCCGCGCGGTCGAGGCCGGCTGCCGCGACGCGCTCGCGGAGGGCCCGCTCGGCGGCCACCCGGTCACGGGCGTGCGGGTGACGCTCACCGACGGGGCGACCCACTCCAAGGACTCCTCGGAGATGGCGTTCCGCACGGCGGGCCGCTTCGCGCTCCGCGAGGCGCTGCGAGCGTGCGCGATGACGCTCCTGGAGCCCGTCGTCGAGGTCACCGTCACGGTGCCGGACAGCGCCGTGGGCGGTGTGCTCGGTGACCTGGCGGCCCGACGCGGCCGGGTCACCGGCTCGACGGCTCGCGCCGGAACGGCGGTCCTGACCGCGACCGTTCCGCTGGCCGAGCTGTTCGGCTACGCGTCCCGGCTGCGCGGCCGCACCCAGGGCCGGGGCACGTTCACCGCCCGGCCGACGGGCTACGCCCCGGCGCCGGCCGCTGCCGCGGTCGGCACGACGGCCCGGTGACGGCAGGGGACGGGCCCGCCCGACACGAGGGCGGGCCCGTCCCAAACGTATGATCGGGCGGATCGTTGAGGGGGGGCGAAGTGACGTCATCGAGGGAGTCCGCGCGTGCGCGGCGGCGGAAGCGGCGCGAGGACGGCGAGGAAGGCTGCTGCGCGGGGGCGGCCGACCAGTGCTCGGCCTGCGGTATGTACTGCCCTCAAATGGCGTTGGTGGCGCTCACCGCCCTCCTCCTGGGGAGGCCGCGCCCCTCGTCCGGCGCGCGCCCGTCCGCCGGTCGGCCGTCGGGGCGGGTGGCCGGGGCGCTGCACGGGGCCGTGGGGTTCTACCGGGACACGATCAGCCCGACCCGGCCGCCGTGCTGCCCGTACACCCCCACCTGTTCGACGTACGCCGTCAAGGCCCTGCACCGCCACGGCGCGCTGCGCGGCACCCTGCTGACGGCGGCGCGGCTCCTGCGCTGCCGCCCGGGAGCGGCCCGCCGCAGCGGCTACACCGACCCGGTCCCGCACTGACACGTCAGGCGGTGAGGGCTCGCCGCGGGCGGGGGACCAGCTCGCCGCCGCAGTTGGGGCAGACGCCGGCCATGGCGTCGCCGCAGGGCACGCAGAAGGTGCACTCGTACGTACAGATGAGTGCGGGCGCGTCCTGCGGCAGCGTCGCCGTCTCGCAGCGCTCGCAGGTCTCACGCATCTCCAGAGCCATCGTTCTTCCTCACCGTGATTCGGGGTTCACTCCACTGTCCCGGCCGGGTCGGGTGCCCGAAAGCGCGGTGAGGGCCAGTGATCAACACGATCGGGTCGCGTCGGGCCGGGGCGGCGCCACCAGGCCGGGGGACTGGTGCGAGCGCCGCAGCGACTCGGCCACGAATCCGCCGGCCTTCAACTCCTCCACGAGGTCGGTCAGGAACCGTACGGTCTCCGGCCGCCGTTCCTTCGTCGTGCCGACGGCCTGCCGGATCTCCATGAACCGGTCCTCGATCAGCCGGAGTTCCGGGTGCGCCGCGACGAACGCGGTCATCGGCTGCCTGATGCCCGCCGCGACCTCCAGGCCCTCGGCGAGGAAGACGTCCGCGCCCTCCTCGCCTCGTACCAGGGTGGCGTGCCGCAGCGTGCGCGTGAGGTAGAGGTCGTACGCGGAACCGCGCTTGACGCCGATCCGTAGACCGTCCCGGTCCACCTCGGCGGGGGCGGTGAACTCCGAGGCGGTGGGCACCGCGTAGACCCCCTCGATCACGACGTACGGCGCCGTGAAGGCGACCTCGGCCTCGCGCGCCGGCTCCACGGCGAGGAAACAGAGGTCCGCGCGGCCCGTGGCCATCGCCTCGTAGGACTTGCGCGCCGCGTCGAAGCAGACGAACTCGACCGGCAGGCCGAGGCGCGCGCCGATCTCCCGGGCGAGGTCGACCGTGACCCCACCGGGGGAGTCGGGCGTGCCCTGCGCGAGGACCGGGTTGCCCAGGTTGATCGATGCCCGCAGGACGCCGGTCGGCGCGAGATCCCGGGCGAGGTCGGCGGTGGCGGTCGTCATGCGCCGGAGTCTAGGGCGTGTCCTCACGGGCCTTGGGGCGGGGCCAGGGGCGGCCCTCCAGGCGCTCGATGTCGCTGTTGAAGCGCCGCAGGTACGAGGCGAAGTCGGCCACCTCCTCGGGCGTCCACTTCTCCAGGACCCGCTCCAGACCGTGGACGTTGGCGGCCCGGTCCGCGTCCAGCCGCTGCCGCCCCTCCGCCGTGATGCTGAACTTCCGGGCGATCCCGCCGTCGGGGTCCGGGATCCGTTCGACCACCCCGGCCTTCAGCATCGCCGCGGTCTGCCGGTTGAGCGTGGACGCGTCCAGGCCGAAGGCGTCGCTCAGTTGCCCGATGGAGAGCGGCCCGTCGATCTCGATGCGGCTGAGCAGCACATAGGCGCTCCGGTCGAGCCGCCCGCGCGCGCCGCGCGCACGGGGGTCAAACAGATGCGAGTGCCGCCCGACGAGCATGCTCTCGAACTCGATCAGGTGCGTGGGCTTTTCCATGGCCCCATCCTCCCCGCCCGTGCGGCTTCACCGGTCCTATGCATGGTACAGATGATGTGTATCCTGCACTCGATGTGCATCATGCATGTCACTCTGCCCCGCCCTCTTGCCGCCCTACCCGCCCCCCTGTCGTGTCGTAGGCGCGTTGCCCCTAGGGAGAACCCCGTGACCAGCTCCAAGACCGACGCCCGCCCCCGCGGCGTCGTCGGCGTCCTCGCCTTCGCGGGCATCGTGGCCGCGCTCACCCAGACCCTGGTGGTGCCCCTCCTCGGCGACCTGCCCAGACTCTTCGGCACCACCGCCTCCAACGCGTCCTGGGTGGTCACCGCCACCCTCCTGTCGGCGGCGGTGGCCACGCCCGTCGCCGGGCGACTGGGTGACATGTACGGCAAGCGGCGCATGCTGCTCGTCTCCGTTGCGCCCCTCGTCGTGGGCTCGGTCGTCTGCGCGCTCTCCTCGACCGTCGTCCCGATGATCGTCGGCCGAGGCCTCCAGGGCCTGGGCATGGGCGTGGTCCCGCTCGGCATCAGCCTGTTGCGCGACGTCCTGCCGCCGGAGCGCCTTGGCGCGTCCATCGCCCTGATCAGCGCCTCCATGGGCGTGGGCGGCGCGCTCGGCCTCCCCTTCTCCGCCGCCGTCGCCGAGAACGCCAGCTGGCGCGTGCTGTTCTGGGTCGTCGCCGCCCTGGCCACGGTGGTCGGCGTGCTCGTACGGCTGCTCGTGCCCGCGGGCCGTACTGCGTCCGACGCCGGCCGCTTCGACGTGCCCGGCGCGATCGGTCTCGGCGGCGCGCTGATCTGCCTGCTGCTCGGTGTCTCCAAGGGCTCCGACTGGGGCTGGACCAGCGGGACGACGCTCGGTCTGCTCGCCACGTCGGTCGTCGCTCTCCTCGTCTGGGGCTGGTGGGAACTGCGTACCGCCGAGCCGCTGGTGGACCTCCGCCTCACCGCCCGCCCGCTGGTGCTGATGACCAACCTGGCGTCGGTCCTGGTCGGTTTCGCGATGTACGCCCAGTCGCTCGTCGTGCCCCAGCTCCTCCAGCTTCCCGAGGCCACCGGCTACGGCCTGGGCCAGTCGATGCTCGCGATGGGGCTCTGGATGGCCCCGGCCGGGCTCATGATGATGATCCTCGCCCCGCTCGGCGCCAAGCTCACGGCCGCGCGCGGCCCCAAGATCACCCTCGGCGTCGGCAGCCTGATCATCGCCGTCGGCTACGCGTGCGCCCTGCCGCTCATGGGCTCGACCGTCGGCCTGCTCGTCGTGACCCTCGTCTGCAACACCGGCGTGGGCCTCGCGTACGGCGCGATGCCCGCCCTCATCATGGGCGCCGTGCCCCGCTCCGAGACCGCGTCGGCCAACAGCTTCAACACCCTGATGCGTTCGATCGGCAGCTCCGTCTCCGCCGCGGTGATGGGCGTGGTCCTCGCCCAGATGACCACGGACTTCGCCGGTCATCTCCTGCCCTCCGAGGGCGCTTTCAGGGTCGCCCTGCTCATCGGCAGCGGGGTGGGGCTCGCGGCGGCCGCCGTCGCCTTCCTCATCCCGGTCGGACCGGAGGCCGAGACCGGCCGGACCGGTGAGGGTGCCGCGGCGCCGAACGTGCCCTCCGGGGCGAAGGTCTGACGGGACCGGCGACCGCCTCCCTTCATCGCGCCGTCATCGGCCGGTTCTCCACGCGACAGCGGGGTTCGAGACAACTGATCTGGGCATGCCAATCGCGCACGCGCGCACGGCATCACGCGCGCACGGCATCCCGCATCACACCCGCCTCGCACCCCGCGTCGCGGTCCGTCAGGAGGACGCAGTTGAAGACGAGTTCGTGGATCCGCCGGGTCTCCGTCACCCTCGGCAGCAGCATCGTGCTGGTCGTCGCCGTCTCGGGCAGCGCGTTCGCGGCGCCGCCCCCGCCGCTGCCCGCCAACGCCGACGGGCTCGAGCAGACGTTCCAGCCCGCCTACGACTACGACACGGACGGCTGTTACTCCACGTCGGCCATCGGCCCCGACGGCACCATCAACCCGGGCCTCAACCCCTCCGGCGCCCTCAACGGCTCGTGCCGGGACGCCTGGGACCTCGACAACACCAACGGGTACTCCCGTGCCAAGTGCAACAACGGCTGGTGTGCCGTGCTCTACGGCCTGTACTTCGAGAAGGACCAGGCGATACCCGGGATCAGCCTCGGCGGCCACCGCCACGACTGGGAGCACGTCGTGGTCTGGATCCAGAACAACGAGGCGAAGTACGTCTCCACCTCGGCGCACGGCAACTTCAACACCTACGGCCGCGACCAGATCCGCTGGGACGGCACGCACCCCAAGGTCGTCTATCACAAGGACGGCGTGAGCACTCACTGCTTCCGTCCCGCCAACTCCAACGACGAGCCGCCGGAGAACCACAAGGGCCAGTGGCAGTTCCCGGCCCTGGTCGGCTGGAACGGCTACCCCGCCGGGCTGCGCGACAAGCTCAGCCAGGCGAACTTCGGCAGCGCCCACTTCGGGCTGAAGGACGGCAGCTTCGCCCCCCACCTCGCGAAGGCGAAGCCGGCCGGCATCCCCTTCGACCCGTACGCCTGAGCCTCGCCGGGCGCCCCGGCGCACGTCGCCCGCCGCGCCGTGAGCCGGGGCGCCCGGACCGCCGGGTCAGTCCACCGGCTCGGCGCGTGCGGGCACGTCGTGGCTCTGGTGTCCGCCGCTCGCGAGCATGCGTACGTTCCCGTGCTCGTCGATCTCGGCCTGCACGATGCCCGTCTCGTCGGAGTACACGGGATGCCCACCGGCCCCCTTGCGGTCCGTCCGGGTGACCACGATGGAGTCACCCGACACCGGAAAGGTCAGCTCATAACGTTCGGCACGGTGCATGCGCCTGTTTATACCGACACCTGATGCCGAAACCGGTCATTCGGCCGCGCGCGCGTCCACGACGAGCACGGCGACCTGATCGGTGACCAGGTCGAGGAGCGCGGCCGTGGACTCGTCGTCGTGGCCCACGACGAGGAGGTTCAGGGTCAGGCCGTCCGTGACCGCCGCCAGATAGCGGGCGAGCACCGGCACGGGCACCCGCAGCTCGAGCATCATGCTCGCGTCGAGCTCCTCGATGAGCTCGCGGTAGATCTCGGCGTACCGCTCGTGCTGACGGCGGGCCAGTGGCTCGAACCCGGGGGTGCGCAGCGCGTACTGGGTGAGTTCGTACGTCAGCATGTGCTCGCCCGGACGGGCCCGTACGTGCTCCCAGTACGCCTCGAACCCGGCCCGGAGCGTCTCCCGGAACGTGTCGCGCGGCCGCAGCGCCTTCTTCACCGTCCCCACGTAGTGGTCCGTGATCGCCGTGATCACGGACTCGAGCAGGGCCTGCTTGGAGTCGAAGCAGTAGTGGAAGACGCTCAGCGACACGCCCGCCTCGGCGGCGATGGACCGGGTCGTCGTCCTCGGCACGCCGTCCCGCGTCATCGCCCGGATCGCGGCCTCCGTCAACTGGCGGCGCCGTTCGGCGAGCGGCATACGCGACATGCGCTGGTTCCCTTCTCGTGCTCGTGCTCGTGCTCGTGCTTGTGCTTGTGCTCGTACGGGACGGGGTGGGGCGACCGTCCGGTCACCCCACCCCGTCCCACCCAAGGATCGCGGCTCTCCGTCAGCCGCTGTAGACGCCGACCTCCCGGAGCGAGTACCCCCACTGGGTGCCGCGGGACACCCCGTACACCCGGAGGTACCTGGCGGTCGTGCCCGCGAACTGGACGGTGTCCAGGCCGCCGTCACCGGTAGTGGTGGACCAGGCCGTGCGCCAGTTCGTGCCGTCGTCGGAGAGCTCGACGCGGTACGCCTTCCCGTACGCCCGCTCCCAGTCGAGCGTGACGCGCTTGACCAGCTGCGGCTCTCCGAGGTCGATGCGGAGCCACTGGTCGTCCTTCCACTCGCTCGCCCACCGCGTCCCCGGGTCACCGTCGACGGTCCGGTCCGCCGAGAAGGTGGTGAACGGGTTCCACCACTCCGTGGTGGACGCCGAGGCGGGTGCGCGCGCGGCCAGGTTCACGCCGGCCCGGTGCCGCTCGGAGGCGCCCCAGGTGTCGAGGTAGGACTCGGCGCCCCGGAACAGGTCGTTCACCACGTCCTGGCCGCCGACCTGCCGGATGTCCTCGATCCAGTCCGGCACCAGGCCGTTGTGCGAGGCTCCGTCGGTGTTGAGGTCCCAGGTCCGCTGCCCGGTGGTCTGCCGGTCGATGACGGAGCCGCCGTCGGTGCTGCGGAAGGGGTACGTGACCTTGTTCGGCGCGTCGGCGCCGCGCGGGCCGGGCCAGCCGCCGACGCCGTTCATGTCGGTGCCGTAGCCGTAGCCAACGTCGTACTTGTCGCGCAGGGCGTCCTTGGCCTTGGCCTCCGCGCTGAACGCCTCGGACCCGTTCATGTACTGGGCGGCGAACCCGCCGAGCTTGTACAGCCGTTCGGTCCAGCTGCTGTCCATCCAGCTGTGCGAGGAGATCGCGCCGGGGTAGGACACCGACTCCATGATGTCGAAGGCCCGGCCGGCGGCCTTCACGCTCATGTGGTCCAGTTCCAGCATCATCTTGCGTTTCATCATCCCGCGCACCGCGTACTCGCCGAGATCGGTGAGCCCGCGGGTGTTGCACCGGGCGTCCTGGCTGTACGCGGGCACGCTCACGCCGGCCGGCAGCTCCTTCTGCGCGTTCGGCGCCGCGGCGAGCCCGATCGGGTTGTCCTGCTGCGGGCCCGCGCACTGCTCGGTCTTCCAGAAGGTCCCGGTGGACAGGAACTGGCCCACGTTGATCGCCGTGCCGAGCGCCCCGGAGTCGAAGCGGACCCCGCAGAGCGCGTTGTCGAACTTGTGGCACAGGAACATGCTGCGCACGCCGAGCCCGTGCAGCTCGTCCAGGCCGCGGTCGATGTCCGCCTTGCTGCACTGCGAGATGTCCAGGATCTGCTTGCAGCCGAAGGGTTCGGAGGTCTCGACGCCGAGGACGACCGCCAGCTTGCCCTGCTCGATGACCTGACGGGCCTGCTCGGAGTCGGTGACGATCCGGAACCAGCCCTTGCCCGGGCCGCCGAACATCGTGTCGATGTACTCCTGCATCTCGTACGTCTTGCGGGCCTGCAGGCGGATCGAGGTCATCTCGTCGCAGCTGCGGTCCTTGAAGAAGTAGACCGAGCAGATGACCCCGTTGGTGACGAGGTCGTTGACGAGGACCCGCTGGCCGCCGCGCCAGGCCCGCTCCACCCAGGCGTAGTAGTTCTGCTGGTGGGTGAGCGAGTCGTGGGCCGGCCAGTCCTTGAACGTCGGCCAGCCGTCAGGGTCGTGCTTGCCGTCGCCGCCCTTGGTGATGAAGTCGAAGATCGCGAGCGAACCGTCGGGGTAGTGCTCGGGGCAGTCCTTGAGCGCGTCGGCCACGCCCTTCACGGAGAAGGTCTGACCGCAGATGAGGCGCCCGCCGAAGGCCTCGTTGGACATCAGGTGGTTGTGCGCGTCGACGAACCCGCGCACCTCGCCCTTGTCGTTCGTGCCCTTGAACGGCTCACCGGTGACGTTGATCTGGGAGTCGGGCGCGGGACGGGCGGAGGGGTTCCACCAGGAGGGATCGGCGGCGGAACCGGAGGCGGGGGCGAGCAGCATGGTCACGGTGGCGAGCAGCAGCGCCAGCACGGCCAGCGGCCCGCGCCTGCCGGACGTACGGCTGCGCGTGGGGGGTCTCATGGGCATCACTCACGTCTTCGGTCGAGGGGGCGGTGTGCGTGCGGCGGAGCGCGAGATTGTCATGTTCCGTGCGAAAGGTGGGTCGAGGATCCCGACTGCCGCGAGCGGAGTCAAGAGTCCGGGACAAATGACCTGAAGGCCGGGGCGCGTACGCGAACAGGCCACCCCGGCCGCATTCTGATCTTCCGTCAGAACGTGCGGCCCGCCAGTCTTGACGAGGGCTCCCGCCCCCGTACGCCCGCGAGAGGAACCACTGTGATCAGGCCGAACCCCCCGATCGTGCTCGACCCCACCGGCGCCGACCACCACGCCGAGCACCGGCTGCTGCGCGCCCACGGCGCCGCCGCCCTCGTGGACGTCCTCGGCGTGCGGGCGTGGTCGGTCTCCGACCCGCTGCTGCTCAGGAAGCTCCTGACAGGCCCGGACGTGTCCAAGGACGGGCGTCGCCACTGGCCCGAGTTCGACAAGGCCGTCCCCGAGTGGCCGCTCGCGCTGTGGGTCGCGGTCTCCAACATGTTCACCGCCTACGGCTCCGACCACGCCCGGCTCCGCCGCCTGGTCGCCCCCGCGTTCACCGCCCGCCGCGTCGCCACGCTGCGCCCCGTCGTCGAAGCCCTGGTCACCGGGCTCCTCGACGACCTGGCGGCCGAACCTCGCGGCGCGGTCGTCGACCTGCGCGAACGCCTCGCGTACCCGCTGCCTATCGCCCTCATCGGCCACATGATGGGCGTCCCGGAGGCGCGCCGCGAGGGCTTCCGCGCGCTCGTGGACGGCGTCTTCGACACCACCCTCACCACCGAGGAGGCCACGGCCAACGCCGGGCGCCTCTACGGCCTCCTCGACGACCTCATCGCCGCCAAACGCGCCGATCCCGGCGACGACATGACCTCGCTCCTCATCACCGCCCGCGACGAGGACGGCTCCACCCTGACCGAGGCCGAACTGCGCGACACCCTCCTGCTGGTCATCAGCGCCGGGTACGAGACGACCGTGAACGTCATCGATCAGGCGGTCACCTCCCTCCTCACCCACCCCGACCAGCTCGCCCACCTGCGCGCCGGCCGCTCCGGCTGGGGCGACGTCGTGGAGGAGACCCTCCGCCTCGAACCGGCCGTCAAGCACCTCCCGCTCCGCTACGCGGTCACCGACATCCCGCTCCCCGACGGCCGGACCATCGCCCGCGGCGACGCGATCCTCGCCTCCTACGCGGCCGCCAACCGCCACCCCGACTGGCACGGCCCGACGGCCGACACCTTCGACGTCACCCGCGCCACCAAGGACCACCTGGCCTTCGGCCACGGCATCCACTTCTGTCTGGGCGCCCCGCTCGCCCGCCTGGAGGTGGCGACCGCCCTGGAGCACCTCTTCACCCGCTTCCCCGGCCTCGCCCTGGCGGTCGACCCGGAGGACCTCAAGACCCTGCCGTCCCTGATCAGCAACGGCCACCAGAGCCTCCCGGTCCACCTGCACGCGACGGCCTAGCCGGTACGAATATTCCGGTGCCGTGCCGGCTGTCGGCGGGCAGACTCGGCCCCATGGTGGAGATGCGGGCGTTCCAGGACGCGGTCGGCGTGTGGGCGAGCGGCGGTCCCGGCGGTGCGGCGGAGGAACTGGCGGGCCGGCTTGCCGTGCGTACGGCGGTGCTGCTCGAAGGGCTGAGCGACCTCGCGGCCGTCGAGGCCCTGGCCGAACGCCGGGGCCGGGACCTGGCCGCCGAGGGCGTGTGCGTGGTGGCGATGGGCGGGGCGATGAGCGTGGGCCGCTACGCCGACCTCCTCGGGCCCTGCGGCCTCGGCCTGCGCCTGACCGGCCTGTGCGACGAGCGCGAACGGCCCTTCTTCGACCGCGCCCTCGATCGCGCCGGGACGCCACGCCGGGACGTCTTCGTGTGCGCGGCCGACCTGGAGGACGAACTCATCCGCGCACTCGGCACGGCGACCGTCGAGGAGATCGTCGCCGCCGAGGGCGACCTCCGCCCCTGGCAGACCTTCCTGCACCAGCCCGCCCACCACGGCAGCCCCCGGCACCGGCAGTTGCGGCGCTTCCTCGGCACGAAGAAGGGCCGCAAGATCCGCTACGGCCGCCTCCTCGTCGAAGCCCTCGCCCCCGAGCGGGTACCGGCCCCGCTGGACGAGCTGTTCGGGAGCCTGTGAGGGCCCTGGGGGCCCTTCCCGGCGGCCGTATATCGGTTGACCGTTCGGGCGCCGAACGGCGAGGCTCGGCACGCACGCACCAGGAACCGTACGACCAGCTGCTTGCCGGGGCGACGCACCGGCGGAACGGACACCGAGGGATGACGTCCCACCTCCACGCCCTCTGCATCGACGCGCACGACCCGGTCGGTCTCTCCGGTTTCTGGGAGGGCTTCCTCGGCTGGGAGCAGGTCGACGACCCCGACGACGGCATCGTCCTCCTGCCGGGCGACGACACCGGCTTCCGGCTCCGGTTCCTCCCGACCGACGAGCCCAAGTCGGTCCAGAACCCGATGCACTTCGACCTGACGAGCACCTCGCTCGACGACCAGCAGGCCGTCGTCGCCAAGGCGCTGGACCTCGGCGCCCGCCACATCGACATCGGCCAGACGCCCGACGACGGCCACTTCGTGCTCGCCGACCCCGAGGGCAACGAGTTCTGTGTGATCGAGCCGGGCAACGCCTTCCTCGCCGAATGCGGCTTCATCGGGGCGCTCGCGTGCGACGGCTCACAGGCGGTCGGGTACTTCTGGAGCCGGGCGCTCGGCTGGCCGCTGGTCTGGGACCAGGACCAGGAGACCGCCGTCCGCTCGCCCCACGGCGGCCCGAAGGTCACCTGGGGCGGCCCGCCCCTGATGGAGCGGGCGGCCAGGGACCGGCTGCGCTTCGATCTCGCCCTCCCCGCCGGCGGAGACCAGCAGGCGGAGGTCGACCGCCTGCTCGCCCTGGGCGCCACCCGCGTGGAGACTCCCGGCGACAACGGGTGGGTCGTCCTCGCCGACCCCGACGGCCAGGAGTTCCGCGTCCTGTCGCCCCGCTGAGCCGCCGGCGGGCGGACACCTCTCCTTACGGAACCGGGACATCGGCGCGCACGCCCCCGGAAGACCCCCGCCTCCTCCGTACCGTGATCCGCATGCGTGTACTCGTGACCGGCGGCGCGGGCTTCATCGGCTCCCATGTCGTCGAGGCCCTCGCCGCCCGCGGCCATCAGCCCGTCGTGCTCGATGGCCTCCTCCCGACCGCCCACCATGGGCCCGCCCCGTCCCCGCCCGCCGTCGGTGAGTGGGTGCACGGCGACGTGCGGGACCGGGAGGCCGTCGCGCGCGCCCTCATGGGTGTGCGGGCGGTGTGCCATCAGGCCGCCATGGTCGGCCTCGGCAAGGACTTCGCCGACGCCCCCGACTACGTCTCCTGCAACGACCTCGGCACCGCCGTCCTCCTCGCCGCCATGGCCGAGGCCGCCGTCGACCGACTCGTGCTCGCGGGCTCCATGGTCGTCTACGGCGAGGGCCGCTACGACTGCCCCGCCCACGGCCCCGTCCGCCCAGGACCCCGCGCCGAACGCGACCTCGCGGCGGGCCGCTTCGAGCCCCGCTGCCCCACCTGCGGCGCCGACCTCGCGCCCGGCCTGGTCGCCGAGGACGCCCCCGCCGACCCGCGCAACGTGTACGCCACCACCAAGCTCACCCAGGAACACCTCGCCGCCTCCTGGGCCCGCGCCACCGGCGGCCGCGCCGTCTCTCTGCGCTACCACAACGTCTACGGGCCCCGCATGCCCCGCGACACCCCGTACGCCGGCGTCGCCTCCCTCTTCCGCTCCGCCCTCGCCCGCGGCGAGGCACCCCGCGTCTTCGAGGACGGCGGCCAGCGCCGGGACTTCGTCCACGTGCGCGACGTGGCCGCCGCGAACGTCCTCGCCCTGGAAGCCCTCGACGACCGGGCGCCCGCGGGCCTGACCTCGTACAACACCGGCAGCGGCGACCCCCGTACGGTCGGCGGGATGGCGGCCGCGCTAGCCGCCGCGCACGGCGGGCCGGCGCCGGTGGTCACGGGGGAGTACCGGCTCGGCGACGTACGCCACATCACCGCCGACTCCGCCCGCCTCCGCGCCGACCTGGGGTGGCGACCCGAGGTCGGCTTCGCCGACGGCATGACCGAGTTCGCTACGAGCGGGCTGCGGGGAGCGTGACCTCGAACCGGCAACCGCCGTCCACGTTCCGCACGTCGGCACGGCCCATGTGCGCCTCCACGATGCCCTGGACGATTGCCAGACCGAGCCCGGCGCCGCCCGGAGGCGTACGGGCCTCCGTACCGCGCCACCCCGTGTCGAAGACGCGGGGCAGCGCGTCCTCGGGGATGCCGCCGCAGCCGTCCGTGACCGACAGGACCACGGACTCGGCGCGGCGCTCGGCCGCGACGGCGACCGTGCCGTCGGCCGGCGTGTGACGGATGGCGTTCACCAGCAGGTTCGCGAGCACCCGCGTCATCTCCCGGCCGTCGACCTCCACCGGCACCTCGGCGACCCGGTCGCCCACGAGCCGTACCCCCTGTTCCCGCGCGAGCGGCACCGCGCCCGCCAGCGCGTCGCCCACCAGGTCGTGCACCGACATCCGCGCCGGGCTCAGCGTCAACGCGCCCGCGTGGATGCGGGAGAGCTCGAACAGATCGCCCACCATGCTGTTGAGCCGGTCCACCTCGGTCCGGATCTGCCGGTGGTAGCGCACCGGATCGGCGACCACACCGTCCTCCAGCGCCTCGGACATGGCCCGCAGTCCGGCCAGCGGGGTCCGCAGGTCGTGCGAGATCCAGGCCACCAGCTCCCGGCGGGACGCCTCCAGGTTGCGCTCGCGCTCCCGGGACGCGGTGAGCCGCTCACTGGTCGCCGACAACTCGCGGCTGAGCGTGGCGAATTCGGCCGGAGCGGGCACACCGGGCGCGGTGAACACCCCGCCCTCGCCGAAGTCCCGCGCGGCCACGGCGAGTTCCCTGGCGCTCACGACCACGCGACGGCCGAGGAGCAGCGACGTACCGAGCGAGACGACGGCCGCCATCGCGACGACCGTGGTCACCACCCACAGGTCGTGCGGCGAAAGGAACATCGCCCAGGCCACCGCGAGCGTCCCGGAGAGCATCGCCGTCACGGCGACGGACGCCACGACGGCCAGTGACACCGCCACCGAACGGCGCCGGCACAACCGCAGCAGACCGGCCCCGATCAGACCGGCCGCCGCCGCGCCCACGAAGGCGTAGACGGCGATGAGGATGATGTCGCCCACGGCTCAGCCCTCCGTCGTCGTGGGGGAGTCGGAAGCGAGACCGGGCGCCTGGCCGGGCACCACGTCGGGTCGTCCCGTCGCGTCGAAGCGGTACCCGACACCCCACACCGTCCGGATCAGCAGCGGGTTGGCCGCGTCCTCCTCTACCTTCCCGCGCAGCCGCCGGATGTGGACCGTGACCGTCGACAGATCACCGAAGTCCCAGCCCCACACCTCCCGCATCAGCCGCTCGCGGTCGCACACCTCGCCCGGATGCCGCATGAAGTAGGTCAGCAGGTCGAACTCCCGCAGAGTCAGAGCCAGTTGGTGCCCGCCCTTCACCGCACGGCGCGCCGCCGGGTCTACCTCCAGGTCACCCGCGCGCAGCAACGCGCCCGGCCGCCGGACCTCGGTGTGACGGCGCAGCACCGCCTCCACCCGCAGCACCAGCTCACGCGGGCTGAAGGGCTTGGTGACGTAGTCGTCCGCCCCGATCTCCAGGCCGAGGATCCGGTCCTCCTCCTCGGTGCGCGCCGTCAGCATGATCACCGGCAATGGCCCGCGCCTGCGCAACTCCCGGCAGACCTCCAGGCCGTCCATGCCCGGCAGCATCAGGTCGAGGACCACCAGGTCCGGCCACCGTGCCCCGGCGGCAGCCAGCGCGGACGGCCCGTCGGCCGCCCGGTCGACGACGAAGCCGCCCCGCTCCAGATAGCCGGTGACCACTTCGGCGACGGTCGGATCGTCGTCCACGACCAGGACGCGCGGTGCTGTCCGCGAGGGCTGTTCACGCTGCTGCATGGGAGTCAGCCTCGCACCGGAGTGCGGCGCGGGTCGCGCCCGGGTCGGAGCAAGGGGAGCGATGTCCGTGTTTCGTAAGGTTCGCACAGCCCTTTTGTCCGTGCGGGATTCGTACGGTGAAGCCCGTGAACGACTCGCCTTCCGCGACCACGTACGCGGTGAACGTTGTCCTGCCCTGCCTCGACGAGGCCGGGGCACTGCCCTGGGTCCTGGAGAGGGTGCCGCCCGGCTGGCGCGCGATCGTCGTCGACAACGGGTCGACCGACGGTTCCCCGGCCCTCGCCCGCGCCCTCGGCGCGACCGTCGTCACGGAACCCCGCCGCGGTTTCGGAGCGGCCTGCCACGCGGGCCTGCTGGCCGCCGACGCGGACATCGTCTGCTTCTGCGACTGCGACGGCTCCCTCGACCCCGCGCTCCTCGTGCCGTTCGCCGCCGAGGTCGCGGCGGGGGAGGCCGACCTGGTCCTGGGTCGCCGACGGCCCCGGTCGCGCGACGCCTGGCCGCTCCACGCCCGGGCCGGTAACCTCGCCCTCGCCCGGATGCTGCACCGCCGCACCGGACTCCGCCTCCACGACCTCGGCCCGATGCGCGCCGCACGCCGCGAGGCGCTGCTCGCCCTCGACCTCACCGACCGACGCAGCGGCTACCCCCTCCAGATGGTCGTCCGAGCCGCCGACGCCGGGTGGCGGGTGAGCGAGCGGGACGTCCCGTACCTGTCCCGTACGGGAAAGTCCAAGGTCACCGGAACCTGGCGGGGCACCTGGCAGGCCGTTCAGGACATGCGCGAGGTGCTCCGTGAGGCACCACGGCCCGCGCGGGCGGTCGCGTCGGAGGCGCACCGGTGAGCACGCTCCTCGTCATCGCCAAGGAACCCGTACCGGGCCGGGTCAAGACCCGGCTCACCCCGCCCTTCACGCCCCACCAGGCAGCCCGCCTCGCCGAGGCCGCTCTCGCCGACACCCTGGCGACCGTGCGCGACACGCCCGCCGACCGCCGCGTCCTCGCCCTCGACGGGGCACCCGGCGACTGGCTCCCGCACGGCTTCGAGGTCGTCGCCCAGAGCCCGGGCGACCTGGACGAACGCCTCGCCGCCGCCTTCGCCCGCTGTACGGGTCCCACCCTGCTGATCGGCATGGACACCCCTCAGGTCACCCCCGAACTCCTGGGCTCCGGGCTCGACTTCGGCGCCTGCGACGCGTGGCTCGGACCGGCCGAGGACGGCGGCTTCTGGGCGCTGGGCCTCGCCGTCCCCGACCCCGCCCTGTTGCGTGGGGTGCCCATGTCCGTACCGGAGACCGGAGCGGTCCAGCGCGGCCGCCTCACCGCCGCAGGCCTGCGGGTACGAGACCTGCCGCGGCTCCGGGACGTCGACACGGCCGCCGACGCGCGCACGGTCGCCGCGCAGGCCCCGCGCAGCCGGTTCGCCGCCTGCCACGAGGAGTTGACCGCGACCGCCACCAACGTTCGGGACGGCGCCTGGACCGGGACCGCATGAGCGCGATGGAGTCGGAGACGACAGCCGCACGCCCGCCGGCCCCCCGCCGCGCCTGGCGCGCCGATCCCTGGGGCGACGCCCTCCGATCCGGCCGGGGGCCGCTGTTCCTCCGGCGGGCGGACGGCTGGCTCCTGCCCCTGGAGGTCGAACGGTGGTGCGCGGAGGCCGACCCGGCCGACGCCACCGTGCTCGCCCGCTGCGAGGGCGCCGTCCTCGACGTCGGCTGCGGACCGGGGCGCCTGGTGCACGCGCTGGCCGCCGCCGGCCGGCCCGTGCTCGGCATCGACGTGTGCCAGGCGGCCGTGGACCGCACGGTCTCCGGCGGCGGCACCGCCCTGTGCCGGTCCGTCTTCGACCCGCTGCCGGGCGAGGGCCGCTGGGGCACCGTCCTGTTGATGGACGGCAACATCGGCATCGGCGGCGACCCCGGCGGCCTCCTCGCCCGCGCCGCCGCCCTCGTGGCGCCCGGCGGACAGGCCCTCGTGGAGGCCGCGGGGCCCGAGGTCGACGAGCGGGTCGAGGTCCGGGTCGTCGACGGACGCGGCGCGCGCGGCGCCGACTTCCCCTGGGCGCGCGTCGGCGCCCGGGCCCTGCCCGCGTACGCCGACGCCTCCGGGTGGCGGGTCGAACGCCGCTGGCGGGCCGAGGGACGCAGCTTCCTTCAGCTCCGCCGTCGCTGAGACAGCCGTCGCTGAGACGGCCGGCGCCGAGCCAGTCGCCGTACGCCGAGCAGCGCGCCCGTTCCGACGGCCACCACCCCTATCAGGACCAGCCAGTTGCGGACGTAGTCCAGGGGAAGGACCGTCGGGTTGGGCGCGCTGCCCGGCCGTAGCATCAAGGGCAGCGCGACCAGTGTCAGCGCCCCCGCGACGATCAGACCACCGCGCACGGTGCCGCGCGCGGGCAGGGCGGCGAGCAGCGGCCCGGCACCGAGGACGAGCGGCGCGATCAGCCCGTCGTGCAGCACGATCGCCCCCGCCAGCCAGAGAACCACCTCACCGGCCGTCCCCGTGCGTAGCGTCAGGACCCCGCCGAGCCCCATCATCGCGACGCCCAGGGCGCCCAGCGCGTACCGGACTCCCATCACAGCACCTCCAGTCCGGCGACCCACTTGGTCTGCAGCACACCCGGCCGGTTCGGCGCGATGATCCGGGCCGGGAAGCCGTGGTCGAGCGAGAGCACCTGCCCGTTCAGCCGCAGCGCCAGCAGGGTCAGCGGATCCTCCGCGTACGACGCGCCCATCTCCATCACCCGGTACGCGCCCCGGAGTTCCAGGGACACCACCCGTACCCGGGAACGCGGCGGCGCACCCGCCCGCTCCAGCAGGTCCCGGATCCGTACGCCGGTCCATTCGGCCTCCACACTCCACCCCTCCACGCAGGCGATCGGCAGCCGCACCTCGGTCTGGGGCAGGGCCCGCAACTCGGCCAGGCTCAGCGCGTAGGGCCGGGGGCCGGCCACCGTCAGCCGCCAGTCGCGCGCCGTCGCCGCGCTCACCCCGGCCGCGACGGCCGTACGGTTCACCGGCAGCCCCTGCGTCCCGTGGTCCGGGTGACGAGGCGCCAGCAGGTCGAGGCGCTTCAGCGGGGTGAACGACTGGCCCACCGTCGTCAGCGTCACCGCCGCGACACCCGCCGCGACGCCCGTCAGGAGCGACCGCCGGTCGACCTCGTCCTCGGCGGGGAGCTTGAGGGTCCCCTCCGAACGGCGCCCCCAATGAGCCCGGATGTCCGGCCACTTGACGGCGACGTGCAGCAGCAGGGCGCCCGCGAGGAGCCAGGCCACGGCGAAGTGCACGGGAACGAAGGAGAAGGGCCACGGGTACCACTCGACGATGTTCAGCAAGCCGGTGAACAGCTCGAACACCCCCGCCGCGACCAGGACGGCCACCGAGAGTCGCTCCAGCGCGTGCCGCACGGACCGGACCGGCGGCCGGACGAACAGCCTCGGATACACGGCCCACAACTTCGCCATCAGCAGCGGGATCGCGGCGATCCCGCTCGCCACGTGCAGCCCCTGGCTGAAGCGGTACCCCCACGTCGGCCGGCTCGGCAGGACGTCGGCGAGCCAGTCCGGCGGCCGCTGCAGATAGTGGCTCGTGACGCCCGTGAAGAAGCAGACCGTGAGGGCGAGCCCGAGCCGGCGGCCGAGCAGGGTGGCCGTCCTCGCGTCATGGAGACGGGCGCGGAACGTGGGCAGTGGGGGAGGCGCGATGCGCGGTGTCATGCGTTCCATCTCACCGTCCACCGGGCGGCGAGAGGGGGGATCGACTCCTTACGAAAGACGGACGGCCGGGGCGGCGGCGCCCTCGCCGCTCCACCGGCTGCCACGCTGCCGGGTGTGATCGACTTCCGTACCGCCCTGGCCGGCGGGCTCCTGACCGCGCTCACCACGGTCCTGGTGGCCACCGTCCGGTACGACGGCTACTACTCCGACCCCGGCGGGCTCTCCTGGTGGTACGCCGCCTCCTGGGCGCTGTTCGCCGCCGCCGTCCTCGCGCTGCGGAAGGTGCCGCCCCGTCGGGCCGTCGTCCTCGTCCTGGTGGGCTCGGCGCTGGTCGCCGCCACCGGCCTGGCCGCCCCGGCGCGCACGAGCACGGACGCGTACCGCTACGCGTGGGACGGCCGGGTCCAGGCGGCGGGCATCGCGCCGTACGACCACGCCCCCGCCGACCCCGCACTCGCACCGCTCCGCGACGACTGGCTCTTCCCGGCGGGGGCCGCCTGCCAGGACCCGGCCGTGTCCCCGCTCCCGCCGCCACCGGCCCCTGACGGCGCAGGCTGTACACGCCTCAACCGCCCCACCGTGCACACGATTTACCCCCCGATCGCCGAGTCGTACTTCCTCGGCGTCCACCTCCTAGCCCCCGACGGCAGCCGCCTGAAGCCGCTCCAGACCGGCGGCGCGCTGCTCTCCGTCGCGGTCACCGCGGCCCTGCTGCTGATCCTGCGCCGCCGACGCGGCGACCCCCGTACCGCCGCCTACTGGGCCTGGTGCCCCGCCGTCCCCGTCGAAGCCGTGAACAACGCCCATGTCGACGCCCTCGGCGTCCTGTTGGCCGTCGCCGGACTCGGCCTCGTGGCGCGCGGCAGGCACGGGGCGGGAGGGACACTCCTGGGCGCCGCCGTCGCCGTGAAGCTGATGCCGGCGATCGTGCTGCCCGGAGCGCTGGCCGGCGTACGGCGAGCGAGGGACGCGGCGGCGGTCCTGGTACCGGCGGCGGCCGTGACCGCCCTGTCCTACGTCCCGTACGTGCTCCTCTCCGACGGCTCGGTCCTCGGCTACCTGGGCGGGTACGTCGAGGAGGAGGGCTACGACGACGCCGACTCCCGCAACCGCTACGCCCTGCTGCGACTCGTCCTGCCGCCCTCCTGGGCCCTGCCCGCCCTGGCGGTGGTCCTGCTCGTCGTCTGCGCCCACGTCGTCCGGCGCGGCGATCCCGAACGCCCGTGGAGCGGCGCGCTGTTGGTCACCGGGACGGCCTTCCTGCTGCTGACGCCGGGGTACTCCTGGTACGCCCTGCTCCTGGTGGCCCTCGTCGCCCTGGACGGGCGCTGGGAGTGGCTGCTCGTCGCCGTGGCGGGGGCGGCGAAGTACGTGACCGGCCTGGCGTTCTCCGACGCGAACGCGGTGGGCACGGTCGCGTACGCGATCGCCGCCGTTGCCGTCCTGGCGGGCGCCGTCATGCGGCGTAAGACTTTCGTCATCGGTCCGGATGTGGCGTACCCCGCCCCACCTGGGGTGGAATGCGGGGGAAGGAAGATCGAAGGCACCTAGGAAGGCAAGATCGTGGCACGTGGGGGCAGGAAGTCGCTGCTGTGGGGCGCGATGGTGGTCGCGGTGGCGCTGGGGGCCGTGGGGCTCTACTGGTTCCAGCCCTGGAAGCTGTGGCAGAACGAGACGATCGACGAGGCGCTCCCGACGGCGGTGCCCGGAGCCTCGTCCTCCGCCGGCAACGGGGACCCGGCAGCGGACCCGGCCGCCGGGCCGCAGACCGTCGCGCAGGGCTCCCTCATCAGCCACGAGCACGCCACCACCGGCACGGTGAAGCTCATCAAGCTCGCGGACGGCAGTCTCACGCTGCGCCTGGAGGACCTCGACACCAGCAACGGCCCCGACCTGCGCGTCTGGCTGACCGACGCGCCCGTCAAGGAGGGCATCGCCGGCTGGCGCGTCTTCGACGACGGCAAGTACCTCAGCCTGGGGAAGCTGAAGGGCAACAAGGGCGACCAGAACTACCCGCTGCCGGCCGGGACCGACCCGTCCGACTTCACGAGCGTCACCATCTGGTGCGACCGCTTCGACGTCTCCTTCGGGGCGGCGGGCCTGAAGGCCTGACGTAACTGTTGGTTCGGAGGGGCCCCGGGCGACGGCGCGGGGCCCCTTGCTGTCACCTCACGCGGCGCTCACAGCGACGAGCTTGCCGCCGCCGTCGCGATCCGGGTGAGGGTCGTGCGCATGCCGCTGCGGTTCACGGCGATGCGGCGCTCCGGGCTCGTCCCCGCGAAGACGGTGCCGAGGAGTTCGGCGAGGCGCGCGCCCCGGCCGGTGCGCAGGTCCTGCCAGCTCTCCGTCACGCGCGTGCCCGTGCCCTCGGCGGCGAAGCGGTACCCCCAGCGGGCGATCGGCAGCCCGAACACACCGACGTCGAACGTGAACTCCTCGCCCTCGCGCGCCGCCGTCACGCGCCCCGTCGTGAACCAGACGAACGGCCCGCGCCGGTTGAGGCCGACGAAGCGGCTCCCGGTCCGCACGGGAGGCCGCCGCACCCAGACCCGGCGGCACTCGGGGCTCCATCGGCCCATGTCGGGCAGGTTCGCCACCAGGCGGTAGACCGCCTCCGGCGCGGCGTCCACCACGACGGACTCCTCAAGACTCCACTGGCGCCCCATCGGCCCTCCCTGTCGTCGTTCCGAGTTCCCTACCGGCCGGTACGTTAGCGGACACCGTCGCGTCAGGATCGCGTCAGGATCCAAGGCGCACGCGGCAGGGAGGCGTCAAGCGGTCTGTGCGCTCCGACGTCGACGCGGTTCCGTATGTCTGGATGTGCGAAACGTCAAAGATCTTCCGGACCAAGGGAGTCGGTCACGCATGGGTGTGGAGAACATCGTCGGCCTGCTGGTGGCCGTCAGCCTGGTCGGTTACCTGGTGGCCGCCCTGATCAAGCCGGAGAAGTTCTGAAGCACGACACCCCGCTCGCGGCCAAGGCCTCCGGCCCGGCCGCCGTCGCCCCCCGCCACGGCCCCGCCGCCGTCGCTACGCCCCCTGGCCCGGATCCGGCCCCGCGTCCCGACCCGGAACCGCGCCAGGGGTCCAACCCCGACTCCGCTCCGGGTCGGGCCCCGAGCCAGAGCCCGGCCCCGGCCCCGACGGGCCCCCGCCCCGGAACCCTCAAGGTCTTCCTGGGCGCTGCCCCCGGTGTCGGCAAGACGTACCGGATGCTCGACGAAGGCCGGCGCCGGGCCGCGCGCGGCACCGATGTCGTCGTCGGCGCCGTGGAGTGCCACGGCCGCACGCACACCGAGGCGATGCTGGACGGCCTGGAGACCCTGAGAACCCCGGACCGCACCCGCCCCGACACGGGCTTCCGCCCGGGGCCCGCTGCCGACGCCGGATTCGGTCCCGGCTCCGCCCCCGTGGCCGACTCCGGCTTCCGCCCCGTGGCCGACTCCGGTCTCCGTCCCGGCTCCGACGCCGGATACGGACCCGCTGCCGCCGCCGGATTCGGTCCCGCTTCGGCCGCCGGGGTCCGTCCCGGCCACGCCCTGGACGCCGGACTCGACCTCGACGCCGTTCTCCGCCGCCGCCCCGAGGTCGTCCTCGTCGACGAGCTCGCCCACGCCAACCCGCCCGGCTCCCGCCACGCCCAGCGCTGGCAGGACGTCCAGGAGCTGCTGGCCGCGGGCATCGACGTCGTCGCCACCCTGAACATCCAGCACCTGGAGTCCCTCACCGACGTCGTCGTGAAGATCACCGGCGTGCCGCAGCACGACACGGTGCCCGACGACGTCGTCCGCCGCGCCGGGCAGATCGAGCTCGTGGACGTACCGCCGGAGTCGCTGCGCCGGCGCATGGCCCACGGCAACATCTACCCGCCCGAGAAGATCGACGCGGCCCTCGCCAACTACTTCCGCCCCGGCAACCTCACCGCGCTCCGCGAGCTCGCCCTCTTCTGGACCGCCGACCGGGTCGACGAAGCCCTCCGGAAGTACCGCTCCGAACAGGGCATAGACGGCGTGTGGGAGACCCGCGAGCGGATCGTCGTCGCGCTCACCGGTGGCCCGGAGGGGGAGACCCTGATCCGGCGCGCCGCCCGCATCGCCGCCCGCTCCGTCCGCGGCGGAGCCCTGCTCGCCGTGCACGTCGTCCGCAGCGACGGCCTCGCGGCGGGCGCCTCGCACGCCGCGCTCGCCCGGCAGCGGCGCCTCGTCGAGAGCGTCGGCGGCAGCTACCACTCGGTCGTCGGCGACGACGTGCCCACCGCCCTGGTGGAGTTCGCCAGCGCGGAGAACGCCACCCAGCTCGTCCTCGGCACCAGCCGGCGCCGCCGCCTCGAACGTTTCCTGACCGGCCGGGGCATCGGCGAGACGACCGTCGCGCTCTCCTCCGACATCGACGTCCACATGGTCACGCACGAGCGCGCAGGACACGGCCGCCTGCTGCCCTACCGGCGCCGTACGCTGCCCACCTCGCGCCGTGTCGCGGGACCGGTGGCCGGACTGCTCCTGCCCGTCCTGCTCACCTTCCTTCTGGACAGTGTGCGCGGCCACCTCGACCTGACCAGCGAGGCTCTCCTCTTCCTGCTGACCGTCGTCGGCGTGGCCTGCATCGGCGGGGTCGCCTCCGCGCTGATCGCCGCGCTGACCGCGTCCCTGCTGCTGAACTATTGGTTCGTGCCACCCATCGGCGCGTTCAGTCTCGGCGGCGACAACGTGCTCGCCCTCGCCGTCTTCGCCGTCGTCGCCGGTACGGTGGCCGCCGCCGCCGACCGGTCCCTGAGGCTGTCCAGACGCGCCGCCCGGGCCACGGCCGAGGCCGAGACCCTGTCCTCGCTCGCCGGCGACATCGTCCGCGGCGACCAGGCGATACCGGCCCTGCTCGCCCGCACCCGCGAGACCTTCGCGATGGACTCGGCCGAACTCGTCGAGCAGCCGGTGGACGACCCCGACGCCGTTCACGTGCCCGTGGGGCCCGACCTCTTCCTGCTGCTTCGGGGCCGTACCCTGCCGTCCTCCGAACGCCGGGTCCTGTCCGCCTTCGCCGCCCACGTGGCCGTCGCCGTCGAGCGCTCCCGCCTCGCCGAGGCCGCCGCCGAGATAGAGCCGGTCAAGGCCGCCGACCGGATGCGTACCGCCCTGCTCGCCGCCGTCAGCCACGACCTGCGCACCCCGCTCGCCGCCGGCTGGGCCGCCGTGGGCTCCCTGCGCAGCCCGGACGTGGAGTTCACCCCCGAGGAACAGGACGAACTCCTCGCCACCGCCGACGAGTCCATGGCCCGCCTCAGCCGCCTGGTCGACAACCTGCTCGACATGAGCCGGCTCCAGGCCGGCGCGCTCACGCTCCATCTGCGCGCCACCACCCTGGAGGAGGTGCTGCCCGCCGCCCTGGACTCCCTGCCCCCGGACGGCCCGACGCCCGTCATCCACACCTCGGAGGACCTCCCGCCCGTCCTGGCCGACCCGCCGCTGTTCGAACGCGTCCTCGCCAACCTGCTCGCCAACGCGGTACGCCACGCCCCGCCCGGCAAACCGGTGCTCGTCACCGCGAGCGCCCTCGGCGGACGGATCGAGGTACGCGTCGTCGACCGGGGCCCGGGCCTGCCGCCGGCCGACCGGGAACGGATCTTCGAGCCGTTCCAGCGGCTCGGCGACACCGACAACACCACCGGCGTCGGCCTCGGCCTCGCCCTCTCCCGAGGCCTCACCGAGGCCATGGACGGCACCCTCACCTCGGAGGACACACCCGGGGGAGGCCTGACCATGGTGGTGTCACTGCCCTGCGCGGACACTCCCTGACGAAACCCTGACGCCGAACTCCCGTACGAAAGGCAACCCGGGACGCCCCGATCGGCAATCTTGAATGACGTGACGTCAACCATCCACCTCCGTATGCCCGTCGGGCAGCGCTCGCAGCACATGGTGATCTGCGGCGACGACGGTCTCGCCCGCCGCCTCGCCGTCGAACTCGACGCGGTGTGCGGCGAAGCGATCACCGTCGTCCTGCCCTCACGGCGCGACGAACACGGCTCCGAGATCGCCGCTCTCCATCGCGACCCGCGCTCTCCGGTCGAACTCCTCGTCGCCGCCCGCCCCGACGAGCAGACCCTCAGGGCCGCCGGAATCGAACGCGCGGCGGCCCTCGCGCTCACCTACCGCGACGACCAGACCAACATGACGGCCGCGCTCATCGCGCGCGGCCTCAACCCCTCCATACGCCTGGTCATCCGCATGTACCACCGCGAACGCGGCCGGCACCTGGAGCGCCTCCTGGACCGGGCCGCCGAGGTCCGTACACCCGGCGACGACGCGACCGGCGACGCGAACGCCGACGCCACCGCCGACACCTCCACGACCGTCCTCTCGGACACCGACACGGCCGTCCCGGAGCTCGTCTCCGCGGCCGCCCTCGGCCACGGCCACACCCTGCAGATCGACGGCAAGGTCTTCCGGGGCGTCGTACGGCGCGCGGGCGCCCCCACTCAGTCGACCGACCTGGCGACGCTCGCCGTCCTCTCCGGGACGCACCAGGACGACCCGGCCGGGGAGGACAGCGCCGAGACTCCGGGGGAGGGCGGTACGCAACTGCTGCCCGACACCCACACCGCGTACCACCGCCAGTTCACCCACGGCCGCCTCATGCTGGAAGAGGTCACCCACCACCACGCCCCCGAGGCGCCCAAGACCTCCCGCGGCTACGGCGAACGGCTCCGGGGCCACCTCCGCCACCTGCCCTGGCGGGTCTTCCTCTCCCGCGAGGTCACCGCCGTCTTCGGCGTACTGGCCGCGATCGTGCTCCTGCTCTCCGTCGCGACCGCCCTCGTGGAGGACGGCCCGCTCTGGCGCGCCGTGTACCTGCCGCTCCTGGACATCTTCACCATGGGCGACCCGGCCATCGGCGAGGAGGAGTCCGCCGCCCGCCGCGTCCTCCAGCTCGTCGCCGGCTTCGTCGGGCTCGCCGTCCTGCCGCTCGTCGTCGCCGCCACGATGAACGCCAGCGAGGCCTTCCGAACGGCCTCCGCCAACCACCCGCCGGCCGATGACCTCGGCGACCACATCGTGCTGACCGGCCTGGGCAAGATCGGCACCCGGGTCCTCGCCCAGCTGCGCACCACCGACCACCAGGTCGTCGTGGTCGAACGCGACCCGCACGCCCGCGGCGTCGCGCTCGCCCGCGAGCTCGGCATTCCCCTCCTGCTGGAGGACGCCACCGCCCCCGGCGTCCTCGAACTGGCCCGCATACGGCAGAGCAAGTCCCTGCTCGTCCTCACCCGCGACGACAGCGAGAACCTCGACATCGTGATGGCCGCCCGGGAGATCAACCCCGGCATCCGGGTCGTCATGCGGCTCTACGACGACGACTTCGCCGCCACCGTCTCGGCCACCATGCGCGCCTCGTACCCCGACGCCCTCACCCGCAGCCGCAGCGTCTCCGCGCTCGCCGCCCCCGCCTTCGCGGCCGCGATGATGGGCCGCCACGTACTCGGCGTGATGCCCGTCGAACGCGGCTCGCTCCTCTTCACCGTCGTCGAGGTCGCCGGCCACCCCGAACTGGAGGGCCGCTCCGTCCACCAGGCGTTCCGGGAGAACGAATGGCGCGTCCTCGCCGTCGGGGAGGCGGGCGCCCGCCCCACCGGCCGCTCCACGGACACCCTCGCGGGCTTCACCCCGACCGTCCAGGGCCTCGACTGGCGCCCGCCGCACGGCCGGATCCTCCGGGCGGGCGACCGCGTCGTCCTCGCCACGACCCGCCGGGGCCTCGACGTCCTGATGACCGGCGTCCAGCCCCACCCGCCGAGCCGCAGAAGCTGATCCGGTGGGCGGCGGGGCGGTCAGCGCCCGAACTCCAGGCGCGGATCCGCGCGTGCTTCGAGGCAGGCGCCCTCGCCACCGGAGCCGAACTCGCCCTGGAGGCCGTCGGGAACGACTACGCCGACCTCCGCGAGGACCTCGCGATGGGCCGCAGCTACCTGGCCGCCGCCCGCGCCCTCGGCCGCACCGTCCCCGACGTCGACCCGAACCTTCGGGCCGGCTCGACGGACATGGGCAACGTCTCCCATGTCGTACCGACCATCCACCCGATGATCGGTTACGACTACGGCGACACGATCATGCACAACCCGGAGTTCACCCGCTACGGCACGACCCGACAGGCCGACCGCGCGGTCCTGGACGGCGGACTCGCCATGGCCTGGACGGCCATGGACCTCGCCGCCGACCTGGCACACCGCGAGGTCAGGACCCGCCGACCGGAACCTTCGCCGTGTTGCTGTTCGCGCCCCGAGGGGGTTCTGTCGAACTGCGGTCCGCCGCCCGCTGCCCTGCCCACCGGACGGCCAGGGGCGCGGCCAGACCCGTGAGCGCGAACAGTGCTCCCACGACGTACCAGCCGGGCTGCCCCCACGTGATGCAGAGCGCGATGAGCAGACTCGGCCCGACGGCCTCGGCGAGACCGGCACCGAGTCCGAAGACGCCGAGGTACTGGCCGGTGGCGTGCGGCGGCGCGAGGGCGAAGGACACCTCGAACCCGGCTGCGGAATGCCACAGTTCACCGATCGTGTGGACCACCACGGCGGTCAGGAGCAGGACGGCGACGGCCCATCCCGGTGCCCCGGCGCAGAGCGAGATCAGCGCGCAGGAGATGAGGAACGCCGCGCCCGAGCGCCGGTACGCGGCCCCGCCGGCCCTGGGGGAGTCGATGCTGCGGCTGGCCGGCACCTGGCACGCGATGACGATGACGGTGTTGACGAGCATGGTGGCGGAGATCAGCCAGCGCGGCCCGTCGACGACCTCGACCAGCCACAAGGGGATGGCCACAGTGAGGACCCTGAACTGGATCGCCATGATGCCGTCCAGCGCCGTGAGCACCAGATAGGGCCGGTCCCGCAGCGCACCCCACCGCGATCCCCCGGCGGCGGCGGCCGGCAGCGGCGCGACGGGCGGCAGCAGGACCAGGAGAGCGGCCGACGCGGCGAAGGCGACCGTGTTGCCGACGACGAGCAGCTCGTACGCCGTGTGGGTACCGACCTGGACGACCCAGCCCGCAGCCAGGGCGCCCAGGGAGATACCGATGTTGGTCACGGACCGCAGGTACGCGCGGAACTCCTGCGGCCGGTCCCCTCCGTGGCACCGGATGATCGGGCTCCGCGCGGCAAGTCCCGCCGCCTGTGCCGCCGTCGCGGTGCTGACCGCGAGGACGAACAGCCAGAACGTGTCGGCCAGCAGGAAGCCGGCCGTGGCAGCCGCCCGGACGGCGAGGGTGACCGCGTACACCCCGCGCGCACCGTGGGTGTCGGCGAGCCGTCCGACGGCGATCCCCGCGGCGAGCGAGACGGCCCCGGCGATGCCGAGCCCCAGCCCCACCTGGCCCGCCGAAAGGCCTTCCGCCTGGGTGAAGTACAGCACCCCGGCGGTCAAGTACAGCCCGCTTCCCACGGTGTTGACGAAGTTCGACGCGGCGATGACGCGCTGAGGGCGCGTGTCCGGGACGAGCAGGCGCATGAAAGGGCTCCGCCTCCGAGGCAGCGGCTGTAAGGACCCCAGAAGCTTCGTGCATGTTACCGAGAAGGGCAAGTGCCCCGCGCCTACTGCCCGGACGGGCGACCGCTGCCCAGTCGCAGGAGCGCGTAGCAGGCGGAGGTGACGACGATGCCGACGGGCAGCGCGAGGTCGATTCCGCCGAGGGCCGCGGCGATGGGCCCGGTGTACAGCGTGTTGACGCACAGCGCCGCCGACGCGACCCCAGCCCCGAGCGCGAGCGCGCCCGGCAGCCCGACCCCGGCGGAGTACCAGAAGGGGCTGGTCGGGCTCTCGTCCATCAGCGCGGGCCCGTCGTAGCGGTTGCGGCGGAGCGCCATGTCGGTGGCGTAGAGGGCGGTGGCCGGCCCGAGGAGTACGACGGTCAGCTGGAGGACGTTGCTGACGGTGTCGAGGAAGTTGGACACGAGCAGCGCGTACAGGGTCAGGCCCGAGGCGACGGCGCCGTCGACGATGACGCTGAGGGACCGGCGGATGCGGATGCCGACGGCCTGGAGGGCGAGACCGGCGCTGTACGCGGTCAGGGCGTTGATCGCGATCGTGCCGAGGACGAGGGCGAGCAGGAACACCGGGGTGAACCAGCCGGGCAGGATCTCCTCCAGCGCGCTCTGCGGATCGGTCATGTCGACGGCGGTGGCCGCAAGCGCTCCCAGCGAACAGACGAGGACGCTCGGCAGGAACCCGCCCAGCGCGGTCCAGCCCATGACCGCCCGGGACGACGTCGTACGCGGCAGATAGCGGGAGAAGTCGGCGCTGGTCGTGTACGACAGGGGGCCCGCGGCGATGAGCGTGACGCCGGCCAGGAGCGTCGCCCAGAGGTCCGTCCCGGCGAGCCGGCCCTCCGGCGCGTAGCCGAAGTCGGCGTGCAGGAGCACCGCGTAGGCGACCACGCCGAAGGCGGCGGCGAGGGCGAGGGTGATCGGCAGGTACAGCTTCACGATCAGGGCGTGCCCGTAGACGCTGATGGTGAGGGTGACGGCCGCGATGACCAGGACGACGGCGGTCTTGACGACGGTGTTCGTCGGCAGGCCGGTCTTGGCGACGAGGGCGAAGGCGGCGGACGCGGCGGCGGCCAGGTTGAGGGCGAAGTAGCAGACCGAGATGGTCCAGCCGGTGACCGCGTTGTTCACGCGGTTGCCCCGGACCCCGTACATGGCCCGGGTGATCACTTCGCTCGGCGCGCCCGCCGCCGGTCCCGACATCGCGAGCACGCCCGTGAGCAGCCAGAACAGGTTGCCCACGACGATCACGGCGAGGGCCTGCCAGAGGCTGAGGCCCATGAGGACGAGGGCGCCGCCGATGACCAGGCTCAGGTAGTTGACGTTGGCCGCGGCCCAGACGGAGAACAGCTCGCGGGGCCGCCCGTGCCGTTCCGCGTCGGGGATGTGGTCGATGCCGTGGACCTCGACCCGGCCCGCCCGCTCGGTGTCCGGCGGCGCGGCGTGCGCGCCGTGGGCGCCTGGGCGGGGGTCGGGGATGGTGGACGCCATGAGGCCCTCCGGATGCGTGTCGTGCCGACCTGCTTGCTTATTGGTCGCACACTCAATAGCATCGCTCGTATGCCGTCAAGCGTCCAGCGCAAACGAATCCGCAAGACTCCCGAGGCCCGCCGCGCGGAGATCGTCGAGGCCGCGGCCCGGGTTGCCCTGCGCGAGGGTCTCGAATGCGTCACCCTCCGGCGGATCGCCGAGGAACTCGACGTCCGCCCCGGCCTGATCAGCCACTACTTCCCCTCGGCCGAGGAACTCGTCGCCGAGGCCTTCGCGACCGCCGCCACGGGCGAACTGGACGCGCTGCTGCCCGCCGACCGCCCCGACGGCACGCCCACGGAGCACCTCGCGCGCTACTTCGCCCTGTCGACGGGCGAGGCGTACGACGACATCAGCCGCCTGTGGATCAACGCGCGCCACCTGAGCCGCTACCGCCCACTGCTGCGGGAGCGGGTGGCGGAGATGGAACGGGCCTCCGACGACCGTCTGGAGGGCCTGATCCGTGACGGCGTGGCGGCGGGGGAGTTCCGTACGGACGCCCCGCGGACGGCGGCCATCCAGATCCTGGTGGTCCTCGACGGCCTCGGCGCCCACGCGAACACCGACCGGAGCAACCGCCCGGAGGCGGTGACGCGCATGGCGCTGACGACGGCGGAACGCGAACTGGGCCTGGCTGACGGCGCTTTGACTGTGACACAAGCGCCTTGACTTCGACGCAAGCGGACTGGCTAGCACGAGCGGGCTGACTGACGTAAGCGGACTGACTGACGTAACCGGGCAGACGCAAGGGCTCCCTGGTCCCTTGCCGTACCTCATCCTTATCTTCCTGGAGTTGTTGTGGGTTGTTCCCTGATCATCGTGTCGGCGCGGCTGCTGGACCCGGGTACGGGCGCGGTCCTGCCGGAGACCGCCGTGGCGGTGTCCGCCGGCCGGATCGTCGCGCTGGGCGGTGACCGCGAGATCCGTGCGCTGGCCGACCGTTCCACCACGGTCGTGGACGTCAGGGGCGGGGTGGTGATCCCGGGCCTGGTCGACGGCCACCTCCACCCCGTGTCGGGTGCCGAGCTGACGCAGGGCCTGGACCTCTCGACCTGTACGGACCTGGAGTCCCTGCGCGAGGTGCTGGCGCGGGCGGTCGGGAACCTGGACCGGGGCGAATGGCTCTTCGGCTGGGGCCTGGACCCGAACGTGTTCGGTGACCGACCCGTCGAGGCGGCGGCGCTCGCCCCGGTCCTGGACGGCGTACCGGCCCTGCTCCAGCTCTTCGACGCGCATTCGTCACTGGTCAGCGCCCGTGCGCTGGAACTCGCCGGGATCGACGGCCCGCGGGTCTTCGAGCAGTCCGCCGAGATCGTGTGCGACGAGAGGGGCAGGCCGACGGGTCTGCTCCTGGAGGACGCGGCCTGCGAGTTGGTCGAACGCGTGGCGCCGCAGCCCTCGCGCGCGGAGCGCCGTGACCGGCTGGCCGCGGTGCTGCGGGACATGGCGGCCGCGGGCCTGACGGGCGGCCACGCCATGGACGCCAACGGCGACAGCCTCGCGCTGTACGCGGAGCTCGAAGCGGCCGGCGACCTGCCCCTGCGGCTGCGCGTGGCGCCGTGGTGCCAGCCCGGCACGGACGAGGCCGGGGTGGCCGCCCTCATCGAGCAGCAGGGCACGGGCGGGGACCTGTGGCGTGTGCGGGGCGTGAAACTGTTCATGGACGGCACGATCGACAACGGCACGGCCTGGCTGGAACACCCGGACCGGCTGGGCGAGTCCGTCCAGGCGTTCTGGCCCGAACCCGACGCCTACACGCGCGTGGTGGCCCAGTTGCACGCTGCGGGGGTGCCGACGGCGACGCACGCGATCGGGGACGCGGCGGTACGCCACGTCCTGGACGCGGTGGAGAAGGCTCAGGCGGAGGGCGGGAACACGGCACGGGCGGCGGGCGGGAACACGGCACGGGACGTGGGCGGGCACGCGGCACGGGAAGCCGTACGCCAGGGGGTACGACACGCGGTACGGCACCGCGTCGAGCACATCGAGAGCGTTCCGGACGACACGCTGCGCCGCTTCGCCGGACTGGGCGTGGTGGCCTCGATGCAGCCCACCCACTGCTGTGACTTCACCCGCGCCGACCACACCGACAACTGGTCCCGTCGTCTGGGCGAGGAACGCGCCTCGCGCGCGTGGCGCTGCCGGGACTTGCGCGAGTCGGGTGCCACGGTCGTCCTCGGCTCGGACTGGCCGATCGCCTCCTTCCCGCCCCTGGGCGTGATGGCGGGCGCCCGTCACCGCCGCCCGACCCGCGACCTGACCCAGCCCCCGCACGGCCCGGAGCAGGCCCTCGACGCACTGGACGCGCTCCAGGGCATGACGACGGGCCCGGCGTTCGCGGCGGGCCAGGAACACGAGGAGGGCCGCCTCGCCGTCGGCTACCGGGCCGATCTGACGGTCCTGGCCGACAACCCGCTCACGACCGAGGCCACGGCCCTGGCGGACCTGCCCGTCCTGCTGACGGTCCTCGAGGGCCGAATCACCCACCGCGCCGCAGCGATCTGATCAGGACGCCCGTCCACTCTGATCAGGACAGGGCCTGCGTGACGGCCCTGGCGGCGTCGGCGATCAGCTTGTTGTCGTAGTCGGCGTCGGCACGATGCCGGTGCGACAGCACGGCCAGCACGATCGGCGCCCTTCCCGGCGGCCACAGGACGGCGATGTCGTTACGGGCACCGTACGTACTGCCCGCTCCCGACTTGTTGCCCACGACCCACCTGGAGGGCGCCCCGGCGCGGACGAGTTCCGCGCCGGTGGTGCTGGTGCGCAGCCACACCGCCAACTGCTCACGCTGCGGCGGCGGGAGCGCGTCGCCGAGCACGAAGGCCCGCAGGTCGGCGGCGAGGGCCCGTGGGGTGCTGGTGTCCTGCGTGTCCCCGGGAGCCCACTGGTTGAGCTCCGGCTCGCGCCGCTCCACGCGCGTGACGGTGTCGCCGAGTTCCTCCAGTACGGCGTCGAGTGCGGCGGGCCCGCCGAGTGCGTCGAGGAGGAGATTGGCGGCGGTGTTGTCCCCGTACCGTACGGCGGCGTCACACAGCGCCTTCAGGGTCATCCCGGTGTCGATGTGGCGTTCGGTGACGGGGGAGGGGGCGACCAGATCACTCCGGGAGTACGTCACGACCCGGTTCATGTCCGCGTCGCTACGGCCGCGCAGGACCGCCCCGGCGGCCAGCGCCTTGAAGGTGGAGGCGTAGGGAAAGCGCGTCGTGTCGTTGTACGCGATCTCCCGCCCGCTGCCGGTGTCGACGGCGTACACCCCCAACCGCGCGTCGTAGGAGCCCTCCAACGACCGTAGCTGTTCCCGTACGTCGGGCGGCGCCGCGGTTGGGGCACTGACCGGGGCTGTGGGCGGGGGCGAGGCGGGGTCCTTGTCGGCGCATCCGGCGAGCGGCAGGAGCAGAAGCGCACCCAGGGCGGCGAGGAGCGGGAGCCGGGGACGGTGGAGCCGCATGACGGAAGGGTCCTCCTCAGAACCGGTGGAAAACGGGCCGACCGAGCACAGACGGAGCCCTGTTGGCGCCACTTTTGGCACCACCCACTCTGCCATCGCCCCACACGGTCGGCCCCGCGCGCTGGGGGCTCGGCGTGTTCGCGGCAGCAGGGGCTGCAGCCAGCGAGGGGGAAGGCTCGATGTCAGTGGGCCGTGGGACGATCGGGATCATGACCGCCTCGCTGGATGCCCTGCTGCCCACCGCCACAGGGGCGCACGTGTCGACCACGTACGCCGACTGGGCCGACGCCCATGACCCCGACATGGCCGGTGCGGCGCGGGACCTGGTCGCGGAGATGGGCACGGAACTCAGCCGGTTCCGGAGCAAGCCGGGCCGGTTCGTGGACACGATGGCGGTTCGTGCCCGCCGCCTGCCGTCGGCGCACCTGCCGTGGTTCTGGGACACCGTCGGCCACCGTCTCATCGGCCACGGCGGCCGGCCGGGCGGACGGGCCTACGCGGCCGCGCGGGCGGCTGAAGCCGAGCACGAGCTGGCGGTGGACCCCGGCTACCGCCGGGCCAACGCCCTGCTGTTCGCCCGGGGCGGCGCCATGCCCGCGAAGGAATTCGCGGCGCACCAGCGCTTCCTCGCCGAGACGTCCGAGCCCGCTGCCGCACACGCGGCCCTGGACACCTTCCTGACCGCCTGGACGGCTTCACCGGCCGACCTTCCCGCCGACCTGGTGCGCCGAGTCAAGGCCTCGGCCAAGGCGGCCGGACAAGGGGACGTCGAGGCCGCGAGGCTGGTGGGCGAACTCCTCGCCACCACCCGGAACAAGTCGGTCCCGGACGCGCTACTGAACGCCGCGGCGTCCCTCCTCCGTACCAACCGGCCGACGGACACGGTGGCGACCGGCCTGCTCGCCATCTTCCCCGACGGTGCAACGGACGGCGGGGCGTGGCTGCGGATGCTGATCGCCTCGGGAGCGACGGAGGCGATGGAGTCAGGGCGGGTGGTGCCGCAGGGCGGCCTGCGCCACTGGGTCGGGAACTTCGTGCGCATGTACCAGTACGCGGCCCAGAGCGGCGGTGGCGTGGCCCGGCAGCCGCTGCCGGCCGAACTCTGCGACCTGGTGGAGCGACTGGGCCCCCGTCTGCGGGCGGAGGGCGGGGACCCACTGACCGTCCACACCACCCGCCACCACTACCAGGGCTTCGACGCGGACGTGCTGGACGCGTGCCTGGCCGCCGGGGTCGAGGTGGTCGACCCCGGACCGCAGGTCAGGATGCGCTTCTGGGGCGACCGTTCCCGACGCGACCTCCAAGCGCTGGCGGCCGACCCGGTGTTCGGCCCGAGACTGGAGGAGACGGTCCACGCGACTCTGCTCCCCGAGGGGTTCATGGACCGCCGGCGACGGCCGGGTACGGCGGTGACGCTGCTGCCGGGCAACAAGGGCATCGCCCGCCAGGTAGCCGCCAGAGTGGACAAGCTCGTCGCCACCGTCGCGGCCGGCGGGATGGCGGGCGCGGAGGAAGCCCTGACGGAACTGGAACTCCTCCTTGACGGCCCGACGGTGGAGGCCCTGGACGGCATCGCCGACGCCCTCGCCGGAACGGACACGGCCGGCACACTGCGCCGCTCCCTCACGGCCGGCCTGCCGGAGGAACTGGCGTGGCCGGCACTGGAGAAGATCTACGAGGACTTCGCGAAGGAAGCGACAGAGGCCGAGGCAGGCGATGGCCCCTTGCCAGGCGTGTCGGGCGTAACGTCGACATGGCCGGTCCTGACGGTCTTCGGCCGCCACCGCGCCGTGGCCGTGGCCCCGGACCGCGTACGGGCCTCCTGCCGCTACACGATCCCGGACGACGCGACGATGTTCGCCGTGCACTACGTGGGCGGTTCGTTCCTGGTGAGCTGGACGGCGAAGCCGAACCCGTACCGCTGCGACACCGCGATCTGGTCCGACCACCCCGACGACCCCTTCACCCCCGACGAGGTCGGCGGCCTGGTCCCGTACGGTGGCAGCCTGAACGGCGCGTACGGCTTCCAGTTCGAAACCGCCGACGACGGCGGCCGGCACAGCGGCACGGGAATCCTGCGCCCCGGCGGCAAGCAGGGCATCGACAGCGACGAACTCCAACTCAGCGACGGTTCGACGATCTGGACCAACGCGGTCTTCGCCAAACACCCGTGGCAGCCGGTCCACCCACTCACGGGCGAACGCGAGGCCGTGACCCCGCTCCCGGACTTCCTGAGCGCCCCAACCGACTCAACGATGACCCTGGCCACGGAAGCCCTCCAACTGGCCCCACTCCCCAAGGCCCTACCGGCTTCCCCCATGGGCACCCGCGACGGCTTGACGGGAACGAGGATCTCCTTCCGCACGGACCACCGCGACCACGCCCCCGACCACTACCTCCTCGAGAGCGTGGACGGCCGCACGGCCCGCTTCACGATCGACCGCAAGGGCCAGCAACCGTGGGCCCTGTGGACACCCCCGGAAGCCCTGGCGGACGAGACGGTAGTCCTGGCGGAGGCTCAAACCCCAACGGGGGTACGCGCCTACACCCCCGACGGCACCCTCCTGTGGGAACAGGACGGCCACCACTCACCCCGCCACCCCCGAGTACCCCCCACCCGACACGTCACGGTCTCCGGCGGAGTGGCCCTCCCGCCGGCGTTCTGGTACCTCCTCCAAACCCGGGACAGCACGGCCTCCCAAGCCCTACGCGCGACACCCCACCAAACCGCCGACACCCTTCTGTCCGCAGCCCTGGAATCCCAAGAATCCCTGAACGCGGCCATCAATACCGAGTTCCCCACCATCACGGACCCGGTCCTGAGGAGGGCGGTAGCAGCAGTAGCGGAACGCGCAGCGAACGCGGACTCCCGCCGCCGCACACTCCACCACCGCATCACCACTCACAGCCGAGCGGAGGGGCCAGAGGCGCCGTGAGATGATCCCTGGGTGAGGGTCCTGTGGCCTCTCAGTCTGAGGGCAACCGTGATCACGGACTGCTGAGCCGCAGGAGATGCGCATGTGGGACAGCTTCCTCCTCATCATGATCTGCGCGATCGTGGCCGATTCACTCCTCCACCGGATACGTCGGCTGTGGCGCCGGATGCGCCGTTCCCAGACGGTCGCGGCTCTGAACCGTGGGGAAACCGTCCACATCAGGTGTGCCGCACGATTCCGCAACACAGGCGGACGTCGGCACCGCGCGACCCTGACAGTGAAGGCTGAAGGCGCCTTCCTGACCACCCTTGACGGCACTGTCTCAGACCTGCAGCTCGGCGTACCTGCCACCAGCGTCGAGATCGTGGCGGAGCGGTCGATGATGGTGTGCGAGGTAGCGGGACGACAGCTTGAGGTGCTGCTCCCGGACGAGGAGAACGAGGAAAACCACCTCCTCAAGGCCGTAGAGATCAGCCTTCTGTACCGCGAGATCACCACCCCCGGCACCTCCGCAGCCTGACCCGCGGCCTTTTCCCCTCAGGTGCTCGCTCGGCCTCACAGCGGCGAGGTGAGGGGAATCAAGTGACCACGCTCGATGCGCCCCGCACGCGTTCGGTGCTGCCCAGCCCCCGCAATGACCGGTGCAAGAGGCCACTTGAACAGGGAAAACGCAACTTCGACATGGCCCGCTGAGGCAGCTACCTTCACCTGGTCTTCGGCGATCACCCAAGGTCGCACGGGAGTTCCATCAGGCGAGCCACCCACCCGCGACGGGATGAGCTGGTCATGCCCCCACGAACCCTCACCCCCATGCCGAAGCCACGGAACCGGGTCCACACCAGGCAACCCCCACCAGGGAGAGACGCATGCCCCATCTTGCTCTGTACACATTCGGCGTCCTGAAGTCACCTCTCGCCGATCCCGGACCTCTCACGCGCGAGTTCTACGACAGTGGCGAGGCCGTCTACCGGAACATCTGTCAGCACCCCGGATACCTCGCGCGTGCTGAAACGGCAGACGGTGACCGGGGCATGCTCTTCGAGGCGGACTGGGGTGCATGGGGAGAGTTCGCCGTACCGAGCTGGTACGGCAAGGGCCGTACGGTGGAAACCACTGCGCTGGCCGCGACGCTCTCACTCTGGACCGACCTGCGCCCCGCCTTCGACGCCATCTACACCGGTCTGCACCGTGAGGCGCTGAACAGGCGTTACGACTGGTTCGAGAGGACAGGACACCCGAATTACGTGTGCTGGTGGGTCTCCGACGGCGTGATACCCACCTGGCAGGACGGGGTTTCCAGGCTGGAACGCCTCCCCGACCACGGCTCCGGGCCGCACGCCTTCACCTTCCGCCACTCATTCGCCCCGGACGGAACTCCGATCAGGATCAAAGGCATCGGGCCGAAGAGTGAACAGGCTCGCTGACAGGGCCCGGGCCCGGAACTCTGTCGCCCGTGAGGGCGGTCCGCAGGACGGCGGGGAACCCGTGCTGCGGACCGGGGCCACGGCCGGAACGGTGCCGCAGTGGCGAGACGCGTCCCCCACGAACACGGTCTCGCCCTCCCGTTCCTGTCTACGAGAGCGAGCGCAGCAGGGTTCACGTACCCCGCCGCTCGTGGACGTTCCTCAGTCGGCCCAGGGCCGGGCGACTGCCCACGTGGTGTCGGCTTCGAAGGTGTCGCCGCCGTCCCACTCGTTCGGGCCGCCGGGGTCCGCGAGCCAGAGTTCGGCGGAGCGGTGGCGGAGGTAGCGGTCGGGGTAGTTCGCGGAGGTCAGGCGGAAGCCGCCGGGGGCCTCGGTGGCGAACCAGGTCGCGTCGAGCTGGAAGAGCCCGCTGCCGTCGTTCGGGTCGCGGTGGACCCGGGAGTTCCAGTGCCGCAGGAACTCGCCGGGGTGGTTGCGGGACTCGAAGGAGTAGCCGCCCGTGCCCGCGAGCCCGGGCACGATCCGCCACGTCGCGTCCTCCCGGAGGGGAGCCTCGCTGCCGGCGTCGACGACCTCGGCGAAGCCCAGGCCGCCCGAGTGGCACACGTAACGGTCGGTGAGTCCGCGGTTCGTCACCCGCAGGGACAGCCATTGGCCGGTCGGCAGGCCGGCCGAGGCGCCCTCGCCTCCGCCCAGGGGGCCCAGGGAGACGGTGAGCAGCGTCGGGTCGCCCGCGGTGACGAAGCCGGACTGGTCGGCGCCGTCGGTTGGGGTGACGTCGTCGTACGGGAAGGCGTAGCCGCGGCCCTCTCCGGTGTGCGCGTGCACCAGGCGCGCGTAGTGGTTGGTGGGGGACGTGGTGTAGTAGCCGGCCGGGTTCTCGCCCTCCGGCAGGCGGTCGATGGCGAGCAGGGTGCTGCGGTTGAACGCGGCGCTGATCCTGGCGGCCAGCGCGCCCATGGCGGGCGTGGTCACGGCGAAGGGGCCCGTGGAACAGCTGAAGATGTCGGCCGTCGACGGGCGCCCGAAGGAGCCGTGGCCCGGGAAGTCGAGCCGTTCGCCCGTCACCCGGCCGCGCAACTCGCCCCACTGGGCCTGGGTGTTGACGATCAGATCGGTCTGCCCGTACTTCGACCAGACCTGGTCCACATAGCTGTCGTAGTAGCCGGTCAGGAAGCCCGGGTCGGCCGCGATGCGCTGGCTCGGGTGCAGGACGCGCAGGTTCCGGCCGCCGGAGGACACCACGAGCCGGTCCCAGGGCAGGCCGTCGGCGGCGCTCTGGGCGCGCAGGCCCTGTGCGATGGAGTCCACGGAGCCGGGGCGAAGGCCGGGCACGCGCTGGAGGGCCCCGGAGGTGGTGGTCAGGTGGAGCTCCACGGGGAGGGACACGAAGTCCACGGCCGAGACGTTCGCGTACACCACCGCGTCGTTGAACGTGAACTCGGCGAACGACCACTGCGTGGCGATGTTCGGATCCGAGGGGTTGCTCACCGCGGGCTCGACGAGCGTGGGCCCGGGATTCAGCCGGAAGTCGAGCGGGGCGTCGACGGAGAACCAGATCCGGGCGCCCGCCAGCCGGGGCACGGTGATCCGCCGGGGCCCGGAGCCCGAAGGGCCGAGCGGGATGGCGCAGTCCGCGCCGAGCTGTGCGCCGGGCGACCCTGGGGATTCGGGGTAGTACGGCGTACGGCCGTCCGAACCCAGCAGCATCCAGGCGTTGCCGCGGTCCAGGGCCAGGCCGCTGACGTACGCGAAGACGGTGTCGGAGCCGGTGTTGTTGACCAGGTCGATGTCGAGCGTCAGGCCGGTGGCCGCCGCGGCGACGTAGGCCGGGCGGGCGGTGAACGCGGCGGCGGCGAGCGTCAGGGCAGACGCGCCGAGCAACTTTCTACGGGAGAGCACGCTGTGACTCCTTGCGGCAGGGACGAGGCGCGGCCACCCGCGGCCGGATGCGAACGGGCATCGGGCCGCGGGTGGAGCGGATGGGCTCGGAACGGGTCAGGTCAGGTCACGCGACCTGACGTTCAGCAGGGGCCGTCGAGCTGCCAGACGGCCCAGGAGATGGGGTCGCCGGGGGTGGCGCCGGTGGAGTAGAAGAGGGCGGTGTACTGGTTGCCGGCGTGCGAGACCGTCTCGCCGGGTTCGTACGACCGCCCCGCGTCCCAGCCGGGCCTGACGGCGCAGCCGGTGTTGTCCGGCTCGACGATCCACGCCGAAGACGCCTGCACGGGCTCGGCGGCGGGGGCCGGCTCGGGCGCCACGGGAGCCTCGAACGTCTCGACAGCCTCAAGCGTGTCAGGGGCTTCAAGGACTTCAAGGGCTTCAAGGGCCTCAGGGGCGGGGGTGTCAGCGCCGGCGTCGACGGTCGCGGCTTCGACCGCGGTGGACGTCCCCGCGCCGCTCTCGCCGTAGACGAACTTCCACGAGATGCTCTCGGTGACGCCCATGTCGAGCGGCGCGAGCTTCTCGAACGCGGTCTTGCTCAGGTCGATGTGCCCGGGAGGGCATTCCGGGCACTTGTCCCGGACCGGAAGCGTGATCGTCCGGCCGTTGTACGAGACCTCGACGGAGACGCCCTTGCACAGGTCGTCGTTGTTCGGGTTGGCCGCCGTCCACCAGGCGTACGAGACGGCCACGAGGTCCTCGGCGGTCGCGTCGACCGGCGTACCGCACGCGCCGTTGCCGACGAGGTCGTACCAGGTCATCTTGGACGGGCGTGGTCCGTCGGCGGGCTCGGCCGCGGTCGCGGGCCCCGTCCCCAGGAGCGCCAGCGACACCGTGCCGAGCAGACCGGCAGCCCACGTTCCCCTGTGCCTGCGTGCGTTCACATCGTTCTCCCGTGTGTTGGATTCCGGTGGTGTGTCGTGGCCGCGGGCAGGCGGGTGGTGACGGCATCACTCACTCACCCCTCACCAGGTCGTCCCGCGCAGCCGACAAGCCGTGACAGGGCGGGCGTTGGGATGGATGTGTGTGCCTGCCCCATGGGGGTCTACGACGGCACGGACCCAACCGTTCGATCGATCGAGATCAAGGCTGTGGGGATTCCCAGGGGCTCCCGCGGGAGCCTGGGCCGCGGGACCTTTCGTCGGGCCGAAGCACCCAGGGCGCTCGACCACGTGGCCCCCGGGCCCTGGAGCCACGTGCCCCCGGGGCCCTGGAGCCAGGTGCCCCCGGGGCCCGGGTCCCGGCACGACGACTGGCGGTCCTTCCCCGCGGCGGGATGATGGAGGGGACCCCGTGCGTCCGCTCCTCCGTGGACGCGGGGCGTTGAGGAGGATGCGGTCTGGATGAGCGCGGCGGCCTTTCCTGCCGGCCCGGACGCGGCGGGCACCGACCTTGCCTGGGAAGCGGGCGGTCTCCTCGACGTACTCGGAGTGGCCGCGGTCGTACTGACCGCGAGCGGGCACATCGAGCTCTGGAGCCCGCAGGCGGAGACGGTCTTCGGATACCCGGCGGACGAAGCCCTGGGCCGGTCCGCCGCCCGGCTCCTGGTCGAGGACCGGCACCGGGACGTGGCGCTGTCCCTGTTCGAGAGCGTGATCGCGGGCGGCGGGCCTTCGGTCGGCGTCTTCCCGGCACGGCACAAGGACGGCCGCACGATCCCGGTCGAGATCCGCTGCACCCGGCTCCAAGACGATCAGGGACGGTTCCACGCCCTCGGTCTGGCCTCCGACGGGAGCACCGTGCGGCGCGTGGAGCAGGACCGCTCCCTCTCCTCCCGGCTGGTCGCCCACTCGCCGATCGGTCTGGCCGTCCTGGACCCCGACCTCCGGTTCGTGCTGGTCAACCCGGCGCTGGAGCGCATCGACGGCCGGCCGGCCGCCAGCCACCTGGGCCGTTCGTTCCGTGAGACGGTGGCGTCGCCCGACGTCGCCGCGCTGGAATCGACGCTCCGAGAGGTGCTGCGAACCGGGACTCCCGTCCTCGCACGGACCATCCAGGGACCCGCCGGCCCCGACGGAAAGGAGCGGGTGTGGTCGATGTCCCTCTACCGCCTGCAGACCCCGGGGCGACTCGTCATCGGCGTGGCCGCGTCGGTCGTGGACATCACCGACCAGCACCACGCGGCCAAGGCCGCCGCACAGGCACGACGCCGTCTCGCGGTCGTCGCGGACGCCTCCGAGCGCGTCGGCACCACACTCGACCTGGACCTCACCGCTCACGAACTCGCCGACCTGGTCGTGCCGGAATTCGCCGACATCGCGGCCGTCGACGTCCTGGAGTCCATCCTGGCCGGGCCGCACCTCCCGGGCACCAGAGCGACCCCGGGGACGGCGGTTTTCCGCGCGCTCGCCGTGAAGGCCGCGTACCTCAGCCCGGCCGAGGCCGCCGCCGACCCGGTCGGCGAACCGGCCCGCTACGATACGGAGCGTCTCGTCACCCAGTGTGCCCGGACCGGCAGGCCTGTCCTCGTCGAACACGTCACGGAGGACGACCTCACCCGGATCGCCCGGGACGGCCCCGCCGCGGAACTCCTGCGGCAGGCGGGCATCCACTCCTACCTCGCCGTCCCCCTGCGTGCCCGGGGTGTCGTCCTCGGCGTGCTCGACCTGAAGCGCGCCCGCAACTCGGCGGCGTTCGACCAGGACGACGTCCTGCTGGCGGGGGAGCTGGCGGCCCGCGCGGCGGTCGCGATCGACAACGCCCGCTGGTACCGGCACCAGAGCCAGGCCGCACTCGTCCTCCAGCGCCATCTGCTGCCGCACGGCCCCCCGCGCCTGAAGCGGCTCGATGTCGCGGCCCGCTACCAGCCCGCCTCGGCGGCCGTGGAGGTCGGAGGGGACTGGTTCGACGCCATCCCGCTGCCCGATGACAAGACGGCCCTGGTCGTGGGCGACGTGATGGGCAGCGGCATCAACGCCGCCGCGACGATGGGGCAGCTGCGCACCGCCGCGCACACGCTCGCCGGACTCGGTCTCTCCCCGGCCGTGATCCTGAACCAGCTGGACCGTACCGCCGCCGACCTGGACGACGCGATGGCCACCTGCGTGTACGCCGTGTACGACCCCCACAGGGGGAGCTGCCGCCTCGCCTGCGCCGGGCATCCACCACCCGTGCACGTGCCGGCCGGACTGGCCCCGCGCCTGCTCGACCTGCCCACGGGCGCGCCCCTCGGGGTGGGCGGTGTCCCCTTCGAGACCGTGGAGATCCCGTTCACCGCCGGTGACCTCCTGGTCCTGTACACGGACGGCCTGGTCGAGACCCGGGACCAGGACATCGACGTCCGGCTCGCGGTCCTCACCGACCTGCTCGCGCAGTCGTCCTCCCTTCCCCTGGAAGAAACCTGTGACCTGCTCCTCGGCGCGCTGAGACGCCCTGACGACCACGACGACGTCGCTCTGCTGATCGCCCGAGCCCGGGACCACGAGCACGGCGGGAAGGAGGCGGCACCGTGAACGGCACCTCGGTCCCCGGCGTCCCCGGCCTCCCCCGTCTCCCCGATGACGGCCTCCCGCCCCTCTCCGAGGAGACCGCCGCCGCCCTGCTCGACAGCCGGGGACGTGTGAGCGGCTGGACACCGGAGGCCCGGGCGCTGCTCGGCAGGTCCGCCGCGGACGTCGTCGGCCGGCCCGCGCGCGGCCTCCTCGCGGACCCCTTCTCCTGGTCGGCGCTCGTGGAGGCGTACGCCCGCGGGGAACGGCGCGGCGAGGCCGTGCTGCGGACCGGCGGGGGTGAGGACCTGCCCGTCGTCTTCAAGACGTTCGGCCTCACCGACGGCGAACGACACGGCGCCACGAGGGAGCAGCTTGCGACGGAGCAGCGGGCGAGGGAGCACCGGGCTGCGGAGCACCAGGCCGGAGACGAGACCTGGTGCCTCGTCCTCGCCGCCCCGGCGGCACTGGCCACCCGCTGGAACCAGGACCGGGCGTTCGTCAACGAGCTCTTCCTCCAGGACCGGGTCGGGCTCGCCGTCTTCGACCCGGGGCTCCGGCTCCTCCGGACCAACACCCACCTCCTGCCCTACACCGGCGTACCGCCCGACCTGCGAGGACGCCGCCTGTCGGACTTCCTGTGGCCCGGGGACGCGGAGGCGGTCGAGGAGCAGCTGCGCGGGGTCCTGCGCACGGGCCGACCGCTGGTGGGGGTCGAACAGATCCTGCGGACGGTCGAGGATCCCGCCGGCGGGGTGTTCATCACGATCTCGGCGTTCCGGTTGCAGGCTCCCGACGGCCGGGTCCTGGGGCTCACCGCCCTCTTCACCGACGTCACCGAGCTGCGCCGCTCGGGCGAGCGCCTGGCACTGCTGCACCAGGCCACGGCCTCGGTCGGCAGTTCGCTCTCGGTCAAGGACACCTGTACGGAACTGGCCGCGGCGCTCGTACCCGGTCTCGGCGACCTGGCCGTCGTGGAGATCGCGGACACCGTGTCGCTGGGTGAGGAACCGGTACCCGACGAGGAAGGCCGGCTGCTGCTGCGCCGTACGGCCGTCGCGGGGCGGCCGTCGGCGGGCGGCGACCCGCCGACCTCGACCGTGGTGCGCGTCGCCGCCCCGATCGCGGACACCGGTACCCCCAGCCTCACCGTCACCGGGGTCGCCGTCGGGGGCTACCGGATGACCATGACCGCTCTCCTGCGGGCGCGAGGCATGATCCTCGGCAGGGTGTCATTGGGCCGGCGGACCGCCCGCGGCCCGTACGGGAAGGCCGACCACGACCTCCTGCGCGAGATCGCCGACCGCGCGGCCCTCGCCCTGGACAACGCCCGCCGTTTCGCGCGCGAGCACCGGGCAGCCGTCGGCCTGCAGCGCAGCATGCTGCCGCCCACGCAGAGCGAGACCGTGGCGGCGACCACTTCGGGGACGTACCTCCCCGCCAACACCGCGACCGGCGTCGGAGGAGACTGGTTCGACGTCATCCCGTTGTCCTCCGCGCGGGTCGCGCTGGTCGTGGGGGACGTCGTCGGACACGGACTCGCGGCCACCGCCACGATGGGCCGACTCCGCACGGCCGTCCGCACTCTCGCCGACCTCGACCTCGAACCCGACGAACTGCTCACCCACCTGGACGACCTGGTCGCCCAACTGGTCGCCGAACCCGAGGACCCGGAGGAAGAGGACTCCGAGGACTTCCAGGACTTCGAGGGCTCGGAGCACGACGGCAGGGACGCCGGCGCCGACGACGGCGACGGATGGCACGACCGTCACCCTTCCTCCTCCACGGGCGCGACCTGCGCGTACGCGATCTACGACCCGGTGTCCCGGACCTGCGTGGTGGCATCTGCCGGACATCCACCGCCGGCGGTGGCGGATCCGCAGGGCAACGTCACGTACCTGCCGGTCGACCCGGGCCCGCCGCTCGGCGTCGGCGGTCTGCCGTTCGAGACGACGGAGGCCGAGGTGGCCCCCGGCAGCGTCATCGCCCTCTACACCAACGGCCTGATCGAGAACCGGGACGGCGACCTGGAGAAGGGGATGGCCGAGCTGGCAGGTCACCTGGCCCGCCCGGACTCCCTCAGCGGGCCGCTGCGCGACCTCGGCAAGGAGATCGTCGCGGGCCGTCCCGCCGCCGGACTCGGGGACGACGTCACCGTGCTGCTCGCCCGTACCCGAGCCGTACCGGCGGAGGACGTGGTCGCCTGGGAGGTCGAGGCCGACCCGGCGTCGGTGGGCACGATTCGGGCGGCGGCGGAGACACAACTGCGCGCGTGGGGACTGGAGGAGCTGGCCTTCACCACCGAACTCGTGCTGAGCGAACTGGTCACCAACGCCATCCGGTACGCCGGCGGGCCGGTCAGGGTACGGCTGATCCGCGCGGGCCGGCTGATCTGCGAGGTGTCCGACCCCAGCGCCACCCACCCACGGATGCGCCGGGCCCGGCTGACCGACGAGGGCGGCCGCGGCCTCTACCTGGTGGCTCAGCTCACCGCCCGCTGGGGCAGCCGCTACAGCCGGAGCGGCAAGACGATCTGGGCGGAGCAGGAGTTCGGACCCCCTGCGTGACCCGACCGGCGCGGTGCGATACGAAGGCTCCCGTGAACGATCAGAACCAGACCTCGACCGTCCGGGCCTTCATAGCGCTCGCACCGCCCGACGAAGTCAAGGCCGAGCTGGCCCGGGCGCTGGGGCCCGCCTACGAGGCGTACCCGGACATGCGGTGGAACCGCATCGAGGACTGGCACATCACCCTGGCGTTCCTCGGCGAACTCCCGGTCGCGACCGTACGGCTCCTCCAGCAGCCGCTCGCGGAGTTGGCGGCGACACGCGGCCCCCTGGAACTGGCGCTGCGCGGCGGCGGACACTTCGACGGACGGGTGCTGTGGACCGGTACCGACGGCGACCTCGAAGGCCTGCACCTGCTGGCCTCGGAGGTACGCGCCGTGGTCAAGGGATGCGGGATTCCGCTCGCGGACCGCCCGCTGAACCCGCACCTCACGCTGGCCCGTGCCCGCCGCAACGATCCCACGTCCGTGGTGGACGCGGCCTCCGGACTCGACTCCTTCACCGGCCACCCCTGGTCGACCCCACGCCTCCACCTGGTCGCCAGCAACACGGCCCGGGGCCCGGGCCCGATCCACTACCGCGACGTCGACTCCTGGCACTTCGGCGGAGGCGGAGGAGGTGGCGGAGGTCGTGGAGACCACTGAACCGCCGCGCCGGCGGGAAGGTCAGTGGCCCTCGTCGAACAGCCCGGCCTCCACCTGGAAGGCCAGCGTCTGCAACACCTCGGCGGAGGAGATGTCGGTCTGCCCGCTGTCGTGCGCCATGGCGAGGCTCGAATAGGCCAGCGTGAAGCCGGCGATCATGGTCTGCAGAGCCGGACCGAGAGCACGGGCGACGACCCGCGCCACCTCCTGGGGCGTGGCATCGGCCGGCACGCTGATGGAGGGCAGCATTTCGTTCAACATCTGCGTCACCACGCTGGATCCGAGCTCGGAGTTGTCCTCGTCCTCGCCGGCCTCCGCGGCACGACGGATCTCCTCGGCCTCCGTCAGGATGCCGATCACACGCTTCAGGACCTCAGCTCGCTGCATCCCCGGAGCCTAGCCCCATCGCCCCCTGCCGGTCCCACCTCCTCGAACGCGACAGAAACACAAGCACCCGCTCGTTCAGTGCATGGGCCGGACCAAGGAGGGCGTGGAAGTCTCCCTCCTGCCACCGATGGCTCAGTCGATGGCTCTGTCGACAGCTCGTCGACGGCCTCTGTACCGGACTCGGGAGAACAGCCTTATGCGGATGACTGGTTGGGGGACGAGGGCGCTGCTCGCCGTGGCGGTGGCGGCCACGGCGGGCGCGGTGCCCGCCCGTGCGGGCACGCAGGTGGGCGACGGCGGGCGGCACGCGGGGACGACGTACTTCATCGACTGCGGCTCAGGTACCGACACCGCCTCCGGCAGGTCCCCGGGCGCCGCCTGGGACTCGTTGGAGAAGGCGAGTTCCGTCTCGTACGGACCCGGTGACCGGATCCTGTTCAAGCGCGGCTCCAGCTGTGCCGGCGTGTTCCAGCCCAGTGGTTCGGGCGCGAAGGGCGCTCCCGTCCGGGTCGACGCGTACGGGCAGGGCGAGAAGCCGCGCATCGAGGGCGGCGGCGCCCGTGCGGCCGTCCTGCTGGAGAACGTCGAGCAGTGGGAGCTGCGCAATCTCGACGTCTCCAACAAGGGCGCCGCGCCGGGCCCGGAGGAGCGCCGCGCGGGAATCCTGTTCCGGCTCACGGACTTCGGCACGGGTGAGCACTACGTCGTCGACGACGTGGACGTGCACGACGTCAACGGCTCCGACCACAAGGACCCTGACCCGTCGGGCGGCATCCTCTTCGTCGTCCGTGGCACGGCGACCCCGACCCGCTTCGACGGCATCACGGTCACGGACTCGACCGTCAGTCACGTGGACCGCACGGGCATCGCCACGGCCTCCAGCTGGGGCAAGCGGCCGGAGCACCCCCTCAGCGGCGCACTCGGCTGGGCGCCCAACACCGATCTCACGATCCGCGGCAACAAGGTGATCGACGTCGGCGGCGACGGCATCGTGCTCCAGCACGGGCACCACGCGCTCGTCGAGCGCAACTACGTCGACGGGTTCAACATGCGTTCGGCGGGCTACAACGTCGGCATCTGGGCGTGGAACTTCGACGACGCCGTGTACCAGTACAACGAGGTCACCGGCGGTCACGGGACGCTCGACTCGCAGGCCTTCGACTTCGACGGCGGGAACAACCGCAACGTCTACCAGTACAACTACAGCCACGACAACGAGGGCGGCTTCCTGCTGGTCTGCAACGCGACCGGCATGAAGACGTCCGACAACGTCTTCCGCTACAACGTGAGCATCAACGACCGCAACACCTGGAGCCCGCCTTACGGTGTGATCTCCGTGGTCTGCCCGGCCCCCACCACGAACACCCAGGTCTACAACAACACCGTCGTGACCGACCAGACGGGCACGGCCATGGTGAGCGACAACGGAAAGGGCGGGGTCACCTTCCGCAACAACATCTTCGTCAGCACGGCCGAGGGCGGCTCTCCGATCGTCGACGCGCTGAACACGTACGACCACAACCTCTACGTAGGCGTGGGCACCGTTCCGGCGGGCGACGCCAACGCGGTCACGGCGGACCCGAAGTTCCTCGACGCCACCCCGGACAGCCCGGGCGACCTGCGCCTGCGCTCCGGCTCCCCGGCACTCGGCGCGGGCAAGCCGATCGAGAACCCAGGCGCTCGCGACTACTTCGGCAACCGCCTGTACGGCACGACCGACATCGGCGCCCACCAGCGCCCGGGCCTGAGGTAACCCATCCACGGCCGTCTAAGCGGCAGGCCCTTGGGCCTCCTTGGCGGAGGCCTCAAGCCTGTTCCAGTACTCCCGGTACCAGGCCTCGTCGCCGCCGTCCATGTTGCTGCTGGTCTCCCGCATGCCGGTCCTGCCGTCGATCAGCTCGCGGACGATGTCGGCGTGGCCGGCGTGCCGGTTCGTCTCGGCCGTCATGTGCAGCATGATCCGCTGCAGCGTCACCTGCCCGTTGTCGCCCCACCAGGCGACCTGACCCATCGCGTCGAGCGGCAGCGCCTCGATCGTCGCGTCCGCGTGCGCCCAGGCACGGTGGTAGAGGCCGAGGATGTCCTCGCGTGACTCGTCGGCCGGTGCCCACATGTCCGCGTTGGGCTCGGCGCCCTCCGCGTGCCAGGGCAGGGATTCGTCGTGCGGGCGGTCGAACGTCGGGCCGAAGTACCCGAACTCGACACTGGCGAGGTGCTTGACGAGGCCGAGGAGGTTGGTCCCGGTCCGCGTCAGGGGGCGGCGGATGTCGTACTCGGACAGTCCGTCCAGCTTCCAGACGACGGCTTCACGGGCCGCCTTGAGGTAGCGGTGCAGGTCGTCTTTTGGATCATTGGGCTTCATGGACCGAGTCTCGCATCGCGGACTGACACCGCCCCCTCCGTGTGCAGGAGGAGGAGGCGGCGCCGGTCGGCGATGCGGGTGAGGGTCAGTCCCGGTCGCGCGGGAGCACGTACGGCACGTTGGTGACCATCACCCCCGGGGTGAAGAGCAGGCGTGCCTTGAGCCGGAGCGCCCGCTGGTTGTGCAGCATCTGCTGCCACCAGCGGCCGGGCAGGAACTCCGGGATGAAGACGGTCAGTACGTCATCGGGGTTGGCCTGCCGGTGCGCGCGGACATGGTCGAGCACCGGTCGGGTCAGCTCCCGGTACGGCGAGTCGAGCACGGTCAGTTCGACGCCCATCGCGTGGTTGGCCCATGCGGTGCGCAGCGCCTCGGTCTCCTCCTCGTCGATCGCGACGCTGACCGCCTCGATGCCGTCCGCCTTGATCGCCTGCGCGTAGCCGACCGCTTGGAGGGTGGGCGCGTGCAGGCGCGAGACCAGCACCATCGCGTGGTGCTTGGCCGGTACCACCGGGCGGGCGTCGGCGGCCACCGCGAGCTGCTCGGAGGCCCGGTCGTAGTGCCGGCGGACCGCCCGCATGCCGAGGATGAGCAGCGGCATGGCGACGCAGACGATCCACGCGCCGTGCGTGAACTTGGTGACCAGGACGATCACCAGGACCAGGCCGGTGACCAGCGCGCCGGTGCCGTTGAGCAGTTGGGAGCGGCGCATCCGGCCGCGCTCCGCCGCCGTGGTCGCGCCCGCGAGCTCACGGTTCCAGTGCCGGACCATGCCCGCCTGGGAGAGGGTGAAGGAGGCGAAGACACCGATGATGTACAGCTGGATGATGGCGGAGAGGTCGGCGTCGAAGACGACGATGAGCGCGGCCGAGGCGGCGGCGAGCACGGCGATACCGTTGGAGAAGACCAGCCGGCCGCCGCGGTTGTGGAGCTGGCGCGGCAGGAAGCGGTCCTTCGACAGGATCGAGGAGAGCGTCGGGAAGCCGTTGTACGCGGTGTTCGCGGCCAGGATGAGGATGCCCGCGGTCGCCGCCTGGACGAAGTAGAACAGGAAGTCCCAGTCGCCGAAAGTGGCCTTCGCTATCTGGGCGAGCGCGGTGGCCTGCGAGGCGTCGGCCGGCAGACCGAGGTCGGTCGGGCTGTGGGCGACATGGACCCGGTAGACCAGCGCGAGCACCGTGATGCCGGCGAACATGGTGATCGAGAAGAAGGCCATCACCGCGAGCGAGGCGGCGGCGTTCTTGGGCTTGGGGGAGCGGAAGGACGGTACGCCGTTGCTGATCGCCTCCACGCCCGTGAGCGCCGTGCAGCCGGACGCGAACGCGCGCAGCGCCAGCAGCACGAGGGCGAGACCCGTGAAGGTCTCGGGGGACTGGAAGGACAGCTCGGCGGACTCGGCACGGATCGTCTCGCCGGTCGCCATCCGCACCGCGGCGACCGCGAACATCACGTAGATGGAGATGATGAAGGCGTACGTGGGGATGGCGAACGCCCGCCCGGACTCCTTGACGCCGCGCAGGTTGACCAGGGTCAGCAGGGCGACGAAACCGAGGCAGAGCTCGACGGCGTACGCCGAGAGGGACGGCACCGCGGAGGTGATGGCGGCCACGCCCGCCACGACGGACACGGCCACGGTCAGCACGTAGTCGACCAGGAGCGCGGCGGCCGCGGTGAGCGCGGCGCCCCGGCCCAGGTTGTGGGCGCTGACGACGTACGCGCCGCCGCCGTTGGGGTAGGCGTGGCAGGTCTGGCGGTAGGAGGCGACGACCACCACGAGCAGCACGACGATCGCGAGACCGATGTACCAGGTGGTGTGGAGCAGGGCGACGCCGCCGAGAGCCAGGACCAGCAGGATCTCCTGCGTCGCGTAGGCGACGGAGGAGAGGGGGTCGCTGCAGAAGACCGGGAGGGCGAGCCGCTTGGGGAGCTCGGTCTCCGCCATCTGGGCGGTGCGCAGCGGGCGGCCGAGAAGAAGGTTCTTGGGGACAGTGGTGTTCACCGCACGGGAATCTAGGCTTCCGGATGAGCCCTTCCGGTATCCCATATGCCGTCCATACAGGAAGGGTGGCCGGATTTACTCCCTCGATACGCCGGCCGGTCACTCCGACGGTCACTCCGCTCCTTCGTACCTCGGGTACGCGCGACCAGGACGAAGGTGACACTGATCAGAAGGGCCCAGGCGCCGAACTTGGTGAGGGGTACGGGCTGCCAGCCGTCGAGCTGATGGGGATAGGCCCAGGCGCCGACGTACGTGGCCGCGTTCTCCGCGACCCAGAGGAAGAACCCGATCAGTGCGAAGGCCAGGGCCAAGGGCATCCGGTAGCGGGAGGGGCCCACCGTGAAGTGGACCCAGGTGCCGAACATCGCGCCGAGGAGCAGCAGGGCCAGCGGGAGCCGGGCGTCCGGCAGCCAGTGATGGGTGAAGAAGTTCAGGTACACGGCGGCAGCGAGGACGGCCATCAACCGGGGTCGATATCCGGACAGCGACAGCTCCATGATCTTCCACGACCGACAGCAGTAACTGCCCACCGCGCTGTAGAGGAATCCGCCGTAGAGCGGGACTCCCGCGACCTTGAAGACGGCGTCCTCCGGGTAGCTCCACGAGCCCATGCGCACCTTGACCAGCTCGAAGAGCAGGCCCACGAGGTGGCACCCCAGGATCACGGCGGTGTCCCGCGGCCCGTCCCAGCCGACCTTGCGGGCCAGGACCGTCAGGGCCACGCCGAACACCAGGAGCAGGTCGTAGCGAGCGACTGGCAGGTCGCCGGGCAGCAGCCGCGAGGCGCCGATGCCGCCGACCAGGGCGACGGCGAAGGCGACGGCCCGCACCTGGCTGAGCCCGAAGCGCCAGAACTGCGCGCAACCGTGGGCGATCGTTTCGAACGTCATGCCCGAGCAGACTGCCGACCGGCGACCGTTGGTTCCCATGGGGCGGAGTGCGTTGCCGTGACGCGGGGGAGGCCCGTCCGAGGGGCCTCCCCCGCATCACGGGGTCGCTGAGGAGGACCCGTCAGACGGTCTTGATCGCCGGGTCGGAGACGCCCGCCGCTCCCGTTTCGACGTGGCCGGCGAAGCGGCGCAGGAAGGTCGCGTCCGCGGAGGAGGTGACCGTGACGTCGTACCAGCGGCCCGTCGTACCCAGGGCGATGGTGCGGGAGACGGTGGCCCCGGCGTTGACCGTGACGGTCTGGGTGGTGTTGCCGTAGGCGTTGGTGACGCTGAGGTTGACCGCCGCCGTGCCGGAGTTGGTCAGGGTGAGGGCCAGGTTGCCCGTGGAGGGGACGTGGCGGGCCGTGACCTCGGGGCCCGCCTGCTTCGTGGGTCCCTTCCAGGTGCGCAGGAAGCCGTTCGGGCCCCACACCGTGAGGTTGATCTGGTTGCCCGTCGAGGCGCTGGTGCTCCACGTGTCGGCGAGGGTCTTGCCCGCCTCGACCGTGTAGGGCCAGGGGCCGTCCGTGCGGTTGCCCGAGGTGCTGTGGAAGTGGGCCCCGAGCGTCGGGCCGCTGGAGAACGTCAGTGTGAACTTCCCCGTGGCGAGGGTGCGCAGACCGTCCACGTACGGGCTGTAGCCGAGCGGGCGGGTCGGCTTGGAGCCGGCCTCCTGCTTCGGCAGAGCGCCCGTGGCCGGAACCGCCGGCAGGTAGTCCGGGTGGCGGTTCTTGTCCGGCGGTACGTAGCCGGCCGTCGACGGGAGCGAGGCGGGAGACGCGTCCGTCCGGCTGAAGTCGAAGGCCGAGGTGAGGTCGCCGCAGACCGCCCGGCGCCACGCCGAGATGTTGGGCTCCAGCACGCCGAAACGCTTCTCCATGAAGCGGATCACCGAGGTGTGGTCGAAGGTCTCGGAGCAGACGTAGCCACCCTTGCTCCAGGGCGAGACCACGATCATCGGGACCCGCGGGCCGAGGCCGTACGGGCCTGCGGTGAAGCCGCCGCTGCCGGGGAACAGGTCCTTCGAGACGTCCGCCGTGGACAGGCCCCACGCGGAGGAGGCGGGCGGGTACGGCGGGACCACGTGGTCGAAGAAGCCGTCGTTCTCGTCGTACGTGATGAACAGCGCGGTCTTCGCCCACACCGCCGGGTTGGACGTCAGGGCGTCGAGGACCTGGGAGATGTACCAGGCACCGAAGTTCACCGGCCAGTTCGGGTGCTCGCTGAAGGCCTCGGGCGCCGCGATCCACGACACCTGCGGCAGCGTGCCGTTCGCCACGTCGGCCCGCAGGCGGTCGAAGTAGCCGCCGCCCGCCTTCACGTCGGTGCCGGTACGCGCCTTCTCGTACAGGGGGCTGCCGGGCTGCGCGTTGCGGTAGTTGTTGAAGTACAGCAGCGAGTTGTCACCGTAGTTGCCGCGGAAGGCGTCGTTGATCCAGCCCCAGTGGCCCGCGGCGTTCAGGCCGTCGCCGATGTCCTGGTAGACCTTCCACGACACCCCGGCGGCCTCCAGGCGCTCGGGGTACGTCTTCCACCCGTACCCGGCCTCCGCGTTGTCCAGGACCGGTCCGCCGCCCGTGCCGTCGTTGCCGGTGTGGCCGGACCACAGGTAGTACCGGTTCGGGTCCGTCGCGCCGATGAACGAGCAGTGGTACGCGTCGCACACGGTGAACGCGTCGGCGAGGGCGTAGTGGAACGGGATGTTGTTCCGGGTCATGTACGCCATGGTGGTGGCGGACTTCGCCGGCACCCACTTGTCGTACTTGCCCTTGTTGTACGCCGCCTGGCCGCCGGCCCAGTCGTGGTTGAGGCCCGCGACGAACCGCATGCCCAGGTCGGCGACCTGCGGGTTGAAGGGCAGGATGTCCTTCGACCCGTTGGACTGGAAGAAGACCGACTTGCCGTTGTCCTGGAGGACCGGCCGAGGGTCACCGAAGCCGCGTACGCCCTTCATCGCGCCGAAGTACTGGTCGAAGGACCGGTTCTCCTGCATGAGGACGACGACGTGCTCGATGTCCTGGATCGTGCCCGTGGTGACCTGTGCCTGGATGGCGGCGGCTCGCGCGATGCTCTCGTTCAGCATGGTCGCCGCGGCGGTGCCGCCGGCGATCTGCAGGAACCTGCGGCGGTTGAGTTCAGTCATGGAGTGATGACCTCTGCGGGTGAGGTGGGTGAAGTGGGTGAGGCGGGGGTGCGAGGGGAAGCGGGTGCGGGGGCGAAGCGAAGAGCGCCCCAAGGACAGCGGCCCCCGGGGACCGCACGGAGATCCTTGCCTGAAACTTGGCTGTACAACTAGAGAAAACAGGGGAGTGGGTGGATCTTCAAGAGGCGTGACATGACGAAAAGAGAGCGATCGAAACGCTCAACTTCGTCGTCACTATGGATCGATTGAGCGCGTGCATGCTAAAACCGGCCAGCCATGACTCGTTTCCAGCGCCCCCTGGAGCTCCCCATGACGCATGTCTGGTCCCGCCGCGGCTTCCTCGCCGCCACCGGTGCCGCCCTCGCCCTCGGCCTCACCGCGAGCCCGCCGCTCACGGGAGTGGCCCTGGCCGCCGACGAGTTCACCGCCCTGCGCGCCAAATGGCGCACGCTGCTCCTCGGTGAGGGCTTCAGCCCCACCGCCGAACCCTTCAGGACCAAGCTCGCCGAGCTCGGCAGCCGCGCCGCCGAACTCCGGGCGACGATGGCTCCGGCGACCGGATCCCTGTGGCCGGACGCGGTGTGGACCGACCCGGAGCCCGACACCGACCAGGAGTCCTTCGGCTACTCGGCGAAGATGAACGAGAACTACTCCCGGCTCCTCACCATGGCCCAGGCCTACAGCCAGCCGGGCACCGGCCTGACCGGCGACGCCGCCCTGGCGGCCGCCATCGTCACCGGCCTCGACCACATGTACGCCCGGATCTACAACGAGGGCCAGACCCGCTACGGCAACTGGTGGAACTGGCAGATAGGCGCCCCACAGGCGCTCCTCGACACCTGCGTACTCATGCACGACCGGCTGACGACCACCCAGCTGGCCGCCTACTGCCGCGCCGTCGACCACTTCGTCCCCGACTCGGCGATCGGCAGTTACACCGGCACCAGCACCGGCGCCAACCGGGTCGACCTCTGCCGGGTCGTCGCGCTGCGCGGAGTCGTCGGCGACAACTCCGCCAAGATCACCCTCGCCCGGAACGCGCTCTCGCCGGTCTTCCCGTACGTCACCTCGGGCGACGGCCTCTACGCCGACGGCTCCTTCGTCCAGCACAGCTCCGTGCCCTACACCGGCACGTACGGCGCCGTGATGCTCGGCGGACTCGGCATGCTCTTCGCCCTCCTCGCGGGCTCCACCTGGGCGGTCACCGACCCCAACCGGCAGATCGTCCTCGACGCGGTCGAGAACGCCTGGGCGCCGTTCCTCTACAACGGGCTCGTCATGGACAACGTCTCCGGGCGCGGCATGAGCCGCGGCATCTCCACCACCGACCCGAAGCAGATCCAGGCCGACGACCATCTGCGCGGCCACGGCATCCTCGCCTCCATCGTGCTGCTCGGGCAGGGCGCCGGCGCCGCCGAGAACGCCCGGTGGCGCGGACTGGTCAAGGGCTGGGTCCAGCGCGACTACTACAGCCCGCCGATGAGCAACCCCTCACTCGGCCTGGTGAGCCTCGCGCGACTGAAGTCCGTGGCCGACGACACCTCCGTCACCGCCCTCGCCGAACCCACCGGACACCGGCTCTTCCCCTCCATGGCCCGGGCCACCCACCGCCGCCCCGGCTGGGCCGCGTCGATCAGCATGGCCGACAAACGCATCACGTACTACGAGACCGGCAACGGCGAGAACCTGCGCGGCTGGCACACCGGCTCCGGAATGCTCTCCTGGTGGGGCGACACCTACGGCAACGGGCAGTACAGCGACGCCTTCTGGCCCACAGTCGACCCGTACCGCCTGCCCGGGACCACCACCTCGCGCAAGGTCCTCGCGGACGCCGCAGGCGGTGACTGGGGCGCCTCCAAGCCGGACGTGAACTGGGTGGGCGGCGCCACCGACGGCACGCGAGCCGCGATCGGCCAGTACCTCAAGGGCCTCCAGAGCACCCTGCTGGCGAAGAAGTCCTGGTTCTGCCTGGACGACTCCGTCGTCTGCCTCGGCGCGGGCATCAAATGCACCGACGGCACCCCCGTCGAGTCCGTCGTCGAGAACCGCAACCTCGGTCCTGGCGGCACTCACGCCCTCACCGTCGACGGCACGGTGAAGCCGGTCGGCCACCCCTGGTCGGAGACGCTGACCGGCGCCGGCTGGGCGCACATCGGCGGCTTCGCGGGCTACGTCTTCCCCGGCGGCGCGACGGTCAAGGCCCTGCGCGAGGAGCGCACCGGTCGCTGGAGCGACATCAACCGGTCCATGGCCACCACCCCGATCACCCGCCGCTACCTCACCCTCTGGGCCGACCACGGCACCAACCCGACCAACGGCACGTACGCCTACGTCCTCATGCCCGGTGCGACCACCACGCAGACCGCCGCCCGCTCCGCCGACACCGGCTGGGTGCAGATCCTCGCCAACACCGACAACCAGCAGGGCATCCGGGTGCCTTCGCTGGGCTTCACCGGGGTCAACTTCTGGTTCGGCGGCACTGTCGGGACGCTCACCGCGAGCGCGCCCTGCTCCGTGATGATCACCGAGAAGAGCGACGGTACGGCGGTGATCTGCGTCAGCGACCCGATGCGCATGCAGACCGCCCTCACCCTCACCTGGAACCGGGCCGTGGCCTCCGTGATCTCCAAGCCCCCCACCGTCACCGGAACGGCCACCGGCTCCTCGCTGAGCCTCACGTTCGGCGACCTCAGCGGCACCTTCGGCGCCACCCAGAAAGTCACTGTCAGGCTCGGCTGAGAACGGAAGGGACATCCCCACATGACCCCCACCCGCACGTCCCCCCCCACAGGAGCCCGCGGGGCCGGCGGATCGGTGTCCTGGGGGGCGACGGCGGCTCCGGCACCAGCTGCAGCGTCACCTACCCGTACGTCAAGGGGCGCTGGTACCAGCTGGAGATCATCAGGACCGGCACGAACAACTGGACCGGGTACGTCGTCGACACCGCCACCGGCGTGTGGACCACGATCGGCAGCTGGAACGTCTCGGCCTCGGCGGGCTATCTGAAGCCGAGCGGCGTCGGCTTCGTCGAGTACTACAAGTCCGTCGCCGACTGCGCCTCGATCCCCTACGGCCAGGCGGTCTGGGGCAACCCGTTCGTCACCCCGGAGCCGGGTACGGGCAGCAACACCAGCGCGTACACCTACGGCCCCTGCAAGGCCGACGCGAGCTACTCCATCAGCGGTGGCCAGGTGACGATGACCACCGGCGGATAGCAGTCCGACCGACTGTTATCCGCGGCGCTCCCGCCCGGCCTGCAGCAGCTCCACGAGCTCCTGCAGGCCGGTCAGGACCCGTCGGCCGGGGACCGCTTCGACCGGTACGAGTGAGGGGACGGCGACGACCCTGCAGCCCGCGGCCTCCGCCGCCTCGATGCCCACCGGGCTGTCCTCCACCGCGAGGCAGCCCGCCGGATCGACGCCCAGGGCCCGGGCCGCGGCCAGATACGGCTCGGGGTGCGGCTTCGTACGGTCCGTGTCGTCCGCGGTCACCGTCACCTGGAACGACTCGGCGCCGAGCAGCTTGAGCACGGACTCGACGACGGGCCGGGGCGAGGCGGTGACGAGCGCCGTCGGGATGCCCATGTCCCGTAGCGTGCCGAGGAGTTCAAGGGCGCCTGGGAGCGCGTCCGCCTCCGTCTGGACCGCCGCGAGGAACCGGGCGTCGAGCTCGGCCACGACGGCGCCCAGCGGACGCTCGGTGCCCGAGGACCGCCACAGATGGACCGCGGTGTCCTCCACACAGCGGCCCACGACCTCGGCGGTGTCCGCGTCGGTCAACGGGTGTCCGAGCTCGTCCGCCACCTCCCGCGCCGTGCGCCACCACAGGGCCTCGGTGTCGACGAGCGTGCCGTCCATGTCCAGCAGGACCGCGCGCGGTTCGACGGCGAACGGCCGCCCGTCCAGGGTCCAGTGCGAGTCCGGAGGACAGTCCAGCGACGCGAACACCTGGGCGGCGACGTCCTGCTGGCGGAGCTCCCCGACCCGCGCGCCCGCCGGGACGTCGGGTCCCGCGCATGCGATCCAGGCGGTGCGCTCGAACTCCGAACGGCCGCCGTGGCCCCCCTCGTCGCGGTGGCCGTGGTCCGTGACGACGAGGAACGTCCAGGCCTCCTCGGCGAAGGTAGCCCGACCGCGCACGGCCGCGAGGAGGCGGCCGAGCCGCTCGTCGGCGCGGACGATCGCGTGCTCGTACTCCGGGCCGCAGCCGAGGATGTGGGCCGTCTCGTCGACCGCGCCCAGATAGACGAAGGACGCCTCCGGGTCGTGCTCCGTGAGCACCCGCGCCGCCTCTGCGGTGACCAGCTCGTCGGCCTCCTCCCAGCCCTCGCAGTCGTCGGAGGCCGGGGCGACGTGGCTCACCCGGCCGGGGCCGCGGAACAGCGGGCCGCCGCTCGCCACCGTCACCAGCGGCTCCCAGCCGGCCGCCACGTAGGTGCGCCGGCCGGCGTCCCACAGCCGGGTGGTGAAGTCCGGGAAGACCGCGAGGCGGTGGCCGCTGAAGTCGTTGCTCCAGACGGCGTGCTTGTCCACGGTCACACCGGTCACGATCGTCGCCCAGCACGGCCCCGACATGGTCGGCGTACCGGGCTCGACGACGACCGGGGCGAGGAACCCGGAGGCCGCCAGGGCGTCGAGGTGGGGGGTGTCGAGGCGCCTCAGCGTGTCGAGGCGCACCCCGTCGATGCCGACCACGAGGGCGCGGCGGCGGATGGCGACGGGCATGGGTTCCTCCGGTTCGGACAGCGTGATGCGAGATGGGGGCCCGGCGGCCCGGTGACCTGCGGGACCACCCGGCGTTCGTGGTTCAGAGCGCGCGCAGGACCAGCCGCAGCGTGGCCGGTCCCGCGTCGAGCGCGTGTTGCGGCAGCGTGCCGGGACCGCAGGACGCGGTGCCGATGCCGTGGTGCGCCACGTCGAGGTTGACGTGCACCCGGTCGCCGGGCACGAGGTCGGTGGTGTGCCGTGCGGCGTCCAGGTCCCCGCTGGTCCAGCGGCGGACCGTGAGGTCGTACGACGGCAGGCCGCCGATCAGCAGTCCGCCGCGCGCGCCGGTGAGCTGGGCCGTGCGGACGGCCCGCCGGTTGCCGTTCTCCTGCGGGCGGACGTACGGGGTCTGGAGCGCGTCGACCGTGTGCCGGTACCGGCCGAGCCGGGCCGCCGCGGTGGTGTCCCGGTACGCCTCGCCGGGGCCGAGGCCGTACCAGTCGACCGTGTCGATCCAGCCGGGCAGGGAGAACCCGAGACCGATCCGGGGCAGCGGGCACGGCCACTCGCCCTCGGGCACGGCGTCGACGTCCAGCCACAGCGACCGGCCGTCCGTACGCCAGTGGTACGTGGCGTGCACCGCGTGGTCGCCCCCGGCGGGCGCCGTCCGCGTGCGGACCGTGAGCCCTTCGGCCGTCGGCTCGACACCGAGCGTCTTCGTCGTGAGCCGGTGCAGGCCGGCGGCGCGCCAGCGGTCGGCGATCCGGTCACCGAGCAGGTCGTTGTCGGTCGGCGCCCGCCACAGGTCGAGTCGGAGCGCACCGACATCGAGTGCTCCGACGGCGAGCAGCCGCCCGCTGAACGCGTCGAAGGCGGCGGGCCCGAGGGTGAGCCTGCCTCCCCGCCCCGCGGCCACCGGAAGGACGCGGTCCGGGGCCTGGGCCGGTGCCCCGCGCGCGAGGACGGTCTGACCCCAGGCGATCTCATGGCCCGCCGGCGCCCAGGGCTCGGGGGCGGCGAGTTCGGCGACGACCGTCAGGACGCGTTCGGCGCCCTTGCCCGGCGGCAGGACCGGCGCGGGAAGGCTGACGCGGTCGCCGGGCGCGAGAACGGGGACGTCGAGCACGCCGTCGGCGACGGGTTCGCCGTCGTCCTCGGCCCGCCAGCGGAAGCGCAGATGAGCCGTGTCCCGGAAGTCGTGGCCGTTGCGGACGGTGATGCTCCGCCCGCCGGCGCCGAAGCCGATCGTGACCGGCTCGATCACCTTCTTGTACTCCAGGAGCCCCGGAGAGGGCGTGCGGTCGGGGAAGACCAGGCCGTCGGCGACGAAGTTCCCGTCGTGCACGGGTTCGCCGAAGTCGCCTCCGTACGCGTGGAACACCCGCCCGTCCGCCGCGCGCCGCGCGATGCCGTGGTCGATCCACTCCCAGACGAAGCCGCCCTGGAGCCGCGGATACGTCTCGAACAGGCGCTGGTACTCGCTCAGTCCGCCCGGTCCGTTGCCCATGGCGTGCGCGTACTCGCACAGGATGAACGGCAGCCCGCGCCGGTGCGCGTCGAGCGCCGGGTCGTTCGTCGGCGGTTCCTCGCCCCGGCCGATCAGCTCGGTCTCGGCGTGGTCGGCGTACATCCGGCTGTAGACGTCGACGTACCCGCTGTCCCAGTCGCCCTCGTAGTGGACCGGGCGCGACGGGTCGCGGGTACGGGCCCACTCCGCCATCGCGGCCAGGTTCTCGCCGGTGCCGCTCTCGTTGCCGAGCGACCACATGAGGATGCTCGGGTGGTTCTTGTCGCGCTCGACGACCCGGCGCATCCGGTCGAGCAGGGCGCCCCGCCACCGCTCGTCGTCGCTCGGGTTGCCGCGCCAGCCGACCTGCTCGAAACCGTGGGTCTCCAGGTCGCACTCGTCGACCACCCACAGCCCGAACTCGTCGCACAGGTCGAGGAACTCGCTGCTCGGCGGGTAGTGGCTGGTGCGCACCGCGTTGATGTTGTGCCGCTTCATGAGCAGCACGTCGCGCAGCATCGTCTCGTACGACAGTGTCCGGCCGGTCTCCGGGTCCCACTCGTGCCGGTTGACGCCGCGCAGCAGCAGGGCACGGCCGTTGGCCTTCAGGAGGCCGTCCTCGACGGCGACCCGCCGGAAGCCGATGCGCAGCGGGATCCGCTCGCCGGCCGCGGTCAGCTCGCCCTCGTACAGGCGCGGCTGCTCGGCGTTCCACGGCTCGACGTCCGCGAAGGCATGCGGGCCCGCGGGGTCGGCGTCAACGAGACCGAGCTCGGGGACGGTGAGCCGGGCAGGACCCGAGGTGTCGACGGACAGGGTGCCGGTCCCGGTGGTGTGGTCGTAGTCGGCGTGGACGAAGAAGTCCTCGACGCAGCCCTCGGGCCGGGACAGCAGCCGTACGGGACGGAAGATCCCGGACAGCCACCACATGTCCTGGTCCTCCAGATAGCTGCCGGCCGACCACTGGTGGACCCGTACGGCGACGACGTTCCGGCCCGGCCGCAGGGCGTCCGTCGCGTCGAACTCGGTGGGGACCCGGCTGCCCTTGCCGTCGCCGAGCCGGACGCCGTTGAGCCAGACCGCGAAGCAGGAGTCGACGCCGTCGAAGCGCAGCACGCCACGCCCCGTCGGCCAGTCGTCGGGGAGCGTGAACTCCCGGCGGTACTCGCCCGTCGGGTTCTCGTCGGGCACCCGCGGCGGGTCGACGGGGAAGGGGTAGGTGACGTTGGTGTACGCGGGGGAGCCGACGCCCTGGAGCTGCCAGCAGGACGGTACCGGCAGCCGGTCCCAGGCGCCGTCGTCGAACGCGGGGTCCTCGAAGCCGGCGGTGAGGTCCCCGAGCCCGGCGGCGGCCCGGAAGCGCCACTCGCCGTCCAGATCGATGCTCGGCGCGTCCGAGCGGAAGGCGGCCCGAGGGGTCAGCCGGCCGCTGCCCGGGCTGCGGTCCTCGACGTAACGGGTCTCCGGTGACTGGTGCATGGCTGTGTCCTGAGTGGTCTTCGGGCCGGACGGCGGGAGGGACAGCGGGCGGGACAGCGGGAGGCGGTGGTCAGGCGGAGTGGGCGAGCTCGTCCGGGCCGACGCCATGGGCGAGGGGCAGGCCCCGGGCGAGGCGCTCCACCTCGTCGGTCGCCCAATGGGTCATGCGGACGAGCTCGTTGCCGAGGGAACCGGCGATGTGCGGGGTGAGCAGCACGTTGGGCAGCGTGTAGAGCGGCGAACCGGGAGGCAGCACCTCGGGCTCGGTGACGTCGAGCACGGCCTGGATCCGGCCGGTCGACAGCTCCTCGGTGAGCGCCTCGGTGTCGACGAGGGAGCCGCGTGCGGTGTTGACGAGCGTGGCCCCGTCCCGCAGCAGCGCCAGCCGCCGCCGGTCGAACATGTTCCGCGTCTCCGGGAGTTGGGGAGCGTGGATGGAGACCACGCTGCTGCGCCGGACGAGTTCGTCGAGGTCCACCGACCGCGCGCCGAGCCTCTCGGCCTCCGCCGCCTCCACGTACGGGTCGTAGAGCAGGACCTCGAAGTCGAACGGGCGCAGCAGCTCGAGGACGCGGCGGCCGATCCGCGACGCGCCGACGATGCCGACGGTACGGCGGTGGTTGCCGTGGCCGGCGAAGTACTCGAGGAGGGGCACCTGGTCGCGGGCCTCCCGGTAGGCCCGGGCGCTGTCGAGCATCCGCTTGCCGGTGAAGAGGATCGTGGCGAGCGTGAACTCGGCCACCGGCAGCGCGTTGGCTTCTGCGGCGGTGGAGACGGCGATGCCGCGCTCCCACACCGCGTCGGTGACGTGGTGCTTGACGGACCCGGCGGCATGGATGACGGCCCGCAGCCGGGGCATCGCGCGCAGCGCGTCCGCGGTGAGCAGCGGGGCACCCCAGTGCGTGAAGAGCACCTCGGTCTCGGCGAGCGCGGCCGGTTCGACGTCGGCGAAGTCCCTGACGAACCGGTCGGTGTCCACCGCCGCGACGCGCGCCAGCCGGTCGAGGGCGCCCTCGGCGAGGAGCTGGGCGTGAATGCCGGCGTCCATGGCCAGCAGGGTGCGGGGCCGCTGCGCGGCTTCCGCCCCGGCGGTGTGGTCGTCGTTCAGAACGGAGCCTTCCGGTACGGGCACGGTCACTTCACCGCGCCTGCGGTGAGGCCCGAGCGCCAGAAGCGCTGCAGGCAGATGAAGGCGATGATGAGCGGGACGACGGCGACGAGCGAACCGGTGATCACCAGCGTGTAGAACTCGGGCTGCAGCTGAGTGGTGCTGTTCCACATGAACAGGCCGAGGTTGACCGGGTACAGCTCGTCGTCGTTGAGCATGACCAGCGCGCCGAAGAAGTTGTTCCAGCTTCCGGTGAACGAGAAGAGGAAGATGGTCATGAAGCCGGGCGAGAGCATCGGCAGCGCGATCCGCGCGAACATGCTCACCTCACCGGCGCCGTCCACGCGGGCGGCCTCCAGGACCTCGTTGGGCACGTACCCCTCGGAGAAGACCCGGGCCAGGTAGACGCCGAACGGGTTGACCATCGCGGGCAGCAGCAGCGCCCAGTACGTGTTGACCAGGCCGACCTCGGAGGCCAGCAGGTACAGCGGCAGCTGGATCACCGTGGCGGGGACGAGGAGCCCGCCGAGGACGATCCCGAACAGCTTCTCCTTGCCGCGGAACTCGTACTTGTCGAAGGCGTAGCCGGTGGCGACGCACAGCAGCGTCGAGGCGGCCGAACCGACCACGGAGTAGAGCACGCTGTTGCCGAGCCAGCGCAGGTAGATGCCGTCGTTGAAGGTGAAGACGTCGGCGAGGTTGGAGAAGAGGTTGAAGTCCGCGAAGGAGAAACCGCTGCTGGAGAAGAGGTCGCCGTGGTTCTTGGTGGCGGCGAAGAGCAGCCAGCTGACGGGCATCAGCATGTAGAACGAGACGAGGAGCAGCACGCCGTTGACGACGCCCTTGGAGAGCAGACTGCCCGGGCGCTTGCGGCGCGGGTCGCGGCGGGGGGAGCGGAGCTTCCGCGCGGCGGCGGCACCGCCGGCGCGTGCTTCGGCGGCCGCGGGTTCCTGGGTGACCGTGTGAGTACTCATGCCGCCTTCCACCGGTTTCCGATCTTGGTGACGATGTACGAGAGCACGACGCCGAGCGCGGCGAGCATCAGGGACGCGGCGGCGGCGAGCCCGTAGTCGTGCTGGAGGAAGGCCGCCTTCCAGATGTACATGGTGGGCGACCACTCGGTGTCGACGGCGGCGGTACCGCGCTGGCCGAGGAGCTTGGGCTCGGTGAACAGCTGGATGGCGCCGACACAGGTGAACAGGACGGCCATCACGACCGCCGAGGCGATCATGGGCACCTTGATCTGCAGCGCGGTCCGGATCGGCCCGGCCCCGTCGATGTCCGCGGCCTCGATGAGTTCGCGGGGGATGGCCTGCAGGGCGGCATAGAAGATGATCATGTTGTACCCCATCCACTGCCAGGCGGTGAGGTTCACGATGGACGAGAACACGTGGTCGGAGCTGAAGAAGTCCCACGAGCCGCCCGCGGCCTCGATCCAGTCGAGCACCGGGCTGAGTCCCGGGGTGTAGAGGTAGATCCAGAGGATCGACGCGATGAGCCCGGGGATGGCGTGCGGCAGGAAGAGCGCGAGCTGGAAGAAGCGCCGGGCGCGGGCCACGGCCGAGTCGATCAGCAGCGCGAGGGCGAGCGCCCCGCCGATCATGACCGGGATGTACAGCGTGCAGTACGTGGCGATGTGCAGGAACGACTCGCGGAAGCCCGCGTCCGAGAACGCCGAGACGAAGTTCTCGATGCCGGAGAACGTGCGCTCGGTGCCGCCGAAGCCGAGTCCCGAGGACTTCTCGCTGAACAGGCTCATCCACACGGCGTAGATGATGGGCGCCGCGGTCATGGCCGCGAAAAGGACGAAGAACGGGACGATGAACAGGGCGGCCACGGCGCGCTGGTTGCGCTTGAGCTGTGAACTGCCGTTACGGGTACGGCTGGTGCGCGGGCTGCCGGCACGGGTGCCGCCGGCCGCGGGCGGCGGCGCGGCCTTCGCGAGTGGTGCTGCCACGGGTGCTCCTTGGCGGGTGGGCGCTGCGGGTCCGGGGGTGTGGGACGGCGGGGCCCGGCCGGGGTCAGGGACCGGCCGGGCCCCACCGGGTCACTCGGCGAGCTTCAGCCCGCGCTCCTGGATGCCCGACTTGGCCTTCGCCTGGCCGGCGGTGACACCGCCGGCGAAGCCGGTCTTGGCCGTCTCGTCCTGGATGGCGGTGTAGACGTCCATCTGGTTCGGGCCCCAGGTCCAGCCGGGAACGATCGTGTCGACCTGCTCGGAGGCCAGCTTGTAGAGGTCCTGGCCGTTGAAGTACGCGGTGTCGAACTGCGCGGCGGCCACCGCCCGCATCTCGGGGTTGGCCGGCAGGGCGCTGCTGGGCTTCTTCGGGTCGCTGAGCCGGGCCTTGACCGCGTCGCCGTTGGTGGTGATCCACTTGATGAACTCGGCGGCGGCCGCGGCGTTCTTGCTGCCCTTCAGCACGCCGTAGGAGCTGCCACCGTAGTTGCCGCTGGCCGGGGTGCCCCAGTTCGGCATGGGCGCGGCGGCCCACTTGCCCGACTGGTCCGGCAGGTTGGTCTTCATGCCGGCCGCGGACCAGGAGGCGCCGAGGATGGCGAGGGTCTTGCCCTCGACCCGGGCCTTGGTCTCCTCCGGGCTCCAGCCGGTGTAGCTCTGCACGAGGTCGTTCTTGACCAGGTCGTCCCAGTAGGCGGCGACCTTCTTGGACGCGGCGTCGTCGACGCCGGCCTTCCACGCGTCGCCCTGGGTGCCGAACCACTTGCCGCCGGCCTGCCAGGAGAGCGCGGCGAGCAGGGCGGGGTCGGACTTGGTCATGTTGGCCAGTCGGACGTTCTTGTCGGCCTTCTTGACCTTCTCGGCGGCGACCCGGAACTCGTCCCAGGTCTTGGGGACCTCGATGCCGTACTTCTTGAACAGGTCCGTGCGGTAGTAGAAGACCTGCGGCGCGGCGTCGAACGGCACGGTCCAGGTCTTGCCGCCGAAGGTCACCAGGTCCTGGATGGCCTTGGGGAACTTCTCCTTGACGGTGTCACCGGCGTGTTCGGTGAGGTCGACGAGGTGCCCCTGGCTCGCGAACTCGGGGACCATCTGGTACTCGATGGTCGCCACGTCGGGCGCGTTGCCCGCCTTCACACCGTTGGAGAGCTTGCCGTAGCCCTCCGCGCCACCGGTGATCTCGGTGAACTTGACCTGGATGTCCTTGTGGGTCCGGTTGAACTCGTCGACGGTGGCCTTCGCGCCACCCGTCCAGGTCCAGTAGGTGAGGATGACCGGCTTGCCGTCGGCGGAGGCGTCGGACGAGCCGTCCTCGCCGCCACCGCAGGCGGTGGCGAGCAGGCCGAGGGCGGCGACGGTGGCGGTGGCGGCTATACGGAACGAGCGTGAACTGCGCGACATGGCACGGCTCCTACAGAAACCTCGACGGGGAGAAAGAGGCGAACGAGGCACATCTTTTTCGCCAACTCGATCACCGTCAAGAGTAAACGCACAAGACAATCAAAACGATCGAGTTACGATCAAGAAGTTCATCCCGCGTCCGGTGCCCCCTGGAGGGCCCCGCACGAGGCACGGATCCTCAACTTCGGCAGCAGATCCAGGTGTTGACGCGGCCCCGGCTCGCTCCCCGAGCTCCGCTCGGCCAGCCGCTCGAGCAGCAGCTTCGCCGCCAGCTCGCCGACCGCCTGCTTGGGCGGGGCGATCGCCGTCAGCGGTACGTCGGCCAGCGCGGCCACCTCGTCCTCGTACGCGACCAGCGCGAGGTCCTCCGGAACGCTGATGCCGCGGGCCTGAAGCCGGGGGACCAGCACGATGGCGTCCTCGTCGCTGTGCACCAGGGCCGCCGTGACCCCGTGCCGCTCGACGGCCTCGACGAGGTACTCCGCCACGTCGTCGTACTCCGCGCCCGACCCGCGGGTGAACGGTGAGCCCGGCACGGTCTCGAGGCCCAGCGACCGCACCGAGTTGAGGTACCCGGCGGTGATGCCCGTCGCGTGCGGGCCCTCCTGCAGCACGGCGGCGACCGAACGGTGACCGAGGGACGCGAGATGGTTCACCGCGAGCGCGGCGCCGTGCGCACGGTCGGTACGCACCCGGTCGAGCGTGGCCGCCGGATTGACGGCAGGCGCCGTACGCTCCACGAGCACCGTCGGCGCCCCGCAGGCGAGGAGCCACTCCTCCTGACCGTCGGCGGGCACCCCGCCGAACCAGCTGGGCGCCACGAGCAGCCCCTCGGCCCCGCTGGCCAGCAGATGCTCCGCCTGCACGGGGTCCTCGCTGTCGACATACCCGGACACACCGAGCACCAGCCGGCCGCCCTGCGCCTCGACGGCCTTGCGGGCCCCGAGGACGACGTCCCCGAAGATGTACGTCGTGGTCGGCACGATCATCCCGATCACCACGCCCCCGGCCTCCGGCTCCTCCGCCCGCCCGGCCGCCTCACCCGGCCAGACGACCGCACCGTGCATCCGCTGCACCTTGCCCAGCGCGGCCAACGCCTCCACGTCCCGCCGCAGGGTCACGGGGGAGACCCCCAGCTCGGACGCGAGCTCGGTGACCCGGATACTTCCGCGCGCCCGCACGAGTTCGAGTACCCGGTCGTGACGATGATCGACGTGATGCCGCATGGCTCCCCCTGAATCCCTTGAATCCCTCGGGAGGCGCTACCGTACGCCTCTGCCTCCCAGCGTATCGATCGATTGTGATCGAATCGATCAGAATGCGGAGTGCGGGAAATGTGAAGGGTGGGTGCGCGCCGGGAGAACCCGGGGTCCGCGAATCCGGCGTACCGAGACCGGGGTGGACCGCCCACTCGTTCAGGCCTGCGGGCAGGTCGCGCAGCAGCTGGACGTAGCGGGCCGCCTTGCCCTCGATGGCGAGCGAGTAGCTGTCCAGGAAGTCGTTGTCGGTGACCGGCAGCCCGCGACCCCGCAGCACCCGGCGCGCGGGGTCGAGCCACACCCGGACCGCGAGTCCGTACTCGGCGGCCAGGGCCACGGTCAGGTCCAGGACGTCGTCGCGGCCGCCGTCGGCCAGACAGTGGAAGTCCAGATGGGTCGGCGCGAGCCCGGCGTCGGCGCCGCCGCCGGACACGGGACCATCAGGCTGCACGACGCCGCGATGCCCTCTTCGATCGACTCGATCACCGCCGCGTTGATCGCCGGATACATCCCGAAGTCGTCGCAGTTGACGATCAGCAGCCGGGCATCGCGCGGATACCCCAGGAGCTCACCCGACGTTTCACTCATGTCGCTCATGGCACTCACGCTTCCAGTCGCTCCACTTCCAGCAGCAGCGCGTCGCCGGGGGCGAGCCGCGGTACGGAGAGGCCGAGTACGGCCAGGACTCGTCCGGTGGTCGTGACGCCGGTCGTCGCGAGGGGGCCGGGTACCTGGGCATGCGGGGCCACCTCCGGGGTGAGCGTGACCCGGTACGAGGCGTCGTCCGCGAGGCCCGGCAGGCGCAGTCGTACGGGAGCGTCCGCGACGGATGCGCCGGTCTGGGCGTAGCAGTACAGGGCGCGGCCACGGTCGGCGGCGACGACGCCGTGGAGCAGGGCGGCGGGGTCGGGGTGGTCAGCCCGTACGGTGGTACCGGTGTGGATCAGTTCGCGCCGGCGCTTGTAGAGGGCGACCCAGGACGCGAGTTCGCCCAGCTCCTCCTCCGTGCACCCGGTGAGGTCCCATTCGATCCCGGCATGGCCGAACAGGGCCGTGGCGCAGCGGAAACCGAGCCGGGTGGTGCGGCCGGTGACGTGCGCGGTGGCCGGGCCGACGTGGCTGCCGACGAGCTCGGGCGGGAGCAGGAGCCCGGTCCAGCGCTGGATGTGCTGGCGATCGACGGGGTCGTTGGTGTCCGAGGCCCAGACACGGTCGGTGCGCTCGATGATGCCGAGGTCGACGCGCCCGCCGCCGGAGGCGCAGGACTCGATCTCCACCCCGGGGTGGAGCCCCCGGATGCGGTCGATGAGCGCGTACACGGCCCGGGTGTGGCGGTGCACGCCGGCCGCGCCGTCGTGGACGGCCTCGACGAGGGGACGGTTGTGGTCCCACTTGACGTACGCGATGGGGTACTCGGTGAGCAGCGCGTCGATCCGCTCGGCGAGGTGGGCGAACACCTCGGGGCGGGCGAGGTCCAGGACGTGCTGGTTGCGATGGGCCTCGGGTAGCCGGCCGGGCGCGGCGAGGAGCCAGTCGGGATGCTCACGGGCCAGGTCGGAGTCGGGGTTGACCATCTCGGGCTCGAACCACAGCCCGAAGTCCATGCCGAGCGAGCGGACGTGGTCGGTCAGCGGACGCAGTCCGTTCGGCCAGATCTTCTCGTCGACATACCAGTCGCCGAGCCCGGCGCTGTCGCCGCGGCGGCCCCGGAACCAGCCGTCGTCGAGCACGAACCGCTCGACACCGACCTGATGGGCCCGGTCGGCGAGTGCCTTGAGCCGGTCGAGGTCGTGGTCGAAATAGACCGCCTCCCAGGTGTTGAGGACGACCGGCCGCGGCGTTCGCGGGTGGTGGGGGCGGGCGCGCAGCATGCGGTGCAGCCGGTCGCCGATTCCGTCCAGACCGTGGCCGGAGTGGACGAAGTACACCCATGGGGAGGCGTAGGACTCACCGGGCGCCAGCCGCACCTCTCCGGAGGCGAGCAGTTCGCCGCCGGAGAGAGCACCGCTATGGTCGGCGGATCGCTCGGCGCCGTACTCGCTCTCGCCGCTCCAGGCCACGTGCACGGCCCACACCTGGCCGTGGCGGAAGCCGAACCCGGGAGTTCCCGCGACGAGCAGGGTGGCGGAGTCGTGCCCGGGCCGGCCCTGCCGCGTCTCGCGCAGATGCAGGCCGTGGACGAACGGGGAGCGCTGAGGAGCGCGTTCGAAGCCCCAGCGGCCGGAGAAGTCGAGCAGTTCGGCGGCGTCCTCGGGGACCGGGAGGGACGGCCGGGCCGCGGCCACGGTCCAGTGGTCGTCGCCGGTGTTGACTGCGGTGTTGGCCACGGTGTGCCTGATGCCGACCACGCCCTCGGCGGTGAGCCGCAGTTCGCAGGTGAGGGCGACACCGGCCTCGGCGTCAGCGGCGCGCGGTCACGACGGAGCCGCCGCTGTCGTCGGCCGTGTGCGTGACGGGCTCGGTCAGCAGCGGCCGCAGGTGCGGCCACCGCCCGGCCCGGTCACCGCGGATGCCGGGCCGCCCCGGCCACCCCTCGGACTGCAGCGGGACGAGCGGAACCCCGTATGTCACCCCGCTGCCCGCCGTCCGGGCGTCGTCCGCCGTACCCGCGCCGCTCGCGGCGAAGGCCGCGTCCCCGTCGACGGACGGGTCCAGGGCGGCGCCCCAGTGCAGCACCCGCGGAAGCGAGGGCCCGGCGAGGTCCAGGACCAGGCCGATGCCTCCCGCGGCGAGAACGAGCGGTCGAGGTTCGTGGTTCATGCGTCCCTCCGGTACTGGGCGGGTGAGGTTGAGGTCGCGGCGGTTGGGCTTCATCCGTGCCTCCGGGCGATGGGACGCGTACGGAACCAGTTGAACTCACGAACACTCAGGAACGCGCAGTTTCTATCAGGTTCGCGCAAGCTCCGACAGGGGGGGCCGCTAAAGTAGTCCGGACAAGTTATGGCGCGGGGTTCGCTGCCGGGCGATGGAACGCCCTGTCGGTGCACGTCACTTGGTGCGACGGAAGCGGGCCCGCGCCGTTTGACGGAAAGGTGTAGACCAATGCTAGCTTGATGCCGCACCGCGCCCGGACCATCACATTCCGTGAGGTGACGTTGACGTGTCTCGCCCCCTGCACCACCGGCCCACCCCAGCCCCCGCCTATCTGCGCATCGCCACGCACCTGGAGCGGGAGATAGCGCAGGGCCACATGCCCGAACACACCAAACTCCCCGCCGAACGTGCTCTCGCCGAGACGTTCGCCGTCAACAGGCAGACCGTCAGGGCCGCACTCCAGTGGCTTCGACAGCGGGGACTCGTGGTGACCGACCGCCGGGGCACCTACGTGAACGGCGCCGCCCGGCAGTCCGCACCACCCGTCGACCGCCCCGCGACCACCAACCCGGAGGGAACCGGGCACCTGTTCCCGGTGGGCGCCGCCGGCAGCGCGCACGAGGGCCGCCTCTTCAGCGCACCGGTCTCACCGGCCATGGCCGACGCCCTGGGCATCCTGCGCACCCGCCCGGCGCTGACGCACCACCAACGCTTCGTCAACGCCTCGGGAGAGCCGACACACGAAGCCCTCACCCACTTCGCCCCCACAGCCACCCTGGAGATCCCCGAACTCTCCCGGTACGTCACGCGGTTACCGGTGATCGACCCCGATCTGCGGCTGCTGCACCACTGGCTCACCCGCTCCGGGATCCGACCGACCGTCAAGGAAACGGTCACCGTCACCCGGGAGGATCCACGACGCGACACCCCTGCCCCACCCGAACTGGCCATCCGCCGCCACCTGTACGACCATCGCGGCCGACTCCTCGCCATCACGGACGTCACCTTCCCGGGCGCGTGGCAGGAGATCGCACTCACCCACGCCGGCTCCTTCCCCCTCACCCACGACATGCGAGCGGCACGACCGACGGCCGACCCGCACCGAACCTGACGGCGGGATCACGCTCCACCATGACCACGGCTCGGACTGAAGCCGGGAACCACCAGATGGGCTCGCTCCCGGGGACGGGCCGTGGCCAGATAGTGCTCCTCGGCCAGCCGCCAGCGTGACTCCCAGTCGATCGCTCCGTGATCGTCACCGCGCTCACGCAGGCGCCGCAGTGACACCTCACGGGGAGTGTCGACGTACACCAACAGGTCGTAGTAGTCCGCGAGTTCGGGCCGGGCGGTGTACACGCCCTCCACGATGACGACGCCGGAGGCGGAAACGCCATGGATCTCGTCGGGGGCCAGCGCTCCGGTCGCCCAGTCGTAGCGCCGGTACGCGGCATCGCGGCCGGCCGCGAGCGGGGCGAGCACTTCCGCGCGGAGCCGCTGCCAGTCGAAGTACCGGTGGTACCCCTCCACCGGGTCCAGTCCGGCACGCTCCTCCGCGTCCATGGGCCGGTAGAAGTCGTCACCATGGACCACCACGGCACCGCACAAGTCCACCAGGGCTGTCGCCAAAGTCGACTTACCTGATCCACCCATCCCGTCGACCGCGACAAGAACGACTCCGCCGCGGCTTCGGGCGTCGACGGCGACGGCAACCTGTTCGGCGGCGATCGAGATCATCGGCATGGCGGCATTCTGTCCTCGGCGGCCACCACGCGAAAGCGGCGGCACCGAGCGTTCAACACGTTCAACGACCTGCCCACCCCGGCCGGCATGCCCTGCGACGGTGAACACCTGACGCCGCCGGTCGGCCATCAGCGATCGGTCATGAGGCGGCCGTCTTCACCACGCGCGGTAAGTGGACGTGGAGGTGCTCCTGAACGCGGGGTCGCCCTCACCCATGCCAGGCTGCCCGAATCTCTGCTGAGAGTCGGGCACTTGGACGAGGCCTGTGGCCACTGGAGCAGCTTCCTCGATCACCACCCGCACCTCCACTCCCGCCAGGTGGACCAGGACCGCCCCGATTACCGTTGCTCCGCATGACCCACACCGAGATCGAGATCGACATCGACATCACGGCGGAGTTGGTCCGGGATTTGCTCCGCGACCAGCACCCCGACCTGGCGGATCTCCCCGTGAAGCTCGGCGCGCGTGGTTGGGACAACCAGTTGTGGCGGCTCGGCGACGACCTCGCCGTACGGTTGCCCTGGGCGACCCGGTCCGCGGACGCGCTGCTCCGCAAGGAGTACGCCTGGCTACCCGCCCTCGCCCCGCACCTTCCGCTGCCGATCCCCGTCCCACAGCGCCTCGGCGAGCCCTCCGAGCGGTTCCCCCGGCCCTGGATCGTCACCACCTGGGTGCCGGGCGAGCCCGCCGACCGCGCCCCCGCCACGCGCGGCGCGGAGGCGGCCGACACCCTGGCCGGCTTCCTGACGGCACTTCACCGACCCGCTCCCACCGGGGCTCCCATCGGCCGTGACCGCGGGGGACCGCTGGCGCAGTATGCAGCAGGGTTCGCCCGGCAGCTCGCCGCGGTCACCGAGCTGGGCCTGATCCCCGACCCGGACGCAGTCCGCGCGGTCTGGGAGGACGCAGCCACCGCGCCCGACTGGGACGGTCCGGCGCTTTGGCTCCACGGCGACCTGCATCCGGCCAACGTCCTCACCGCGGCCGGCACCTTCTGTGGCGTGATCGACTTCGGCGACCTCTTCGCGGGCGATCCGGCCTGCGACCTCGCCGCCTGTTGGGTGCTCCTGCCGGACGGCGCCACCGACCGCTTCCATGAGGCCTACCGGCCGACCCCGGACGCCGCGACCCTGCGGCGCGCCCGCGGCTGGGCGGTGCTGCGCGCCCTCGCCTGCATCCTCATCGGTGACGCCGGCGCCCACGGCCGCCCCGGCGGCAAGCCCACCTGGGGCCCACCCGCACACGCCACCCTGCGACGCCTCGTCGCAACGGCCGGCAGCTGACCCACGAGAAGTCAGGCGTCGGTGTCGGCGTCGGTGTAGAGGGCGGCGTACTCCTCGCTGGGCGGTACGACAGTGATGACGTCGATCAGCACACCATCAGGGGCCGCGACGATGAAGTGGCGCTGGCCGAACTCCTCCGTACGCAGCGACAGGACCTCGGGAAGGCCGGCCTCCGCCACGAGCCGCTGGTGCTCGGAGTCCACGTCGTCCACCTCGAAGTTCAGGATCAAGCCGCCCTGGAGCGCGCCCCGGTGGCCCTCGGGGACGGTCGGGTGGGCGTGGTCCAGCAGCGCCAGTTCGTACTGCGGCGCGTCCGGGCGGCGCAGGCTGACGTACCAGTCCGCTTCGAAGGTCACCTCGAACCCGAGGTGACGGGTGTAGAAGTCGCGGGAAGTTTCCACGTCCCGGGTGGCGAGCACCGGGTAGAACCCGCCGAGCTTTGCCGTGGGGGTGGGGGTAGGGGTGGTCGTGTGCTCGTTCGTCATGGCAGGGCCCCTTCAGATCCATTTCGCATACCCAGGGTATGCGAACCATGGGGTTAGCATACCCCCGGTATGCGAAATGGAAAGGGCGGTGCGCACCATGGCGGTCAACCGGGCGGAGCAACGGGCGGCAACGCGGCAGGCGCTACTGGCCGAAGGTCGGCGGCGGTTCGCGGCCGACGGGTACCACCACGTGGTGCTGGCCGAGGTGGCGCAGGCCGCCGGGGTCACCAAGGGGGCCGCCTACCACCACTTCGACAGCAAGGCGGGGCTCTTCCGGGCCGTCGTCGCCGAGGTCCAGCACGAACTGGGCGAGCGGGTGGCGACCGCCGCCGAGCGGCACGAGGGCCTCTGGGAGCAACTCCGGGCCGGCTGCCGGGCCTTCCTGGCTGCGGGGACCGACCCGGCCGTACGCCAGATCCTGCTGGTCGACGCGCCGACCGTACTGGGCTGGGACGAGTGGAGGGCCCTCGACGAAGAGTCCTCCGCCCGCCACCTCACCGAGGCCCTGGAGGCGCTCGCCGCAGCCGGGATCATCGCCGATCAGCCGGTGGAGCCCCTGGCCCGGCTCCTCTCCGGGGCGATGAACGAGGCCGCGCTCTGGATCGCGCGCGGCGGGGACGCGCAGGCCGGGGAGCAGGCGCTCGACCGGCTGCTGGCGGGACTGCGCACCGAGGCCTGATCGATGAGGCCTGATCGGTCGCGCGGAAGTGCGGCGCCCTGGTCTGTCGCCTGCGGGCACCGGCACATCGGTCGGCGGTACGGCCGTCAGGGGCGCCGGACCGCGAGGTCAGTGGCCTGCTGCCGGTACGTCCCATGAGCGGGGGCGCGTGAGCGCCTGCCACTCGTCCCGCAGCAGGGCCAGGACCGCCACGTCGTAGCGTCGGCCCCGGTGCAGACAGGCGGAGCGGCGTACCCCCTCCTGTACGAACCCGGCCTTCGCCAGGACGTCGAGGGCCGCGGTGTTGGTGGAGTGGGTGATGGCCTGAACGCGGTGCATGGGCAGTTCGCCGAAGGCGAGGTCGACCAGCGCGTCCACTGCGTCCACGCCGTGGCCCCTGCCCCGGTGGTCGGGGTCCAGCATCAGCAGGATCTCGGCGGTGCCGTCGACCAAGTCCTGGTCGAACAGGGCGATGTGGCCGATCGGCGTGCCGTCGGGGAGGAGGACGAGGAAGTCGTCGCGGTCGTTCTCGTCGCGGTCGCGCTCGATGCGCTCGCGCACGGCGGAGAGGGTGCGCGGCCACATGCCGATCTCGTGGGCGGCCACGGGGTCGGCACGCCAGGCGTGGATCAACTCCGCGTCGTCGATGTCGAGCGGCGCGAAGGCGACGCCCTGACCGCGCCAGGACACCTGACGGGGCGACCCTGCGTCCCCTTGCTCGGGATTCTCCCCGGCCACGCGCACCGGTACGGCTTCTGCCACGTCCTCGACCATGCGCGGATGCTACGGGCCACCGCGACAGCCAGGCCAGCCGAATTCCGGCGGCCCGGCCGTCCGCCTTTGAGTACCGCCTGAGTGCCGCCTCAGTGCCGAAGGGGCGGGCCATCCGCCACGATCACCTGTTCTGGTGACTCTGTGTATTCATTTGCTGCATTCCGGGGATCCTGACGTGGAAGTTCTCCCTCGCTCGATCACCTGGAGTAACCATGAAACGGCTCAGTCTGGCCGCCCTCGGTATGGCCGGAACGCTCTGCGCGGCCGCCCTGTGCACCGGGGCCGCCACCGCCGTCCCCGATCCGCGCGGCGCTCCGAAGCTGGCCCCGCACACCATCACGGAGGGACGCACCTCGACCGTGGCCCCCCATTCGGGGGTCAACGTCAACGTCCCCTGCCAGTCGCCCGAGCAGAGCTCGGGGGGAGGTGTGCGGACCACTGGTAACGGAGTCTTCATCACCGCCTCGTGGTCCTCGGCGGGCTGGGAAGCAGAGGTCTACAACGAGACCGACACCCCGCAGACCGTCTGGGCCGTGAGCATCTGCACCCCGCAGGGGCACACCCGCCGATCGAGCATCCCCACCACGCAAGTGCCGATGGGGGAGTCGGGCATCGCCCGCGCGGCCTGCCCCGCAGGCACGGAGGTCACGGGCGGCGGCAACATCGGCGGGGCCCAGGGCAACGACAGGATGTATGTGAGCCAGTCGTCCGACATCGGCGACGAATGGACCGTACGGGCCTTCAACGCCTCCCCGTTCCAGCAGCGGATCGCCACCCAGGTCGTCTGCTCGAACACGCCCCACAGCTCGCGCTCCAGCAACGGCACGCAGCTTGGCGTGGGCGTCACCGGAACCTCCCACGCCGAATGCCCCGCAGGTGAGGTGCCGACCGGGGGCGGCGGACTCGGCAACCCGTCCGTGTTCTTCAACGAGTCCTACCCGACGCCCACCGGGTGGACCGTGCGGGCCACGAACAGGGGCACCCAGCCGCTGACCGTGTTCGCCCGCGTCAACTGCACCCAACCCTGATCCGCGACGGCGCGCGACGCCGACAGGGAGCGTCGCGGCCGGAGAGCGTCGCAGCCGGGGCCCGTCGCGACAACCGCGACGGGCCCCGGCCCCCTCATCGTGCCGCTGGACCTGCGGCAGCGGCGGGTGCGGGGCGGTGCACGGTCTCGACCGTGCTGCCGAGGCGCGCCCGCTCGGCGGCAAGGACGGTGAGATGGCTGGTGAGGGACTCCCGCGGGCCGGACTTCACCAGACCGGGGTCACCGGTGGCCACAGCCGCGACGAAGGCGTCCATCAGGCCCGCGTCACCGCCACCGTGACCGCCTCCGGCGTCCATCGACCCCTCACCGAACACGTCGATGGTCTCCTCGGTGCGGGTCAGGAAGTCGTACACCCGCAACGTCCTTCCGTCGCCATGGAGTTCACCCCGTGTGCCGAAGATCCGGGTCTGCCGGTCGGCCTGCTCGGTGAAGGCCGTCATGGTGAACGTGGCCGTCGCACCGGAGGCGAACTCCATGGCCACGACCTGGTGGTCGACCACGTCGTTGTCGCAGGCGTAGACGCACCGCCCGTACGGTCCCTCCCGCAGGGCCGAGTCCAGGGCTTCGGGAGTGAAATCGTCGACCACCACGCTCAACGGCCAGCCGTGGCCGCCCTGGCCTCCCCGGGCGAGGCGGTCGCCGTAGTCGCGCTTGGCCGAGTACGGGCAGGCGGCCTCCACCTCCACCGCGCAGTCCGTACAGCGGTCGGCTGCGCCCGCGGGCCTGTTCTCGGCGCGGAAGTGGGAGAGTCGGCCGAAGCTGGAGACGCGCGCCGGCGGTTCGCCGAGCACGTACTGGAGCCAGTCCAGATCGTGGCAGGACTTGGCCATCAGCATGGACGTCGCCTCGTCCTCGCGACGCCAGTTGCCCCGGACGAACGAGTGCGCCTGGTGCCAGAAGCCGACGGGCTCCAGGTGCTGGACGCTGACGATGTCGCCGATCCTGCCGGAGTCGACAAGGCCTTTCAGGGCCTGGGTGTACGGCGTGTACCGCAGCACATGGCCCACCGACAGGGTGACTCCGGCGCTCTCCACCGCGTCGACGATCCTGCGGCACTCGTCCTCCGTCAGCGCCATCGGCTTCTCCAGCATGATGTGGTGGCCGAGCGCGGCGAAGGCGAGGACCGGCTCCAGATGGTCGCGGTCGAGGGTGCAGATCAGCACCGCGTCCGCGACCCGCCCGCGCGCGGCCAGGGCCTTCCAGTCGTCCACCGCCGCCGCGGGCTCCAGGCCGTGGGCGGCCGCGAACCGCTCCCGCCGCGTGCGGCGCGGCTCGGCCACCGCGACGACCTTCGCCCGCTCGGGGTGTGCCAGGGCCCAGGCCGCATGGCCGGTCCCACGGTCTCCGGCACCGACGACGGCAAGGGTGACAGGGGGCATCGGGGTCTCTCCCTACGCGATAGCTCGCTACTCGACACGCACTCGACGCTCAATAGAACAACAGAAAGCGCTTTCTTCGGTCCACGGTAGTGATCCTTGGACTCCTGGGACAAGGGACAAGGTGTGCCGCAGCCGCGTTGACCCTCACCAGCCCTCCTGCCAGGATGCAAACGATTACAGGAGTCCTGGGGAGGTTTGGGTGGCCACCGAAGCGCATGCCGCGCCGCAGCCCTCGCGGCGACAGGCCACGATGCGCGACGTGGCACGGCGAGCCGGGGTGTCGACGGCCACCGTCTCGCGCGTACTGGCCGGCAAACCGCTCACGGACTCCACCCGCGCCAAGGTACTTCTCGCGGCGAAGGAGCTGCACTACGTCGTCAACACCCATGCCAGGGCGCTGAAGAGCGGGCGCAGCAACACGGTCGGCATCGTCCTCGTCACCCTCAGCGGCGGACCCTACAACGAGATCGCCCGGGGGATCGAGCTGCAGGCGGCCGTCGAGGGCATGCGCTGCACGGTCGCCTCCTCCCAGGCCGACCACGACCGCGAGCTCTCCCTCGCGGCCACGATGGCCGAGCAGAACGCCGACATCGTGATCCTGATCGGGGGCGTCCGGGACACCCCTCGCTATCGGACCCGCGTGGCCGCGCTCGCGCGCGAGCTCGACGCGGCCGGCTCCCGCCTCGTCCTCGTCGGACGACCCTCCCCGGGAGCGGAACTGCCCCTCACCGTGGTCGACTACGACAACGAGGGCGGGGCCTTCGCGATCACGAGCCATCTGCTCTCCGCGGGCCACGAACGGATCCTCTTCCTCGGCGGCCCCGACAACTCCACCACCGCGGGGCGCGTCGCCGGCCATGTCCGCGCCCTGGAGAGCCACGGTCTGCGCCCCGACCCCGCGCTGATCGCCAACCACGGCAACCACAACGACATGGGACCGGCCGGCATCCGCGAGATCCTGCGCGGGATGCCGGCCGATGTCACCGCCGTGTTCGCCTGGGACGACGACGTGGCCGGCTGCGCGATGGCCCAACTGCGGGCGGGCGGGATCTCCGTGCCGGAAGAGATCTCGGTCGTGGGGTTCAACAACTCCCTGCCCCACGCCGAGCACCTGTTCCCCGCCCTCACCACCGTGCAGATCCCGTTCCTGGAACTCGGCCGCACCGCCGTGAGGCTGGCCGTGCTGCGCGACGACCCGGAGCACCGCCACGACCAGCAGGTCGTGCTCGGCACGCATGTCGTGGTCCGTGATTCGGTACGACCCCGGGTACGCCGCGCTTGACCCATCGCCCTCGGATCCGCCGCGCCTGACTCATCGGCGCCGAGTCAGCCCTGCTTGACCGACCGGCCCCTCAACCCCTCAGCCCGCGGCCGAGAGGTGCCCCTTCAGGTCGTCCAGGTCGAAGGACGTGTCGCCGAGCACCAGCGTGCTGCCCTCGGTGACCGCCGTCGGCACCGTGGCGCCCTTGCCGACCGCCAGGACGATACGGAAGTCCGCCTCCGTCCCGCTCCTGACCACCCTGAACGCGCCCTTCTCGACGGAGAGTTCCGCGCCCTCGGCGTTGAGAACCCACCCCTTGAGCCAGCCGTCGCCCTTCCTGAAGAGGAAGGTCGTGGCCCCGGACTCGCTCTCACCGAAGCTGATCGCCGTACCCGCCTCCGGGGACAGCTGCCAGGCGTAGGTGTGCGCGGCCGCGTCGGCGAAGGTGTCGTGGACGGCGACGACGGAGTCCGCCCCACCCGTCGGGCGCAGATCCACCGCGATGTCCCGCCGGGCCGTGCCGAGTCGGTAGTTCCCGCTGCCGTCCAGGGCGACGAAGCCGCCGCCCTGACCCGCGTACGCCCTCGATTCCAGCGTGCGGCCCCGGCCCGCGAGCTGCTCGGGCTTCCCGTCGACGAGCGGCTTGGAGAACAGCTCCGGCTTCGAGGTGTTCTTCGCGGGCTGCTGCGCCCAGGTCACGTCCTGGCCGAGCAGCGACAGCGCGAAGGTGTCCGAACCACCCCAGCCGATGTGGTGCTCGTTGCGGTTCTGCACGCCGACCAGGACGTCGTCCTTGTCCTGGTACCGGCTCCGGAAGAGGTACGAGCCGACGTGGTCGTCGAGCAGCGCCGCGCGCACGCTCTCGGGCGCCTCGTCAGGGTCCTGCGGGGCGACCCCGTACGGGTAGTGGAGCAGCCCGTAGGTGCCGCCCCCGCCGCCGACCGTTCTCTCGTACTGCCAGAGCCAGGCCGCCCGCTGATCGGCCGGCACCTGGGTGAAGATCAGGCCGGGGATCGGCACCCCGCCGGTGGCCGTACCGACACCCCACTGGAGACGCGCCTTGTCCGCCTGCGCGGACACCCCGTGCAGCAGGAGGTTCGCGAACCGCGGGCGCTCCCACTTCTCCTTCAGCGCGCCAATGCCGGCGTCGAGGGAGCCGGTGATTCCCGGCGCCCCGACCCCGAGCCCGTAGCCGAAGTAGTCGAGTCCCTCCTGGTCCCAGCCGTCCTCCGAGTACGCGGTGTCCAGGTGCCGGCCGAGGTCGTCGATCAGCTGGGGTATCCGCCCCTCCTGCAGGTTGAACGGTCCGTCGCCACGCACGGCCAGACGGAGCGTCAGCTCGGCGCCCCGTACGACCGCGGTCCAGTTGCTCTGCTTGGTGGGCAGGGCGAAGTTCGGCTGGTACGCGACCTCCAGGTGGGCGGCGACGCGCTGGAGCACCTTCTGCGCCTCGGCCCGCTGCTCCTCCGTCCACGCCTGGTACGCCCAGTCGTAGGCGGTGGCCAGGGGAGTGGCGGCGTTGGCGGTCTCCAGGGGAGTGGGTCCGGCGTGCGCGGTGCCGTTGACGAACGGCATGGTCCGGCCGGACTCGACGACGGCCTCGTAGGCGATCGTCGCGTACGCCGGGTCCTGTGTGACCTGGTAGAGGAGTGCCGCGTCATGGGCCAGGGCCGCCTGCGCCTCGCCCGGACGGTAGTTGTAGGCCGGGAGTCCCTTGGCGACCCGGTTCACCAGGCTGTCGAACGTCGACTTGGGCGTACCGCTCTGCTGGATCGCGGCGCGGATCGCGCTCAGCCGCTCGTCCGTGACGCCCATCCTCGGGTGGGCGAGGCCGCCGAGGGACGCGGTCGCGAGGACCTCGCCGTGCCGCCCGGTGAGCGCGAACCCGGTCGCGCCCTTGAGCTCCTTGGCCGACAGGGTGACCGCGCCGGTCGTGTCGTCGGCGCCGCACGTGCGGACCTTGCGGGCCTTGCCGAGCTTGCCCTGAGCGACCTCAGGGCCGCCCGCGTGAAGGGTCACCGGAGTCCTGCTGCCTGCCTTCAACCGCCACGCCAGGCGCGCCCCTTGCCCGGTCCCGGTCGCCGTCGCGTTCGCATGCGCAGCAGCCGTCGACGTCGCCGTCAACACGTCCGTCTGCTGCTCGTCGAGGAAGCGGGAGGGCGTGGTCACGGTCTCCGCGCCGGTCGTCGCAAGGTGCGTGCCGTCGGCGGCCAGGGCGACGACCTTGTACGTGTAGCGCTTGCCGGGACGGGCCGAGCCGTCCTCGGCGGTCCACGCGGCCGGCACCGCGCGGATCAGCGTCTTCCGCCGCGGCGTGAAGTTCCGGTCGGCCGAGCGGTGCACCTCGTACGAGGCCGGGGGCTGCGCGAGGGTGCCGAAGTTCCAGGTGAGCTGGACGGCGCCGGTCGGCTGGACGTTGGCGCCCACCACATCGCCCTCGACGCGCTCCACGCGCACGTTGTCGACGAGTAGGCGGCCGGTGCTTCGCTCCAGGGCGAGCAGCAGATTGACGGTCGGGGCGCTCGGACGGGCGAGTACCACGGCACTGGCTTTGCGCCAGGGCGTGTCGCCGGTGATCCGTCCGATGAGGGCGTCGTGGCCGAAGTTGCGGGCCCACAGGTCGCCGCCGTAGCCGGAGAGGCCCACCGCGCGCTCGTCGAAGGTGATGCGGTACGCGCGGAACGTGCCGGTGTCCGGGATGGGGACGTCCTGCCCGATCGCCGCCTTGTCGTCCGCGTTCCCGAGGTCCAGGGCGAGCGCCCGGCTGCCGTCCGGGCCGGCGCCGTCGAGGATCTGCGCGCGGCCACTGGCCCGGGTCTCGTTCTGCGGCCAGCCGACGATCGTCCCGTCGGCGGCGGCCTGCTCGAAGTCGCCGTTGACGACCAGGTTGGTGGTGGCCTCGGCGTGGGCAGGCACGGGGACCGACACCGCGAGGGCCCCTGCGACGGCCGCCCCCGCGACGGTGGCTCGGCCGAGACGGGACGGTAGGGCTCTGGACATCGCTGCTCCGAATCGCGTGCAATCGATTACGTGGCGGCGAGGCTAGGGGTGTGGCTTGAACCAGGTCAAGATGGCCGACGGTAAGAGGTCTGATGATTTGCGATCGATGAGTTCACTTCTCCCTGATTCAGCGCGAGTTCGTCCGGCGTTCTCCCTCAAGAGGCCCGACCAATCTCTTGACCGACCCGTGCAATCGATTTACGTTCCGGGGCGGCATCCGCGTCTGGCAGCAGCACCACCCCGTACCGCCCCCCGTTCGACCCCGTACCGCCCCCGTAGGAGGACCCGCATGTCCGACGACCAGCAGTCCGCCCCCTGGTGGCGCAGCGCCGCCATCTACCAGATCTATCCGCGCAGCTACGCCGACGGGAACGGCGACGGCATCGGTGACATCACCGGCATCCGGGCCCGGCTCCCGCACCTGCGCGACCTCGGCGTCGACGCGGTGTGGATCTCACCCTGGTACGTCTCCCCGATGGCCGACGCGGGCTACGACGTGGCCGACTACCGCGACATCGACCCGCTCTTCGGCACCCTGGCGGACGCCGAGGCGCTGATCACCGAGGCCCATGAACTCGGGCTGCGGATCATCGTCGACCTGGTCCCCAACCACTGCTCCGACCAGCACCCCTGGTTCCGCACGGCGCTGGCCGACGGTCCCGGGTCACGGGCCCGTCAGCTCTTCCACTTCCGCCCCGGCGCGGGGGAGAACGGCGAACTGCCGCCCAACGACTGGCAGTCGGCCTTCGGCGGCCCCGCCTGGACCCGTACGAGCGAAGGCGACGGCACGCCGGGCGAGTGGTATCTGCACATGTTCGCTCCTCAGCAGCCCGACTGGAACTGGGACCAGCCGCAGGTGCGGGCGGAGTTCGAGTCCATCCTCCGGTTCTGGCTCGACCGGGGCGTCGACGGCTTCCGTATCGACGTCGCCTCGCTCCTGGTCAAGCAGGACGGCCTCCCCGACGAGGGAACCCTTCCGCCCGGGACGCCCGCACCCCACCGCGACCGGCCCGAGGTGCACGACATCTACCGCTCGTGGCGGCGGCTCGCCGACTCCTACCCGGGCGAGCGCGTCTTCGTCGGCGAACTGTGGGTGTCACCCGAGGCCCTGCCGCGCTACCTGCGCGAGGACGAACTGCACACCGCGTTCAACTTCCCGTTCCTGCAGGCTCCTTGGGAGCACGGAGCGCTGCGGTCCGTCATCGACGAGACACTCACGCTGCACGCTCCCGTCGGCGCCCCGGCCACCTGGGTCTTGGGCAGCCACGACGCGACCCGCGTCGTCACCCGCTACGGCCGCGCGGACACCTCCTTCACCGAGCGCCACCAGCCCGTCCCCGTCGACCTGGACCTCGGAACGCGACGGGCCCGCGCCGCCGCCCTCCTCAGCTTCGCCCTGCCCGGCAGCGTCTACGTCTACCAGGGCGACGAGCTCGGACTGTGGGAGGTCGAGGACATCCCCCTCGCTCTGCGCCAGGACCCGGCCGTCCAGCAGTCCGGCGGTACGGATCCCGGCCGCGACGGCTGCCGCGTACCCCTGCCCTGGGAGGGCGACGAGGCCCCCTTCGGCTTCAGCCCGTCCGATACCGATACGGAGCCCTGGCTGCCGCAGCCGCCGGCCTGGAAGGACCACACCGTCGCCGCGGAGACCGGCGACCCCGGATCCACGCTGGAACTCCACCGCGCCGCCTTGCGCGTCCGCCGCGCCGAACCCGCCCTCGGCGACGGCCCGTTCGCCTGGCTCCCGTCCGCCGACGGAGTCCTCGCCTTCACCCGAGGGCCCGGCCTCACCTGCCTGGTCAACCTCACCTCCGAACCCGTCGAGCTGCCCGCGCACACGGAGCAGCTCCTCGCCAGCGGCCCCCTCGCCGACGGCCTGCTGCCTCCGGACACCACCATCTGGCTCCGTGCGGTCTGAGCTCGAGGCGCCGAAACCCCCTCCTGTCCCTCGCACACCCCTGGAGGCCCCCATGACAACGCCGTCGTGGTCCCGCCGTTCCTTCCTGTCCGCCGCGATGGCCGCTGCCTTCGCCGTCGGCGTCGTCGACGCACCCGCCGCCCTCGCGGCGGACTCCTACGACGCGCTCCGTCTGAAGTGGCGTGAACTCCTGCTCGGCACCGGCTTCACCGCGAGCGACCCGCTCTACGCCGGCCGGCTGAGCGAGCTGGGCGCCAAGGCCGCCTCGTACCGTTCCTCGATGGCGCCCTCGGGCTCCTCCCTCTGGCCGGACCTGCCCTACGCCTCCTTCTCCGGCGACCCGGTCAGCTCCACCTACAACCGGCTGAAGACCATGGCGCTCGCCCACGCCCAGCCCGGCACCGGACTCACAGGCGACGCTTCGCTCGCCGCCGACATAGTCGCCGGTCTGCAGCACGTCCACGACGGCGTCTACAACGCCTCGTTCACCCTGCCCAGCGCCAACTGGTGGTGGAACGCCCAGATAGGCGCCCCGACCGCGCTCCTCGACACCTGCGTCCTGATGTACGACCACCTCTCCGCCGCGCAGACGGCGGCCTACTGCGCGGCGGTCGACCACTTCGTGCCCGACAGCCAGCTCGACGTGGGCGCCCCGCACGGCGAGAGCGCCAACCGGGTCGACTTCTGCAAGGTCGTCGCCCTGCGCGGAGTCGTCGGCAAGAGCTCCGCGAAGATCACCCGCGCCCGCGACGGGCTCTCCCCGGTCTTCCCGTACGTCACCTCGGGCGACGGCTTCTACCGTGACGGATCGTTCATCCAGCACAGCTACACCCCCTACACCGGTTCGTACGGTGCCGTCCTCCTCAGCGGCCTCGCGTGGCTCTTCGCCCTGCTCGGCGGTTCCGCCTGGGACATCACCGACCCCGGCAAGCAGCTGATGCTCGACTCCGTCGAGCGCTCCTTCGCCCCGTTCGTCTACAACGGCCTCCTCATGGACGCCGTCTGTGGACGGGCCGTCAGCCGGGGGCTCTCGGCCGGCAGCACCAACGGCTTCGTCGGCGGGGACCACGGCCGCGCGCAGGGCGTCATGGCCGCCGTCCTGATGCTCGCCATGGGGGCGACCGCCACCGAACGGACCCGCTGGCGGGGCATCGTCAAGGGCTGGCTCCAGCGCGACTACTTCCTGACCTTGGAGACCAACCCGTCGCTCGACGTCGCCTCGCTCTCCCGCCTGAAGGCGGCCAGGGACGACGCGGCGCTGGCCGCCGTCGCCGAACCGGTCGGGCACCGCGTCTTCGGCTCCATGGACCGCGCCACCCACCGCCGCCCGAACTGGGCCGCCGCCCTGTCCATGTCCTCCAGCCGCGTCGCCTTCTACGCCTTCGGGAACCTGGAGAACAAGCGTGGCTGGCACACCGGCTCCGGCATGCTCTCCTGGTGGAAGGACACCACCCTCGGCCAGTTCACCGACACCTTCTGGCCCACGGTCGACTCCTACCGGCTGCCCGGCACCACCGTCTCCAAGAAGGCCCTGGCCGACGGCGCCGGCGGGGACTTCGGCGCACCGCGGCCGACCTCCACCTGGGCGGGCGGCGCGAGCGACGGAACGTACGCCGCGCTCGGCATGGACATCCGCGGCCTGCAGTCCACCCTGGGCGGCCGCAAGTCCTGGTTCTTCCTCGACGACGCCGTCGTCTGCCTGGGCGCCGGCATCGGCTGTACCGACGGCACGGGCGTCGAATCGATCGTGGAGAACCGGAATCTCGGCGCGACCGGCACGCACGCCCTCACCGTCGACGGAGTCGCCACGCCGGCCACGCAGGGCTGGTCGGCCACCCTCACGGGCGCCCGCTGGGCCTCCCTCGCGGGCATGGGCGGGTACGTCTTCCCCGGCGGCGCCACGGTCAAGGCGCTCCGCCAGGAACGCACCGGAGCGTGGAGCGACATCAACGGGCTCTCCGGGTCGACGACGCCGTTCACCCGCCGCTATCTGACGCTCTGGTTCGACCACGGCACCAATCCGACGGGCGCCGGTTACTCCTACCTCCTGATGCCCGGCGCCGACAGCGCCGCCACGGCCGCCCGGGCCGCCGACTCCGGCTGGATGAGCGTGCTCGCCAACACCGGCAACCAGCAGGGAATCCACGTCCCCTCGCTCGGCTTCACGGGCGTCAACTTCTACGGCAGCGGCACTGTCGGCACCCTCACCTCCACCGGCGCCGCCTCCGTCATGGTCCGCGCGAGCGGTACGACCGCCACGGTCTGCGTCGCCAATCCGACGCAGACGCTCAGCAGCCTCGACATCACCTGGAACCGCGCGGTGTCCGGGGTGGTCTCCCAGGACCCCTCCGTCACCGTCCTCTCCACCGGCCCCTCACTGAGGCTGCGCGTGGACACCACGGCGAAGGCGGGCGCCACCCAGCGGATCACGGTCACCCTCGGCTGACCGCGGCCGCCGTGCGAGCTGGAGGTCAGCAGGGTCAGCCGGCGCCCTGGCCGCGGTAGAGCTCGATCTCGCCGTCCAGTTCGAGCGCGAGGACCGTGGCCTGCGGGTCGCAGAGCGTCGGGGCCTCGATCCGTACGACGCCCGGGATGCGGTGGGAGGGGAAGCCGCCCACGACACGGTGGCTCAACTCTTCCCCCGTACCGAGCACGGAGATCTTCCGGACGTTGTTCCGCAGGCCGCGCACCTCGACGAAGCCGCGCGGCGGGTCGAAGCAGACGAGGAAGAGGGTGCGGCGGTCGCGGGCGAGCATCGAGGGGCCGTAATGGTGCCCGTACGGCATCCCGCGGTCCGTCGCGTACACCGCCTCGTGATTGCGGCGGATCCACTGCCCCAGGCCCTCGAGCCGCTCGGCGTGATCGGGCTGGATCGTGCCGTCCTCCCGGGGCCCGGTGTTGAGGAGCAGATTGCCGCCGTGGCCGATGGTCTCGGCGAACACCCGGACCAGTTCGGGTACGGACTTGTGCGCCGTGTCCCCGGGCTGGTGGCCCCAGGCGTCGCCGATCGTGTAGCAGAGCTCCCACGGCCCTTCCGGCGGGAGGATCGGCACGCCGAGCTCCGGGGTCGCGTAGTCGCCGTACCCGAGCATCCGGCCGTTGAGCACGGTACGCGGCCGGAGCTTGAGGATCTCCGCGCGCAGCTCCTTCATCCGCCACTGGCGCTCGTCGCGCTCCCAGGCGCCGTCGAACCACAGCAGATCGGGCCGGTAGCGCGAGAGGAGCTCCCGGATCTGCCCCCTGTGCACCTGTTCGAGGAAGCGCTCCCAGCGCTCGGGCTCCTCCTGCCCGGGCGCGGGCATGGCGAAGCGGTTGTCCACCCAGGGGCGCTGAAGGACGGAAGGCCGGATCGTCGGGTAGTCCGGGTGGCTCCAGTCGGAGTGGGAGAAGTACAGGCCGACCCGCAGCCCGTGACGTCGCAGCGCCTCGGTGAACGGGCCGACGAGATCGCGCGCCGCGGGGCTGTGGCCGGCGACGGACAGGTCCGTCCGCGCGGTGTCCCAGAGCGCGACGCCGTCGTGGTGCTTGGTGGTGAGCACCGCGTACTTCGCCCCGGCGCGCACGAAGAGGCGCGCCCAGTCCTCGGGGCGGTACCGGGAGGCGGTGAAGCCCTTGAGCTGCTTCATGTACGTCTCGCGGGAGAGGTCCCCGCCGAAGAAGGACCAGGACTCGGGGACGCCGTCGACGGCGTAGATCCCCCAGTGGACGAAGATGCCGAGCTTGGCCTCGGCGAACCAGGGCTGCATGGTCACGCCGAACGCTCCAGGTCCTCGCGGCGTACGGGATGGGCGAACGGCAGCCCGGCCGCGTACCGAGCCACCTCCTCCAGGGCCAGATCTGCCATCCTGCGCAGCTCCGTCCCGAACGAGCCCGCGAAGTGCGGGGTGAGCAGGACGTTCGACAGGTCGTAGAGAGGGGAGTCGGCGGGCAGGTGCTCGGGCTCGGTGGTGTCGAGCACGGCCCTGATGCGGCCGGCGGCCAGCTCCTCGGTGAGCGCCTCCTGGTCGACGAGCGAGCCGCGCGAGGTGTTGACGAACGTGGCGCCGTCGCGCATCAGGGCGAGCCGGCGCCGGTCGATCATGTGCCGCGTCTCGGGGCTCTCCGGCGCGTGGAGCGTGACGACGTCGGAGAGGGCGCACAGTTCGTCGAGCGGGACCGGGCGCACTCCGAGCCCCTCCGCATCCTCGGCGGTCAGGTACGGGTCGTGGACGAGGAGGTCGAAGGAGTACGGGGCGAGCAGCTCGGCGACCCGGCGCCCGATCCGAGAGGCCCCGACGATCCCGACCGTGCGCCGGTAGTTGCCCACGTCGGGGAAGAGGGCGCGCCAGTCCTGCTCCCTGCGGACGCGGCGGTACTCGTCCCTGACCTCCAGAACGCGCTTGTTGGAGAAGAGGATCGCGGCCACCGTGTACTCGGCCACCGGCAGGGCGTTGGCCGATGCGGCCGAGGACACCTCGATGCCGCGGTCCCAGCAGGCGTCGCTCACGTGCCGGCGGACCGAACCGGCCGCGTGGACCACGGCCTTGAGCCGCGGGGCGGAGGCGAGGACCCACGTGTCGAGCTCGGGGCAGCCCCAGGAGGTGAGGAGCACCTCGGTGTCGCGCAGCGCGCTGAGTACGTCGGCACGGCTGAAGTCGTCGGTGACCAGCCCGGTGTCGACCTCGACGACCTCGGCGAGCCGGCTCAAGGTGGGGGCGTCGAGCAAGGAGGGAGCCAGTTCGGGGGCCATCGCGATGAGGAGCCGGGGACGGCGAGGAGTCGCCGCCCGCTCGTGCGCCGGACGGCTGTGCGGGAGCATGGCGGTCATGGCGCGACCATATTGAGCGATTCTACGATCGTCAAGATCGATCAAAGTGATCGATAGATCGATACCTCTTGACTGCGATCGCATCGATGGCCAAAATTCGATTCACCGCACCGGGCCATGGATGAGGTCCCCGGGCGCCGTCGTCACAAGCCGCCCGGGACAGGCGGGTTACGCGTCCCACCGGAGCCGAACACGAGCGCGCCGCGCGCCGCTCGACCGCGTCCGTACCCCTGGCCACTCCTCCCGTAGGGGAGAGGTGTGCGCATCGGCCCGGCGCACGGCGGCCGGAGGCATGGAGAGGGGAGCTGCATGTCCGTGACACTCAAGGACCGGGAGGCACGCCGGCAGGCGCGCGCTCCCGGCCCTCCCAAGGGAGCGGCGCCCCGGCACCGGGGTCTACGGGACCGGTTGCGCCGGGACCGCGCCCTCCTGATGCTCATGGTTCCGGGCGTGCTGTACTTCCTGGTCTTCCACTACGGGGCGATGTTCGGCAACGTCATCGCGTTCAAGGACTACGTCCCGTTCCTCGGCATCGACGGCAGCCCCTGGGTCGGTTTCGCGAACTTCGAGACCCTGTTCAGCGACGGGGCCTTCTGGGCCGCCGCCTTCAACACCCTGTCGCTGTCCTTCCTCCAGATCGTCTTCTTCTTCCCGCTGCCGCTCGCCCTCGCCATGCTGCTGCACAGCGTCAGCCGCGGCGGCGTCCGCAAGTTCGTCCAGAGCGTCGTCTACCTGCCCCACTTCATCTCCTGGGTCATCGTGGTCGCGCTGTTCACCCAGGTCCTCGGCGGGGACGGGCTCCTCAACGGGCTGCTCGGCGACGACGACGGCGACCACCTGATCGACGTCTTCGGCAACCCCACGGCCTTCCAGCCGCTCATGGTCGTCGAGTTGATCTGGAAGGACTGCGGCTGGGGCACGATCATCTTCCTCGCCGCGCTGCACAACGTGGACGAGTCGCTCTACGAGGCCGCGGCCATCGACGGGGCCGGACCCTGGCGCCGCTTCTGGCACGTGACGCTGCCGGCCATCCGACCGATCGTCATCCTGCTGCTGATCCTGCGCCTCGGCGAGATCCTGAACGTCGGCTTCGAGCAGTTCCTGCTGCAGCGCGACGTCTTCGGCCCCGAGACGGCCGAGGTCATCGACACGTTCGTCTACTACCACGCGGTCACCGACGGCATGTGGGGCGTCGCCGCGGCGGCGGCCCTCTTCAAGGGCGTGATCGCCGCCGCCCTGGTCTTCGCCGCGAACAAGGTCGCCCACCGCATGGGCGAGCAGGGGGTGTACCGATGAACCCGGACCTCGAAGACCGGCCGTCCGATCCACAGTCCGATCGGCCGTCCGATCCACAGTCCGATCCGCGGTCCGACCGCCGGTCCGTCCGCCCGAGCCGGTCTTCCCACCGGCCGGCCTGGATGGAGAAGCCCCGGCCCGTCACCCAAGTCGCCAAGGCCCTGGCCCTGGTGCTGACCGTGGCCATGGTCCTGCTCCCCTTCTGGACGGTCCTGGCCACCAGCTTCGCCCCGGACCGGCAGATCGTCGCGAACGGCGGCTGGGCGTTCTGGCCCGACGAGTGGACCCTGAAGGCGTACGGCAAGGTCTTCGCCAACGAGAACACCACCCACGCCATGCTCGTCTCGGCGGGCGTCGCGGTCGTCGGCACGGCGCTCAGCCTGGCCTGCACCGTGTTCCTCGCCTACGCGCTCGCCCGGCCCGGTGTCGTCGGCGGCAAGCCGATCATGCTGTTCGTCCTCTTCACGTTCCTCTTCCCGCCCGGCATCATTCCGAGCTTCCTGGTCGTCCACACACTTGGGCTGCGCAACACCTACTGGGCGCTCTTCCTGCCCGTCCTCATCAACGCCTTCAACCTCGTGGTCGTCCGCGGTTTCTTCCAGGGCATCCCCGAGGAGCTGTACGAGGCCGCCCGGCTCGACGGAGCCGGCGAGATCCGCACGCTCTTCCAGATCGTTCTGCCGCTCTCCAAAGCGGTCATCGCCGTCGTCGGTCTCTTCTACGCCGTCGGGTACTGGAACGACTTCTTCCGAGGCGTGATCTATCTCGACGACAGCTCGATGTGGCCGCTGCAGACGGTGATGCGCGGATACGTCACCCAGGGACACGGACTGGCCGACTCCCAGGCGGTGGACGAGACGCTCGTCCAGGCGCCCCAGACGATCAAGATGGCCATCGTGATGGTGGCCACCGTGCCGATCCTCTGCGTCTACCCCTTCATCCAGCGCTACTTCGCGAAGGGCGTCCTCACCGGCGCCATCAAGAGCTGACCATCCCGCGGCTCCGGCTCCGCACCATCAGAAACCTCTCTCCCCGTCTCCCGGGGCCTTCAGCAAGGGACGTTCCCATGAGCACTGGCGTATCCCGCAGAAGAGTTCTGCAGACCATCGGCATCGGCACCGCGCTCGCCGCCACCGGCGTGTCCCTGTCGGCCTGTTCCACGTCCGGTGGCGGTGGCAACGACGCCGGCAACAGCGGCAAGGACCTGGCGCCCTTCCCGACGTACGTACCGTTCGCCGGCCCGAAGCCCGACCTCCCCGGCACCGAGCAGGGCGTCCAGGCCGCCTACCTCACCTACCCGTCGGAGCTGACGCAATCGGTCGAGGAGAGGCCCGGCGACGGCAAGAAGATCACCGCATGGTTCCTGTCCTGGAGCTCGACCCCCGTGCCCCGGGAGAAGAACAGGTTCTGGCTGGCGGCCGAGGCGGCGCTCGGCGTCGAGCTGGACCTCACGGTCGTCCCCGCCATGGAGTACGAGACCAAGCTCGCCACCCTGATGGCCAGCGGCGAGATGCCGGACATCCTGCAGGTCGTCGCCGCGCCCAACGAGGCCCAGTTCGTCCTCAACAAGTGCGCCGACCTCACCGAGCACCTCTCGGGCGACGCCGTCAAGGAGTACCCGAACCTCGCCAACATCCCGCCGTACGCCTGGAAGGCCGCCGGCCGGTTCGGCGGCAGGCTCTACGGCGTCCCGGTGGAGCGCCCCCTGATCGGGCAGGGACTGATCGCCAACCAGGAGAAGTTCAAGTCGGCGGGCATCTGGGTGCCCGAGGTCGGCGGCCTCGACGTCGACGCCTTCACCAAGGGCCTGAAGCAGCTCAGCGTCAAGGGCAAGTACGGTCTGGGCGCCTCCCAGATCGGCGCCTTCGGCTTCAACTCCTACATCGCCAACCACGGTTCGCCCAACATCTGGTCGGTCAAGGACGGCGCCTTCGTCAACTACATGGAGACCGACGAGTTCAAGGCCGGTCTCGAGCAGATGGTCAAGTGGCAGAAGGAGGGCGTCTTCCGGCGTGACGCCCTGAGCGTGGACGGCGGCGCCTACAGCCTGGAGTTCTACAACGGCACCACCTACTCGCAGTCCAACGCCTTCGGCGGCTACAAGGGGGCCGTGCTCGCCGTCAAGGACGGATTCACCGTCGACATGGCCCGCCCCTTCAAGCCGGCGAACGGGGCGTCCCCCAAGCACTGGCTTGGCCCCGGCATCTACGGTTACACCGTGCTCAAGAAGGCGCCCAAGGAGCGCATCGAGCTGCTGCTGCGGGTGATGAACTACCTGGCCGCCCCGTTCGGCACGAAGGAGTACGAACTCATCAACCACGGAGTGGAGGGCACCCACTTCACCCGGGGCAAGGACGGCGGTCCGGTGGTCACCCAGCTGGCCGCGGACGGCGGCGACGGCCCGTCCAACCTCCCGCTGACCTTCATCGCGGGGCCGCCGCTGGTGCTCTACCTGCCCGGCCAGCCCGAGGCGACCAAGCGTTACCACACCTACCAGCAGGAGATGATCCCGCTCGGCGTGCCCAGCGCCCACTACGGGCTGCGCTCCAACGCCTGGGCCAACAGCGAGCGCGGCCTGGTCAAGCAGCGCGAGGACGCGATCAACGCCGTCGTCACCGGAAAGCGCAGCCTCTCCGAGTGGGACGCCGTGGTGAAGGAGTTCAAGGCGAAGGGCGGCGCGAAGGCCGCGGAGTCCCTCGCCAAGGAGTACGCGGCCGCCGGCAGCTGACCCCGGCCGGGGCTCCGCCCGAGCACCACCGTGGCCACGGCCGGGACGGTGCTCGGGCGGAGCACTTCCGTACGACGCCCCACGTTGTTCCCCGTTCCCCGTTCTCTGTTCCCTGTACCGACGGAGCATCCTTGACCTCCCCCAGGCCGGTCCCGCCCTTCGCCGCGCAGCGTGCCCGCTGGCGGGACCTGCTGCTCGGACCCGGCCTCGACGCGACGGAGCCCCGCTTCGCCCGCCGACTGGCCGAACTCGGCTCGGCCGCGGCCGGGCACCTCGCGACGATGGACCCGGCCGAGGGCCACCTCTGGCCAGGGCTGCCGTACCACGAGGGCCACGGCATCCACCTCGGCGTCGGCTACCTTCGCCTGCGGACCATGGCCCTCGCCCATGCCCATCCAGGCACCGGGGTCACGGGGGACGAGGAGCTGGCGGCCGGCATCCTCCGCGGCCTCGACCACGCCCACGACCACGTCTACGGCAGCGTCCACGAGAAGCCCGCGAGCTGGTGGTGGTGGGCCCAGGTCGGCGCCCCGCAGGCCATGCTCGACACCTCTGTCCTGCTGTACGACCGGCTCGGGGACGAGCGGATCGCCCGCCTCTGCGCGGCGGTCGACCGGGCTCTGCCGCCCGCCCGCCTGGACCACTACGAGGACCAGAGCACCGGCGCGAACCGGGTCGACTTCTGCCGCACGCTGGCCCAGCGGGGCGTGCTCGGCGACAGCCCGGCCGCACTCACGCTCGCCCGTGACGGCCTCGACCCGGTCTTCCCGTACGTCACGGAAGGGGACGGGTTCTACGCCGACGGCTCCTTCGTCCAGCATCGGACCGTCGCCTACACGGGCGCGTACGGCGCCGTGCTCCTCGAAGGCCTGGCCACGCTCTTCACCCTGCTCGACGGCACCCCCTGGGAGGTGACCGGCCCAGGGCGGCAGCTCGCCCTGGACAGCGTCGAGCACGCCTTCGCCCCGTTCGTCCACGACGGCGTGGTCGACGCGAGCGTCTGCGGCCGGGGCATCAGCCGGGGCCTCACCGGTCGGGACGTCCACTTGATGCCCGTAAGGGACCACGCCCCGGCCCAGTCGCTGATGGCGGCCGTGCTGGTGCTGGGGGAGTGCGCGAGCCCGGCCGAGCGGGCGCGGTGGCGCGGCATCGTCAAGGGCTGGCTTCGGCGTGACACCTTCCTCCCCGTGGCCGACAACCCCCGGTTGGGGGTCGCCGATCACACGCGCTTCGCGTCCCTCCTCGACGACCCGGCCGTCGACCCGCTGCCCGAACCCGCCGGCCACCGGCTCTTCCCGATGATGGCCCGCGCCGCGCACCGGGGGCCGGGCTGGGCCGCGTTCCTCAGCATGTCCTCGTCGACCATCACCTTCTACGAGTGCGGGAACCAGGAGAACACCCGGGGCTGGCACACCGGTTCGTCCATGCTCACCTGGTACGCCGGGGACAGCGGCCAGTACGCCGACGCCTACTGGCCCACCGTCGACCCCTACCGGCTGCCAGGCACGACCGTGTCCACCCGCGCCCTCTCCGACAACGAGGGCGGTGAGTGGGGAGCCCGGCTACCGGACGCGGTATGGGCCGGCGGCGCCACCGACGGCCGGTTCGCGGCGGTCGGACAGGACACGCGTGGTCTGTCGAGCAGCCTGCGGGCCAAGAAGTCATGGTTCTTCACCGACGACGCGGTGATCTGCCTGGGCGCCGGGATCGAGGCCGGGGACGGTGTCCCGGTGGAGACCGTGGTCGACAACCGCCGGCTCAGGTCCGGCGAGGTCTCGACGCTGACGGTCGACGGCGCGCCGCAGCCGGTCACCCCGCCGTGGCACGAGACGTTCCCCGCCGTCCGCTGGGCCGCGCTCGACGGCCACGGCGGGTACGTGTTCCCGCGCGGGGCGACCCTGCGCGCGCTGCGCGAGGAGCGGACCGGACGCTGGAGCGACATCAACCGCCTCGTCGGCTCGGGCGAGGAGATCCGCCGACGCTACCTCACCCTCTGGCTCGACCACGGCACCGACCCCCGTGCCGCTTCGTACGCGTACGTCCTGCTGCCGGGCGCCGACGCGCGGGCCACCGAGGCACGGGCCCGGGACCGCGACTGGCTGAGGATCCTCGTCAACGGGCCGGGCGCGCAAGGGGTGAGCGTCCCCTCGCTCGGGCTCACGGCCGTGAACCTCTGGACCGAGGGGACCGCCGGCCCCGTCGGCTCCGACGCGCCGGCCTCGGTCCTGGTACGGGAGGACGGTACGGGCACCGCCACCGTCCACGTCTCGGACCCGACCAGGACGGCGGGCCGACTGGTCGTCACCTGGCGCCGAGCTGTGCTGCGCGTCCGCTCCCACGACGCGACGGTGACCGTCCTGGCCACGGGGGAGGGCATGACCTTCGCCGTCGACACCGGCGCGAAGGACGGCGCGACGCACCGGGTCGAGGTGACGCTCGGCTGAGCGGTCTGTTCGGGCCAGGCGGTATATCTGGCTGTCGCTGGTAGATTTTCCGCGTGCCTGAGAGATTCTGGGTCCGGCCAGGGCGGACGGTCGCGGTACCGCTGGACGAACCGCCCCGGGTACTGAGCCTCGGTGTCGGGGTCCACGGCACGACGAGTCCGGTCGACGTGTTCCGCCTTCCGGACCTGTGGCAGCTGCACCTCTACCGGTACACCGCCGAACTCGTCGTCGACGGCGTTCTCCACGTCGTCCGGCCGGGCCATGTGAGTCTGGTGCCGCCGGGGACGGAGGTGCGGTACCGCTACCGCGGGCGGTCCGAGCACCTGTACGCGCATCTACGCCTGCCTGGTACGGGAGAGACGGTCGACCTGCCCGTCGTCCAGGACGCCGGCGCGCGGACCCCCGGCCTCTCGGAACTGCTTCTGCGGGCCATCGCGGTCGCCCCGCGCAGTCCGCGCCGGGCGGACGCCGCGGTCTGGTCCGTCCTGTGGGAGCTGGCCGAACTCACCGAGCCGGAGGGGCGCGAGAAGGGCCCGCACGCCTCGCTCGCCGTCGCCGTCGCGTACATCGAGTCGCACCTCGCGGAGCGGCTCCTCGTCCCCGAGGTGGCGCGTGCCGCGGGGGTGTCGCACAACCACCTGCTGCGGCTCTTCCGCGCGGAGACCGGTACCACCGTCGTGGCGTACATCCGACGCCGGCGCATGGAGCGCGCACGGCACCTGCTGCGCGAGTCGACCCTGTCGATCCCCGCCGTCGCGGCGGCCGTCGGGATCGACGATCTGCAGGCCTTCAACAAGGCGTGCCGACGCGAACTCGGCGCGTCTCCGCGCGGGGTTCGCGCGCGGTAGAGGTCTACTGGTCTGGTTTCACCATGCCGAACCTCACCGTTCGTCGAGACGCACACCGCACCGCTAGGACCTGTCCATCTCCCTCTTCATGCGCGCGGCGGATCCCGGGGAGGGCCATGTGCCTTGTCCGCTCGCGCGATGTGAGCATCGTCGAGGGCGGGAGCAGATCGACACGAGGGGTCGTCTGCCATGAGCGCAGAAGCCGAGATTTGCCGAGGTCGTGACCGCGGAGCGGAGCTCCGAGGCGGTCACCGTCTGGGGAACCAACCCGGGGATCCCCGCCGTTGCCCCGGCATGAACTCAACACGGGAAACTCCCGACGTCCTGCGTTACACCGCCTTCTCCGACGATCCCGAGGGAGGCAATCCCGCCGGAATCGTTCTCGACGCCACGGGCCTCAGCGGCGAGGAGATGCTGGCGATCGCCGCCGAAGTCGGCTACAGCGAGAGCGCGTTCCTGACGGTGCCGTCCGAGGGAGCGGGCTCCGGCGCGTCGGACGCCGGGCGCGCGTACACCATCCGCTACTTCAGTCCCAAGGCGGAAGTGCCCTTCTGCGGTCATGCCACCGTCGCGACGGCCGTGGCCCTCGGCGAGCGCATCGGCCCCGGCGACCTGGTATTCACCACGCAGGCCGGGACCGTGCCGGTCACCGTGACGCGCGAGGGCGGGGCGCTGCGGGCCACGCTCACGAGCGTCGAGCCGCACATCGAGGACATCGCGGCCGATGACCTGGCAGAGGCACTCGCCGCGCTCGACTGGCCGGCCGGCGACCTCGATCCCGCCCTGCCTCCCCGCATCGCCTTCGCGGGCGCCCGCCATCTGGTCCTTGCCGCCGCGAGCCGAGAGCGCCTGGCCGACCTGGCGTACGACTTCGCTCGCCTGGAGGCCCTTATGCACCGGCTCGACCTGACGACGCTGGAGTTGGTCTGGCGCGCGTCCGCGGAGGTCTTCCACGTCCGCGCCCCGTTCCCGGTGGGCGGTGTGGTCGAGGACCCGGCGACCGGGGCGGCGGCCGCCGCCTTCGGCGCGTACGCCCGTGAGCTCGGACTCGTGCCCGAGGCGACGGTCCTCACCCTCCACCAGGGCGAGGACATGGGACGCCCCGGCGTCCTGACGGTGGAACTGCGGGCGGGCGACCGGCGGATCAGGGTCGGCGGCGCAGGGACCCGCATCCCGGCCTGATCCAAACGCCAGGCCCTAGGCAGTGTCTGACAAATGATCACGGATTGGTTCGCGGAGCCAGAGGGTCAGCGAGGCCAGGATGACTCCGGCGCGGTAGCGGTCGGCGAGCTTGTCGAACCCGGTCGCGATCGCGCGGAACTGCTTGAGGCGTGCGAAGCATCGTTCGACCACGTTGCGGTCGCGATAGATCTCCTTGTCGAAGGCGGGCGGCCGGCTGCCAAGGCGCCCTCGGCGCCGGCGGGTGGCCGCTTGGTCGCGGCGCTCGGGGATCGTGACGGCGATACCCCGACGCCGGGCGGCCTGGCCCCGCGTCAGAGCGGTGTTCCCCCACCGCACGTGCGGTCACCCGGTACGGAACGGCCCAGCGCTGCCTGGGACTACCGCGCATCGATAGTCCCATGAGCCGGTCCCCACCCCGCCTCCCGGCCTCTTCCGCCGCGTTGGGTACGTCCTGCTTGCTTTGTGGGTTCACCCCGACCTAATCTCGTCATCATGACGATAACCGCTCAGTGGTCCCCGCTCCCTGCAGGCATTGACTCCAGGGGCCTCGAGTCCCTCCACGGATTCAACGCGCACAAGTACGTGGCCCGCAGTCCCGCCATTCACCTCAATGGGCTGCCCGCGGCTGTTCCGGGCGGTTGGGTCCACGGTCACGTTGGTATCGACGATGACCTCAGGACGGAGAAGTGACCATGTTCGGAATGCCTGTAAATCCCTTTGAGCTCTCCGAAGAAGCGCTGAGCCGAATATCTGCCGATGACTCATGGGCCCCGATCAAGTCGGAGGTCCCAAACGTCGATGCCAGGGTGATTCGCCATTTCCTCACTCCGGCTGAAGTGGAGGTATTCGCGGCCGAACTGGCTGCCCAGCGCTTTGCGCCGGTGGGCCGAGACGGCATTGCCGCCAACTATGCAGAGGGAGATCCGGTCGCTCATCTCCGTGCCACGGCTGACTCCAAAGCCTTGGCGGGAGAGTTCTACCGCAGGTTGCGGACGTTTCTATCGTTTGAAGTGGGATCGGACGATCCGACGGATTCAGACGGAAGACCCTGGAAGCCGGCGGCTGTCAATCCGCGTATGCGCTTCATCACGTACGAACACGGCGGATTTCTTGTCCCGCACTACGATTCGCCCTATTTCGCCCCCGACGGAAGGCGAACTTTCCTGACGGTCGTCGTCTACCTGTCGTATGAGGCAGTGGGCGGAGAAACGCGGTTCATCGCCGACAAGCAGAACGCTCTTCCCTTTGTGCAACGCGACTTCTCGGACTGGCCCCGGCTCGCGAAGCCTGAGGAAATATTGAGCGCCCACCGCCCCGAACCGGGCGATGCGCTCCTCTTCTGGCATCGGACGCTTCACGACTCGGCCCCGCTTCTTGAGGGTACGAAAACAATTCTCAGAACCGACGTGCTCTACGAGCCCATAGATGTGCCTTGAGCAACAGCAAGGCAACCGTCGCACAGGAGGGCTCACGTGGTACCCGCCCGGGCTGGTGACACCGGGTGGGCGCCCAAGGGCGGGCTTCGGATTCGACGACGTGCATGTGGTGCTCCCCTGAAGGGATCTTGCGTGCAGGGCCAGTAACCCGCATCCCACCTGGGGTGGAACATCTTTTCGATAGCAGGGGGTGCCGAAAACGGCTGCGGCCGTTCTCGCCGGTCAGCAACGGTCGCTGTTGCCGGTGGCGAGATCACTGGCAGGTTTTCGACGGGGTTCCGCACCGGGTGCGGACCGGAGTGCGGTGGCGTGACCTGCCCGAACGGCTCGGCCCACGGAAGACCGTGTATGAACGCCACCGCATGCGGTGAGCTGGGACGTCTGCTCCAACATCCCAGTCGCGTCTCACCGCTCCACGTGGGCCCGCATCCACTCCTCGACCTCGCCGACGTGCGCCGCGGCGGCCGCGCGTGCCGCCTCCGGGTCGCGGGCGAGCAGGGCCCGATGGATCGCGGCGTGCTCCCGGCGGGTGCGCTCGAACGCGCCTTCCTCCGCGTAGCCCCGCCAGACACGGGCCCGGAACGTCCGGGTCGAAAGGCCTTCGAGGATGGCGGCCATGGTCTCGTTGCCGGAGGCCGCGTTGACGGCCCGGTGGAAGGCCAGGTCGTGGGCGAGGATCTCCTCCGGGTCGTCGGCCTCCTCCATCGCCCGCAGGTGCCCGGTCACCACGGCCAGTTGGTCCTTGTCGATCCGGGCGGCCGCCAGGGCGGTGGCCGTGGACTCCAGGACGCGCCGGACCTCGAGGAGTTCGACGAGCTGCTCGCCGCGCGAGAGGTCGGCGACGACGCCGAAGGTCTCCAACAGGTCGTCGGCCCCCAGCCGGCTCACGTAGATCCCGGAGCCGTGCCGTGCCTCCAGGACGCCGATGACCGTCAGCGCGCGGACCGCCTCCCGCATAGAGCTCCGTGAGAGGCCCAACTGCGTGGCGAGGTCCCGCTCCGTGGGCAGCCGGTCCCCGGGGTGCAGCTCTCCCTCGGTGATCATCGCCTTGATCTGGTCGATCGCGCGCTGGGTCACGGTTCCCCTGACCGGGGTGCGCTCCTCCACCGATTTTCTCCCTTGTCCGATTCGGGCAGTCTAACCAGCCAAGTGGTCAGACCACTTCCCTTCCGATGGAGTATTTTCTCGACTCCAGGGGTGTCGCCGACGCCAAGTGGTCTGATAAATCTAGGAGTCCGAGGGCACAGTGCAAGAGCCCCGGTCCGGGATCCGGCCCGTCCGGCAGCCGTCGCTCCGCGCCGCCGCGGCCGCGACCACGGGTCCCGCGCGTGCGTGGGGCCGTTCCTCAGCGCCCGACCCGTCCCGAGGGCGGGAGCGGCCCCACTCCTTCCCCCGTCTGCAAGGAGACCGACCAGTGAAGCTGATGCGCCTGGGCGCCCCCGGCGCCGAACGGCCGGCCGTACGGACCGAAGACGGCCGGGTGTGGGACCTGACCCCTGTAGCCGACGAGATCGACGGAGCGTTCCTCGCCTCGGGCGGACTCGACCGCGCCCGAGCGGCCGTCGAGGACGGCAAGCTCGCCGAGCGGGACCCGAGCGGCCTGCGCGTGGGTGCTCCCGTCGCCCGGCCGGGGAAGGTCGTCTGCATCGGCCTCAACTACCGCGACCACGCCGAGGAGACGGGAGCGCCCGTCCCGCCCCGCCCGGTCGTCTTCATGAAGGACCCCGGCACGGTCGTCGGCCCGTACGACAATGTACTGATCCCGCGCGGCTCGGCCAGGACGGACTGGGAGGTGGAACTCGCGGTCGTCATCGGCAGCCGGGCCCGCTACCTGGAGAGCGCCGAGGAGGGCCTGCGGCACATCGCCGGATACGCCATCAGCAACGACGTCTCCGAGCGGGAGTTCCAGCTCGACTACTCGCCGCAGTGGGATCTCGGGAAGTCCTGCGAGACCTTCAACCCGCTCGGCCCCTGGCTGGTGACGCCCGACGAGGTGGACGACCCGCAGGACCTCGCCCTGCACCTGGCCGTCAACGGAGTCCGGCGCCAGCACGGCACCACCCGCGACATGATCTTCCAGGTGGGCCACCTCGTCGCGTACCTGAGCAACTACATGGTCCTGGAGCCCGGCGACGTCATCAACACCGGTACGCCGGCCGGCGTGGCCCTCGGCCTCCCCGGCACCCCGTACCTGCGCCCCGGCGACACCGTCGAGCTGTCCATCGACGGCCTCGGCAGCCAGCGCCAGACCTTCGCCCAAGCCTGACGGGCCAGCCCCACCCACAGCCCCAGCACCGCAGCGCGAGCCCCCTACGGCGCGAGCTCCCGCAAGCCCGAGCCCTACGACGCGAGCTTCCGCAAGCCCGAGCCCGACAACGCGAGCTTCCGCAAGCCCGAGCTTCCGCAAGTCGGAGCGCCCGCCGGCCCCAGCCCGCCGGCCCCAGCCCGCCGGCCCCAAAGCCCGACAGCCGCAGCGCCCGCGAGCCCGAGACGGCCCCTGAGAGGCCCCACATGACCGCATCCGCCGCCCGCGTCACCGCGGTCGACACGTACGACATCCGCTTCCCCACCTCCCGCCAGCTCGACGGCTCCGACGCCATGAACCCCGACCCCGACTACTCCGCCGCCTACGTCGTCCTGCGGACCGACGCGGGCGACGGCCACGAAGGTCACGGCTTCACCTTCACCATCGGCCGCGGCAACGAAGTCCAGGTCGCCGCCCTCGACGCGCTGCGCCCGCACGTCGTCGGGCGCCCGGTCGCCGAGCTGTGCGCCGACCCCGGCTCGCTGAGCCGCGACCTGATCGGGGACAGCCAACTGCGCTGGCTCGGCCCGGAGAAGGGCGTGATGCACATGGCCATCGGCGCCGTCCTCAACGCCGTCTGGGACCTCGCGGCCAAGCGGGCCGAGAAGCCGCTGTGGCAGTTCCTCGCGGACGCCGAGCCCGAATGGCTCGTCTCCCAGATCGACTTCCGCTACATCGCCGACGCCCTCACCCCCGAGGACGCGCTCGGACTGCTCCGCCGCGGCAGGGCCGGCGCCGCCGCACGCGCGGCCGCGCTCCGCGAGCACGGATACCCCGCCTACACCACCTCACCCGGCTGGCTCGGCTACCCGGACGAGAAACTGAGCCGCCTCGCCCGGGCCGCCGTCGCCGAGGGCTTCACCCAGATCAAGCTGAAGGTCGGCGCCGACCTCGCGGACGACATCCGCCGCATGCGCGCCGCGCGCGCCGCCGTCGGCCCGGACATCCGCATCGCCATCGACGCCAACCAACGCTGGAACGTGCCCGAAGCGATCGAGTGGACCAAGGCGCTGGCCGAGTTCGACCCGTACTGGATCGAGGAGCCCACCAGCCCCGACGACATCCTCGGCCACGCCGCCGTACGAGGGGCGGTGGCACCGGTCAAGGTCGCCACCGGGGAACACGTACAGAACCGGATCGTCTTCAAGCAGCTGCTCCAGGCCGGCGCGATCGACATCCTCCAGATCGACGCCGCTCGCGTCGGCGGGGTCAACGAGAACCTGGCGATCCTGCTACTCGCCGCCCGCCACGACGTCCCGGTCTGCCCGCACGCAGGCGGCGTCGGCCTGTGCGAACTGGTGCAGCACCTGTCGATGTTCGACTACGTCGCCCTGTCCGGTACCACCGAGAACCGGGTCGTCGAGTACGTCGACCACCTCCACGAACACTTCCGCACCCCTGTAGAGATCCGCGACGGCCACTACCGGGCCCCACTAGCCCCCGGCTTCTCGGCGGAGATGCACCCGCGGTCCATCGAGGAGTACGCCTACCCCGACGGCACCTTCTGGACCGCCGACCTGGCGGCTGCTGTACGCACCACCCACGAAGGGAACCCCGCATGAGCGAGCTCACGGGCCTGCGCGCCGTCGTCACCGGCGGCGCCTCCGGCATCGGCCTCGCCACCGCCGAACTCCTGGCCGCGCGCGGCGCCGCCGTCGCCGTACTCGATCTCGCGCCCGACGGCCTGCCCGCACCCCTCCTCGGCCACCGCGCCGACGTCACCGACGACACCGCCGTACGATCCGCGGTCGCCGCCGCCGCCGAAGCCCTCGGCGGCATCGACATCCTGGTGAACAACGCCGGCATCGGCGCCATAGGGACCGTGGAGGACAACGACGACACGCACTGGCACCGGGTCCTCGACGTGAACGTGCTCGGCATCGTCCGTACGACCCGCGCCGCCCTGCCGCACCTGCGCGCGTCCGAAGCGGCCGCCGTCGTCAACACCTGCTCGATCGCCGCCACCGCCGGACTGCCGCAACGGGCGCTGTACAGCGCCAGCAAGGGCGCCGTCCTCTCGCTGACCCGCGCCATGGCCGCCGACCACGTCCGCGAGGGCATCCGCGTCAACTGCGTGAACCCGGGAACCGTCGACACCCCCTGGGTCGGCAGGCTCCTCGACGCGGCGGACGACCCGGCCGGCGAGCGGCTGGCGCTGCGGGCGCGCCAGCCCACCGGACGGCTCGTCACCGCCGCCGAAGTCGCCGCCGCCATCGCGTACCTGGCGAGCCCGGCCGCCGCGTCCGTCACCGGCACGGCCCTCGCCGTCGACGGCGGCATGCAGGGCCTCCGCCTCCGCCCGGCCGAGAAATGAGAGTCCCCGCCCCCGTGCGACACCACACACCCCACACCCTCGGCGCCTCCAAGGTCGCCGTCACCGCGCTCTCCTTCGGCGCGGCCGGCATCGGCAACCTGTACGCGCCCGTCAACGTGGCCCAGGCCGCCGGCGCCGTCGACGCCGCCTGGGACGCGGGCATCCGCTACTTCGACACCGCCCCTCACTACGGCCTCGGCCTCTCCGAAGAACGCCTCGGCGCCGCCCTGCGCACCCGCCCACGGGACGCGTACGTCCTGTCCACCAAGGTCGGCCGCCTGCTCCGGCCTGCCACGGGGGAGGGCGACGACCTCGCCAACGGCTTCGCCGTCCCGGCTATCCACCGCCGCGTCTGGGACTTCTCCGCCGACGGCGTGCGCCGCAGCATCCACGAGAGCCTGCAGCGGCTCGGCCACGACCGCATCGACGTCGTCTACCTCCACGACCCCGACGACCACGCCCCGGAAGCCTTCCACCATGCGTATCCGGAGCTGGAACGGCTGCGCGCGGAGGGCGTGATCGGGGCGATCGGCGCAGGCATGAACCAGACCGCGATGCTGACCCGGTTCGTCCGCGACACCGACGTCGACGTGGTGCTGTGCGCCGGCCGCTACACCCTGCTGGACCAGAGCGCCCTCACGGACCTGCTGCCGGAGGCCGCCGCCCGGGGCAAGAGCGTCGTGATCGGCGGCGTGTTCAACTCCGGCCTGCTCGCGGACCCCCGGCCCGGCGCGACCTTCGACTACACCACCGCGCCACCGGACGTCCTCGCCCGCGCCCTCCGCCTCCAGGCCGTCGCCGAACGCCACGGCGTCCCGCTGCGCGCCCTCGCCCTGCGCTTCCCCTTCGGCCATCCGGCCGTCGCGAGCGTGCTCGTCGGCACCCGCTCCGGCCACGAGGTCCGCGACGCGGCCGAGCAACTCGCGCGCCCGCTTCCCGCCGACGTGTGGGCGGAGCTGCGCGCCGAGGGCCTGCTGCCGGACGACGTCCCCGTGCCGGGGGAGAGGTAGTCGTGCGCATCGCCCTCTTCATCACCTGCTTCAACGACACGATGTTCCCGCGAACGGGGAAGGCCGTGGTCGCCCTCCTGGAACGGCTCGGCCACACCGTCGACTTCCCGCAGGCCCAGGCGTGCTGCGGCCAGCTGCACCTCAACACCGGATACCGGCCCCAGACCCTGCCCATGGTGCGCCGCTTCACCGAGGTGTTCGCCGGATACGACGCGATCGTCACGCCCTCCGCGTCCTGCGCCGGCACGATCCGCCACCACCACCGGACCGTCGCGCGGGAGCACGGCGACACGGCTCTGGCGACCGCGGTCGACCAGATCACCCCGCGCGTGTACGAGCTGTCCGAGCTCCTCGTCGACGTCCTGGGCGTCACCGACGTCGGCGCGTACTTCCCGCACCGCGTCACCTACCACCCCACCTGTCACTCGCTGCGGATGCTGAGGGTCGGAGACCGTCCCTTGAGCCTGCTACGGGCCGTCAAGGGCATCGACCTCGTCGAACTCCCCTCGGCGGAGTCCTGCTGCGGGTTCGGCGGCACCTTCGCCCTCAAGAACGCGGACACCTCCCACGCCATGCTCGCCGACAAGATGCGGCACGTGCAGGCGACCGGAGCCGAGGTGGTCACGGCGGGGGACAACTCGTGCCTGCTGCACATCGGCGGCGGGCTCTCCCGACTGCGGACCGGCATCGGCACCCGCCACCTCGCGGAGATCCTCGCCTCGACGGACGGAGCCACGAGATGAGCACCGGCGACAACGTCGTATGGCTCGGCGCTCCGACCTTCCCCGTAGCCGCCCGCTCGGCCCTCGCCGACACCCGCCTGCGAACGAACCTGCGGCGCGCGACGACCACGATCCGCGACCGGCGCCTCGCCGTCACGGCCGAACTTGACGACTGGGAGCGCTTGCGCGAGGCGGGCGAGGCCATCAAACGCACCACACTCCGCCACCTGGACCACCACCTCACACGCCTCGAGGAAGCCGTCACCCGGGCGGGCGGCCACGTGCACTGGGCGGCCGACGCCGCCGAGGCCAACCGCATCGTCACCGACCTGGTGCGCGCCACTGGCGAGACCGAGGTCCTCAAGATCAAGTCGATGGCCACGCAGGAGATCGGCCTCAACGAGGCACTGGACGCCGCCGGAATCCGCGCGTACGAGACCGACCTCGCCGAACTCATCGTGCAACTCGGCGACGACCGGCCCTCGCACATCCTGGTCCCGGCCATCCACCGCGGCCGGGCCGAGATCCGTGAGATCTTCCGCCGGGAGATGGGGAAGTGGGGCAGAGCCGCCCCCGCCGACCTCGCCGACGACCCGCGCGATCTCGCCGAGGCGGCCCGGCTGCACCTGCGGGAGAAGTTCCTGCGCGCCAGGGTCGCCGTCTCCGGCGCCAACTTCGCCACCGCCGACACGGGCACGGTGTGCGTCGTGGAGTCGGAGGGCAACGGCCGGATGTGTCTGACCCTGCCCGACACCCTGATCACCGTCATGGGCATCGAGAAGGTGCTGCCCTCCTTCGCCGACCTCGAAGTCTTCCTCCAACTGCTGCCCCGCTCCTCGACGGGTGAGCGGATGAACCCGTACACCTCGATGTGGACTGGCGTGACACCGGGGGACGGCCCGCAGACCTTCCACCTCGTCCTGCTCGACAACGGCCGCACGGCCACCCTGAAGGACACCGTCGGACGCCAGGCCCTGGCCTGCATCCGCTGCTCGGCCTGCCTCAACGTCTGCCCGGTGTACGAACGCACCGGCGGCCATGCGTACGGCTCGGTGTACGCGGGCCCGATCGGCGCGGTACTCACCCCGCAGCTGGTCGGGGTCGAGCACGCGGACACCCTGCCGTTCGCCTCGACGCTCTGCGGCGCCTGCTACGACGCCTGCCCGGTACGGATCGACATCCCCGAGATCCTGGTCCACCTGCGCGCCAAGGCCGTCGAGGCCAAGGCGGCCAGTGGGCTCGTACCGACGGCCGAGTCCCTGGCCATGGGAGCGGCAGCGGCGGTACTGCGCTCACCCGCCGGCCTCGGCCTGCTCCAGCGGGCCGCCGGCTGGGCGGCCCGGTTCTACGGCAGCGGCGGCCGGATACGTCGTCTACCGGGCCCGCTCTCGCGCTGGTCCGCCACCCGCGACACACCCGCGCCGCCGGCCGAGTCGTTCCGGTCCTGGTGGCGCCGTACGAGAGAGGGAGGGGCGGAATGAGTACGAGATCGACGATCCTGGCCCGCATATCGGCGGCCCTGGCGGACGTCCCGGCGAGCGAGAGACCGGACAGCGTGCCGGTTCCCCGCGAATACCGAGCCGACCACGCGGGTTCCAACCCGGTGTCCCTGTTCGTCGAGCGCGTAGCGGACCACGGGGCTTCCGTGATCCATACGACGGAGGAGAAGGCGGCACGCACGATCGCGGCGACCTTGGCGGAACGGGGCGCGGAAGCCGTAGTGGTGCCGCCGGGTTTTCCTGATGTGCTGCTGCCGGAGGGAAGCTTCAAGCGGCTGGGTGACGTACCGCCCCTCTCCGTGGATGCCTTGGACGCTGCGGCTGCGGTGCTGACCACCGCGGCGCTCGGAATCGCGCTGACCGGCACGGTGGTCCTGGACGCGGGACAGGGCCAGGGCCGCCGAGCCCTGTCGCTCCTCCCGGACTACCACCTCTGTGTGATCCGCGAGAACCAGATCGTAGGTGACGTACCCGAAGCCCTGTCACGCCTCGATCCCACCGCCCCGCTCACGTTCATTTCCGGACCGTCCGCCACCAGCGACATCGAACTGGACCGGGTCGAGGGCGTCCACGGCCCACGCACCCTGGACGTCATCGTCGTAGCAGCCCGCCCCGCCGAGGAGCCGTCATGAGAATCGCGCTGCACACCAGGGTCCGCGCCGACCACATCGCCGCGTACGAGGACGCCCATCGCGCGGTCCCCGAGGAACTGACCCGGGCCATCCGCGCGGCCGGAGCCACGTCCTGGACGATCTGGCGCAGCGGCACCGACCTCTTCCACGTCCTGGAGTGCGAGGACTACGCCGAACTCCTCGCCGAACTGGAGCACCTCCCGGTCAACGTCGCCTGGCAGGCCCGCATGGCCGACCTCCTCGACGTCGCCCACGACTACAGCACCGAGGGCACGGACGCCGGCCTGCCCGTCGTCTGGGAGCTGTGAGCGGCATGGGCATAGTGGACGCGCACCACCACGTCTGGGACCTCTCGGTTCGGGACCAGCCGTGGATCAAGGGCGACGAAATGACGTCGATACGACGGAACTTCACGCTCCCGGACCTGGCACCGGAGGCAAGAGAGGCGGGTGTGACGTCCACGGTTGTCGTACAGACCGTAACGACAGCCGACGAGACACCTGAACTCCTGGAGCTGGCCGCGGACCACGACCTGGTCGGGGGAGTGGTCGGCTGGACGGACCTCACGGCCCCCGACGTGGCCGACGAACTGGCCCGGCTCCGTGAACTACCGGGCGGGGAGAAGCTGGTGGGCATCCGCCACCAGATCCAAGGCGAACCGGACCCGCTGTGGATCCTGCGACGGGACGTACTCCGCGGCCTCGAAGCGGTGGCCGCGGCGGGACTGGTCTACGACCTGGTGGTCCTCCCGCACCAGCTCCCCGCCGCGACCTCGGCGGCCTTCCTCCTCCCCCAACTCACCTTCGTCCTGGACCACCTGGGCAAGCCCCCCATAGCGACGGGCGAGCTGAACACCTGGGCAGGGCACCTCCACACCCTGGCCACCCTGCCCAACACGGCGGCCAAACTCTCGGGCCTGCCCACCGAGGCCCGCTGGGACGACTGGACCTTGGACGACCTGCGCCCGTACACCGAAACGGCCCTGGAAGCGTTCGGCGCGGACCGCCTGCTGTTCGGCTCGGACTGGCCGGTCTGCCTACTGGCTGCAACGTACGGCGAAGTGGTGGACACAGCACGCCAGTTGATGTCGGACCTGAGCGAGCCGGAACGGTCCGCGCTCTTCGCCGACACGGCGAAGAGGATCTACGCCCTGAGGTGAGCCGTTCGGCGCCCCTGCGGGCGCCTCACAGTACGATCACCGCCATTCGCGTGTCGCTGATGCCGGTCTTGAGGTGAAGCAGCACCGTGCTGGTGACCTGGGACGCGTCGATGTTGAGGTACAGCGTCGTCTGGGCCGTGGCACCCGGGGCGAGGGCGGGAATGTTCCAGTACTGCCAGCCGGTGCCGTACGTGCCGACCCCTGGCGCCTGCCCTCCGATGGACAGCATCTGGGTGGCGGCCGTAGTGGTGCTTGAGGTGTTGGTGATCGTGACCGGAATCGGGACTTGGGCGCCGCGGGACACGGTGCAGTTGCCGCTAGGCGGCGTGGCGGTCGCCCGTAGCGGGCCGCTGCTGCTGGTTCCGGTGATGACCCCCATCTCGTACGAGTGCTGGGACACCCAGGGGCAGGCGTTGGCGTTCTTGGCGCTGGTCTCCCAGAGCACGACACCGTCCGCCTTGGCCTTCACCGCTTGTATGACGTGGGCCCAGCTGTTGCCGGGCTGGTACGTCTCCGAGGGGAACGAGACCGGGTTGACGTAGGGGTAGACGGGGTGGCTCGGAGCCATGGCGCGGTCGCGGGCGATAGACGCGTCGAACCTACTGGTCCAGGACGACAGTGACTGACCGTCGTCGAAGTAGGCCCGCGGGGCGAAGCAGTTGAGGAGGTTGTCGTCGTGCAGCTGCTTGATGAGGTTCTGGTTGCGGGTCTGCCAGTCGTAGCCGTAGTGGCAGATCGGCGCCTGCGGGGCGGCGTTGCGGGTCCAAGTGAGCAGTTGCCGCCACAGGTTGTAGGCGTTGGTGGCCGCCTGCCCCGTGGGGACCTGCGTGAGCTCGATGTCCTCGAAGTCGAGCACGACCGGCGCGGTAGCTTCACCGGCGAACTGCCCGGCGCCCATGTACTCCTTGACCTTGGCCTCGTACGTGGCCTGCGAGGGCAGCGCACCGCCGTTGGAGGTGCATCCGGCCGCGTCGCACCGGTAGGAGAAGACGTCGTAGACGACGGTGGCCTTGGTGGCGCCGTACTGGGTCTGCCCCGGCGGGTGGGCACCTCGCTCATTGGTGTACACCGTGAACCCCGCTGCCGCGCTCGGCACGTCCGAACTCTGCGCCACCGCGAGTGGGGTCGCGACGGGAAGGGCAGTGAGGGCGAGTGCGGCCGCAGCGGCGGCCAGGGCTCGCGCGCTATGGGCGCGGAGTGAGGTCAGGACCTTGCGATGTTGCAATGTGTCCTCCTGAGGGGGAATTGACCGCCCGCACTTACGACGCCGGTGGTGGATCCGTCATCAACAGGGCCATGAAGGTTCCTCCCTCGGCGACAGCCGGACGGGCGCAGGCTGCCTTCCGCACCTGACGGTCAATCCGATCGCTCAAGTCAACCGCCTCATGCGATGGCTGAAACGATACGATCAATGCGATCGAAGTCAATGGTTCAGGAAGGAACTTTCGATCGCGACGATCGAATCAAAGTGTCGCGGGACTGCGCGTCAGGGCTTGGGCTTGGGCTTGGGCTTGTGGATCTGCTGGACTCGGTAGTACTTGGCGGCGCACGGCGCGACCCAGTCCTTTCCTTCGTGACGGGAGAAGTAGGGCTCGGCGAGGGATCCGATGGGCATCGCCTCGTAGGTCACGCTGCTGGCTCCTCCGCCGACCTGCTCGCGGATACGGCTGTCTTGGGCGTCCCAGCGCGCTGCCCGGGTGACTGTCTGAGTGGTGAGTTGCTGGGCGGCGGGGATCAGGGCGGCGAGGGCGGCGAGAGTGAACGTGCCCGCCAGCAGGGCTGCCGCCGCCTGCGGCAGGCGTGGCTTGCCAGGAGTCTGCGCGCGTCGCCCGGCCCAGTGGCCGAGGAGGGCTCCGTACAGGGTGAGGGTGGCCAGGTAGGGGATGAGGAAGCTGGTCCAGGTACGGGCGTAGGTCCAGCCGTTGCCGCCGTATCCCATGCGCAGGCCGTGGGCGACGGCGAGGGACGACAGGATGAGGACGGGGACCGGGAGGATCAGCAGCAGGCGAGTCGCCGGCGGCGGGAGAGTACCCCGGCGGATGAGGGTGACTCCGAGTCCGAGTCCGAGTCCGAGTCCGAGGAGTACGCCGACGGCGGCGGCGCCGAGGTAGGCCCACTGACTGAGGATGGTGTCCCAGATGTGGACCCAGTCGCGTGCCAGGCGCCGTGCGCTGAATTCCCGCGGTGGGCGCTGTGCGCGGCGCCAGGCGGCGCCGGGCGAGGTGTAGAGCACGGCCAGACCGGCGACGAGACCCACGCAGTACAAGGTGGACCAGCTGAACGGGTACCAGGTCCGCGCGAGCCGTAGCGCCAAGGGTGGTTGGGGCAGCGTCAGGAGCGCGGCGGTGGCTGCGGTGAGGCCGCTGACGGCGAGGAACGGCTCGCTCAGCGTGCCGATCGCGAAGCCCGTCACCAGGGCGCCGACGAGCGCCGCCCACCGTGGCCGTCGCCTCGGGCTCCGACCCGCGCGGATGGCGCCGAGCAGGACCCAAATGCCCAGAACACTGGGCAGGATGTGCGAGATGGCGGCCGGCGCCCACAGCATCTGGTAGTTGCGGGTACCGCCGAGGAACAACAGCGCCTCCACCACCATGACCGCGGGCGCAAGGACTGCCAGAGGCGCCCGCATGCCCAGCGCGCAGAGCGCCTCACGGGCCAGAAATCCCAAGCCGAGCCCGAGGGCGACGATCAGGACCGTGGAGAGCACCTGAGGCCCGAGCATGCCGTGCGAGTAGACGACCCCGCTGAGCAAGGCGTTGGTGATCCGCCCGTTCTGCGTCAGGTAGAAGTCGTACGTCACCCCCAGCACACCCATGTCCCGGGCCTTCCACGCGATGCACCAGTCATCGGAGGTGGGCCGCAAGAAGGACCCCAGAAAGCCGACGACACCCAGAAGCCCGCCGGCCGCCGCCACCAGAACCCCACCGATCCCGCGCGACACCCCGCCGCCGGCACTCTCGCCCGGCGCCCCGGCAGGGCCGAGTCCGACACCAGCGGAGCGGGTTTGACGGCCTGCCCCCACAACCGACTTCCCTGCCTGTACCGGTAGTTCCGCCCGGTCAGGCAGACCCGGTGTGGCGCTCCGTTCGGTCCGGTCCTGCTCGTCAGAGTTTGTCACGGATTGGAAACGAGCCGCGGTCGACCAGGGGAACGGCACGCGCGCGACGCGTCGAGTTCCGCCCGCAGCCGCGCGTCGATCAACGACTTGAACGCATCCGGCCGGTTCGGCCGCGGCCCCGACCAGGGGCGAGTTGGCGCGGGTGGGGCAGTCCGTCGGCTGGAACCGGCGTGCCATCGCCGACACCCTGCACGGGGCGCCCGGCAACAGGGGGCTGAGCGTGGTCAGGGGTGTGTGCGGGCAAGTGGCTGGCGTGGAGGAGGGCTGTGCCGGTGGTGCTAGTTCGTGCGGGGTGGGTCTACGGTTCCTCGGCGGTGGCCGTGGCGTCGCTGGAGGAGAGGGCGGCCCGTCTTCTGCGGTAGAGCACTGCTCCGCACGCGGCGAGGAGGAGGACGATGGCGGCTGCTGCTCCGAGGCCGGTCCGCTCGGCGAAGAGTTTTCTCAGTACTTCGAGCGCGCCAAGCCCTGCGGTTGCGTAGATCAGGGCCCAGGCGGCTCCGCCTACGAAGAGGGCGGGGAGGTAGCGCGGCAATGGCATGCGCATGCTGCCGGCGAGGAAGTTGGCGGCGGTCTGGAAGCCGATAGTCAGGAAGGAGACGGCCACGACTGGCGCGCCCCACCGCTGGATGGCCCGCTCGGCGCGCTGGAACTTCGCTGAGGTGATCCGCTCGGCGAGTCTGCTGCGCCGGGCGCCTGCGCCTGCGAGCCATCCGACGGCGAACGTCCCTCCGGCGCGAAGCAGGACGATGACGTACAGGGCTCCGGCTGTGAGCGCGATCTTATGCACGCTGCCTCGCCCTGGGCACGGGGCCAAAGGCCGCGTCCTTGGTGACCCGCAGGGGGTCCCGCCCTACCGGGGGCACGGTGCATTCGAGCCCGGTCACCGTCTCTCACCTGCGCCTTTCTCTGCCCGTTCCGTCATATAGGTCGTGAACGCCCGCACGCTGGGCAAGGCCAGCCTAACCGTATGGACGTACGAGGATGCAGGGGGCCGGGCTGCCGAGGGCACGGCGGGCGGGGCGGCGGATCCGGTCGGGTGGGTCCTTGCCGGTGCGGCAGCTCCTCGCTCTGTCTGACCGCCTCGTCGAGCACCCTCGCCCCGCCTCTGGCGGCCAATTCTCCATCCATGTGTCTGGAAGCTTGCCGATGTGGCACGGACCGCTCACGAGGGGGACTTGCCGACCAGTTCATCAGGCTTGCCCAGGCAGAGGGCAAGCGGGTTGGAGAATCTGCACCGCGCCGCCTGCTGCGGGTTCGTCGACCGGCAGGATGCCGGTTGGGCCGCGGAGTGCGCGGGCTCTGGCCTCCGGCACGTGGTCCCCGACTGGGTGAGCGATGGCCATTTCACTGACGGCCTCGCGGCCGTGATCGATCGCTGGGCCGGTTCCCTGGGGGCGCGCCCAGCTTCGTTCCGCGCTCCGCCGAGGACCGAAGGCGTGAGCGATGCGCGGACCGACGCCGTACTACGAGCGCTGCCTCGGCGCGCCCTGCTGCGGTGACCGATCCGAGTGTGTCGCGGCGAGCTCATCGTCCAGGCGATGCTCTTGGCTGTCATCCGCATCATCCCCGGGCAGGTCCGGGGGCGGCCGAGCCTGCGACGCCGTCGGTCACGTGGCCGTGGCCGCCTTTACGAGGTGGGCTGCTCTGGCCGTCCCCCATCCACTGCCGCCCCGGCCGCCGCGAACCTGGCTCTGGACACCCTGCGCCGGGTCCTGGCCGAGTTCGCCGCCGAGCAGAGCGCGGCCGCGGAGAGCTCGGCGGGCACGGCGCCGAGCCGTACGAGACCGCCCGCGCCCGCACGATCCGAGCCTCTGCCGCGGAGGCTGGCCTTCACGCGCCCCGGCTGGAGCCCTTGGACCTCCTCCTCGACGCGGTGCGCGATGGCGTGCTGTCAACGAGCGAAGCGCAGGCGCTGGCCAGGTACCACATCAGCGACGGCATCCCGGACGCCGAGGCCGCCGCTCGCGCGGGCACCACGGCCGACCGTCAGGCAGCGCCGCCGCTCCCGTGCCTGGCCGGCGCGAGGCCGGCGGCATGACCTGGACCACCACCCCGGACACCACCTGCCCCCCTCTTGGGGGATCTGCCTTGACCACACCCGCTCTGCCCTGCCGTAGCCGGACGAGGAGCGCGTCACCAGCGCCCAGCGTCAGCTCATCCACCTCGGCGCCGTTCTCGTCGCCCGCCCCTTGACACCGGCACCTACGAGACGCGCCTTCCTCGACGAGGACGCCGAGCCGGTCCTCGCCTGGAACTACGCAGCCGGATCGCGGAGCGTAAGCACCTCACGGCGGTAGCCTGCCGCGTCGGCGAAGCCTCAGCCACACGGAAGTAGAGCCGGAAGCGCTACCCGCGGGCGGGCGGAGGTGGCGCTCTGCGGCTGGGTCGTCGGTGGGGGAGTGCTTGGTGCCCGATGGCGATCAGGAGGCTCTTGGCGTCGGTGACGACCTGAAATCTCACCGAATCGCGATACGCAGTTGCCACTGAGGAGCTTGTCGAACGCCAGCCGAGAAGTGCTTCGGAGCGGGCCGGGCGTTCAGTTGTCGGGTTTGATCTTCGAGGACAGGGCGAACAGCCCTGCCGCCGCCGCGATGAGACCTCCGGCCAATTCCTCGTAGCCCTGCAGGTAGGAGATGGGAATGCCGATGACGCAGGCTGCTCCGGCCAGGTCGATGACGCGTCCGGTCAGTCGCCGGAATCTGCTCGGCGGCGGAGGGGGATGGGGGTTCTGCGGGCTTCCCCAGTAGGGGAAGGGACCCGGCCTGGGTTTCCAGCCCTCGTCCAGGAGTTGGATGAACTCCGGGTGATGGCGGGCATAGCCCAGGCGGTGGGGTGCCACGCGCCGCCATGGCAGCCAACCATGCCTGATGGTGATCCAGATGAGACCCGGCAGACAGGCCACGACCGCCCAGATCGCTGCGACCGTCCGCTCTGCGGCCGAAGCTGGCAAAATGCCGAGGAGCTGGTCCAGCTGGCCGCTGGCGGAGTAGGCGATCAACGCGGCTATGGAGAGCACCGCCGCGGTCTGCTCGATCTGATGCCCGTAGTGGCAGCGGGCGCAGCGTGGCACGTGCACGACTTCCCGGCGCCACGTGGTGCGCAGAACGACGATCCATGGGGTCATCGTGGTGTCGGCGCCCTGGTGCAGCCCCAGGACGCGGTCGTGCCATGACGCCGGTGTGGCATTCCCGCAGAACCAGCACTCCCGCACCACGAGTTCCCTCCCTCTACGACCGGTCAGATGGTTCCCGCTGAGGGGCCGGGCGCGCCGAACGTCCTCATTCCCGGCGGTGTCAGTTCCGGCAAGTAGCCAGCTAGTCATCGCTCGTAGCGACTGTCCTCGTCGACGAACTAGAAGTCCACCTTGCCGGGAGTCCACCAAGGCCGAGACGACTCCGGCACTCGAACCGCAAAGACCATCACGACCGCGCCCGTAAGAGTCGGGAGCCCGAGCACGATAGTTGCGCCCCAGGCACCGCGGTTGAGGGACGGCGGCCTGCAGCGTATGGATCACCACTGCAGCCACCACCGGCGGCGGGAGGTCTGCGCACCTCGTCGGAAGGCATGTCGACGATGTGCGCGCGATGTTCAGGGCGGAGTCGTCACGGCGCCGGAATGTCACAGCAAGGCCTAGGTTTTCGCACCCTAGTTCGCTTTATCCCAGTTCGGTAACGCGCCACGGTTCGGGAGCCGGTGCTCTCTACGGTGACTACCTGCCGGACGCGATTGGGGGAAGTCCGGCGCTCTCTCATCGTCGAAGGGAAACTCATGCTCCGTACGCGTACCACGGCCGTCGCTGTCACAGCGGTGGCCGTCGGCGGCCTCCTTGCGCTGCCCTCCCCGGCGCAGGCGGCCGGCTCGGTCCACCTGTACAAGGTCTACTACGACAGCCCCGGCAGCGACCGCGGCGCGCAGGCGAGTCTCAATGCCGAGTACGTCGTCATACGCAACACCACCGGCGCCGCGGTCAGCCTCAAGGGCTGGACCCTGACGGATGTGGCGAACCACAAGTACACCTTCGGTGCCTACACGCTCGGCAAGGGCAAGACCGTCACCATCCACACCGGCAAGGGCACCAACACCTCTGCCCACCGCTATCAGAACCGTGGCTGGTACGTCTGGAACAACGACAAGGACACCGCCACCCTGAAGAAGGCCAACGGCACCAAGGTCGACACCTGCTCCTACAACTCCACCAGGTACGACTACAAGATGTGCTGAGCCCGGCCCGGCTGTGGCGCCCGCCCGTCTCCCGGACGGGCACCACACCACCTCAACCTTGGGGACGGCTGGCAACACGCCTTGGTCGCTTCGTATCGGCCCGGCTGTGGATCAGGCCGGTTCGAGCAGGACGGCCGGCAGCGTCCCGCTCACGATCGGATCTTGCGGCAGCGAGAGCCCGAAGAACTCTTCGACGACGCCGAACGCGGCGCGGTGAACCTCTCTGTGGTCCCGCTCCGGGTCCGGGAGCCCGGCGGCCGTCAGCCGCTCCTGCACTCGGCCGGCTGGTGCAGGGTCGCCTTCGACCCCCTGGTAGCCCCACGAGGCGTCGAGATACAGGTTGCAGCCGCTCAGCAGCCGGCCGTCGTGGAAGTACGCGAACTGGGGCGGGACGGGCTTGCCGTTCTCCTCCTCGTACACCGGAGGCAGACATGAGCGCCACCACGGGCGGCCGGTGCCGGCGGGCCGAACTCGCCCTGCCAGCCGCCGTACGCGACCGCGTACGTCCAGGCCCCCGCGCGCCCGAGGCGCAGGCCGATGCCGTCGTCGGAGTCGCCGTAGCTGTCGTCCATGAGTTCCAGGAGCGAGGGACCGGTGTGCTCCCCGACTGGCACGACGATGTGCTCCGTCCCGTACAGCAGGGTCGCAGCAAGGCGCTCGGCGACCGCCTCCGCGGAGAGCCCGCGGGCGAGCACCACGTGGTAGCCCCCGAAGGCGATGGATCGGGGAGACAGGCAGACGCTCAGCAAAGCGCCGGGGCCGTCGCCGGGACGCTAAGCGCAGCAGCTCGGTGGTGACTAGCTTTCGGGCAGGGGCCGGTCGTCGATGACGTTCTTCATGACGAGTGTGGAGGTCAGGCGCTGGACTCCGGGCAGGCGTGCGAGCCGCTGGTCGTACAGCTCCTGAAACGCCGACAGGTCGGTGGTGGCCACCCGCAGGAGGTAGTCGGGCTCGCCGAACAGGCGCTGCGCCTGAAGCACGTGAGGGACGGCGGCCACGGCCTCCTCGAAGGCGGTGACGGTGTCGGGGCTCTCCCAGCGCAGGGTGGCGAACACGAGCGCCTCGAAGTTCAGGCCGACGGCGGCCGGGTCGACGACGGCACGGTAGCCGCGGATCGCGCCCTCGCGTTCAAGGTCGCGCAGTCGGCGGTGGCAGGGCGACACGCTGAGCTTCACGCGGGCGGCCAGCTCGGTGATGGTCAGGCGGCCGTCGAGCTGCAGCTCGGTAAGAATCTTCCGGTCCAGGGCATCCATGGGGAAGATTCTCCCTCGCATCACGCGATCATGAGGTAAAAACGCAAACATCGTCGGGTAAATCCGACCTAGCCTTCCCTCCAAGGCAAGCAATGCGAGAGGGAACGATCGATGGATACGACGACACTGGCGGCCTTCCTGGCAGTGGACCTGCTCCTGGTGTTCACCCCCGGTGCGGACTGGGCGTACGCGATATCCGCCGGTCTTCGGGAACGCTCGGTCCTCCCGGCCGTCACGGGGCTGGTCGCCGGACACGCGGCCTACGCGCTGGTGACCGTCGCGGGACTGGCGGTGATCGTTGCGAGATCCCCGGCCGCGCTCACCGCCCTGACCCTGGCGGGCGCGGGCTACTTGCTGTGGCTGGGCTGGGGCGTCGTGAAGCAGCCTGCCGTGCTGGCGGCCGCTGGAGAGAGTTCGGACGCCTCCCGCGTGCAGGTCATGCTCAAGGGGGCCGGGATCAGCGGCCTGAACCCGAAGGCGCTGCTGCTTTACTTCGCGCTGTTCCCGCAGTTCATCGACGCCGCCGACGGCTGGCCGGTCGCCGCGCAGACCGGGCTGCTCAGCATGCTGCATCTGACCGCGTGCGCCGTCGTCTACCTCGCCGTCGGCGTCCTGGCCAGCGCGGTCCTGAGGACCCGGCCCTCGGCCGCCCGGGCCGTCACCCGCATCAGCGGCGCCATGATGATCGCCATCGGCGCGTTCCTGCTGGTGGAACCCCTGGCCGACTGAGGAACCCGTCCCGCTCCACCCGACACGGACCCGAAGGAGAGCACGTACGTGGAAGACCAGACGCAGCAGGAACAGGCGAGCCCCGCAGTCCAGAAGCGCGTCCGAGACAGCTTCGACCGCCAGGGACTCATGGCCCACCTCGGCGCCCGCCTAGCCCACGTCGGCCCGGGCCGCGTGCACATCGTGCTCCCGGCCCGTCCCGAGGTGACCCAGCAGCACGGGTACGTTCACGCCGGCGCCACCAGCGCCATCGCGGACAGTGCCGGCGGCTACGCGGCACTCACCCTTTTCGACGAGGCTTCCGAGGTCCTCACCGTCGAGTACAAGATCAACCTCCTCGCGCCCGCCGCAGGCGACCGCCTCGAAGCGATCGGCACCGTCCTGAGATCCGGACGCACCCTGACCGTCTGCCAGTTGGAGGTGTACGGCGTCCAGGGTGACAGCGAGCAGAAGCTCGTCGCCAACGGCCAGCAGACGCTGATCCGCGTGAACAGGCCCGCCGAATAGCCCCCAGTCGGCCGTGCCGTTCTAGCCTCCCCGGGCGACGTGGCGGCAGCGCCTCCTTCCCGACTCTGCAGGCCATTTGGAGCACGAAGACCGGCCAACCGGAACGCTAAGTGGCCAGCTCACGCGCTATGTCACACCTCAGATGTAGAGCTCCTGCGGGAAGCCGGTCCAGCGGAGTTCGGCGGGGAGGCTTGGCCGCCGGACTCCTGACCAGCGCCGTCTGCCAGGGCTGCGCGATGCTTCCCGGCCGGCTCGGCATCCTGACCGCAGCGGCCCTCATCGGTGAGGGAGCGGGAATGATCACCTCGCTCGGCTTCGCCGCCCGCGCCCTCATCTTCGCCATCGGCCCCGTTTTCGCGGGCCGGTGCCGTACGGCACCCGCGCAGGCGAGGGATTTGCAGGCCTAGGGTCTGTCCGGCGGATCTTCAACGGGATCCTGTAGCGGAACCGGACCGGGTTGCCGTGGCGGGATCTGCCTGGGCGCTTCGGCAAGTGGAAGGCCGTGTACGAGCGGCATCGGCGCTGGTCAGCGGATTGCACATGGGACAGGCTCTTCGCGGCCGTCCTGGCCGATGCTGACGCGGAAGGCGCCGCTTCGACTGGTCGATGGTGAGCATGACTCCACCTCCTGCCGGGCCCACCAACACGCCGCCGGAGCACGCACAAAGCCTCCGCGGCTGCCGGGAAAGACGCACGCCCCGGCAGCACCGCCCCGACGAGGGACTTCGGACGCTCCCGTGGCGGCCTGACCTGTAAAATCCACCTCGCCGGTGAGGGCGGACGCCGCCCGCTGGCCCTGCTCATCACCCCGGGCCAGTGGGGCGACGCCCCGCAGTTCATCCCGGTCATGGAGCGTGTCCGTGTCGCCCGCCTGGACGGTGGGCGGCCCCGGACTCGGCCTGACCATCTCGGCGGCGACAAAGCGTACTCGTCTCGCCGCAACCGCCGCTACCTGCGACGACGCCAGATCAAGCACACCATCCCCAAACCGAAGAATCAGCGGGCCAACCGCTAAGCCCGCGGCAGCAAGGGTGGCCGCCCCGCCGGCTTCGACAAGACGATCTACAAGCGCAGGAACGAAGTTGAGCGAACGATCAACGTGCTGAAGAACTCCCGGGCTGGCCACGAGATCCGACAAGCGCGCCTACATCTTCCACGGCACCGTCACGCTCGCCTCGATCAGACTCAGGCTCCGCCCATGATCTCTCCCGGGTCTAGTAGCCGGTTGTGCCGTCGAGCATCTCGCGCAGGATGTCCAGGTGGCCGTTGTGGCGGGCCGTCTCCTCGGTGAGGTGGTGCAGGATCCAGCGCAGGTCGACGTGGAGGCCGTTGCGGATGGTTCCCTGGGCCTGCTTGTCCAGGTCGTTCCCGGCGACCAGTTCGCGGTAGCGGGCGCTTTGTTCGTCGTATTCGTCGAGCAACTGCGTGAGCGGGAAGTCGACGGCGATCCGCATCTCGCGGTCGGGGTCCTCGTCGGTCATGGGGGCCCGGTCTTCCTCGCCGAGGAAGATCACCTGGAACCAGTAGTACTCGACCCAGCGGAGGTGGTTGATCACTCCGCTCATGGTCATCAGTGGTGAACCCGGCAGGAGCGCCTTGCGGGCGTTCTCCGCAGAGACGCCATCGCACTTGGCGCGAGCGGTGCCACGTGCGTAGTCGAGAAACGTGGTGAGCTGGGTGCGCTCGTCCCACGCGGGCGGTGTGTCATCGATCCTGGTCATCGCGCGAAGCATCCCCGATCACTGCGACCCATGTCGAGGGATTTATCGACGGCCCCAACCTGCTTCACCCAGCTCCGTGTCCGGCGGGTCGATACAGCGATCCAGCGCCGGTGGGCCGCCCGGCATGACCCGCCGGACAGGCTCTAGCCCACAGGCCCGACACCGATCCCGGGCGCTGACCGTTGCGCGCCAAGTGCCCTCGTGCCGACGCTGATCAGGTCAGCTGACTGAGCTGACTGACGGGATGGGCATCAGCGCGGCCGCGCGCGCCGCGGGCTTGACGGCATGTTCAGTCGAGGACGTGCCGGAGGTAGGACTGTGGGTCGGCGAGGTAGCGCCGCCAGTGGTCGACCAGTGCCAGTTCGTCCCAGGGGGTCCGGCGGAGCCCGTGCTCGCCGACCTCGATGATGTCCGCGCCGGGCAGCGCGGTCAGCAGGGGCGAGTGGGTGGCGCAGATCACTTGGCCTCCGTTCTTCACCAGCTGGTCGATGTGTCCGAGCAGCTCCAGGCAGGACGTGAACGACAGGGCTGCCTCGGGCTCGTCCATCACGTACAGCCCGGCCCAGAGGAACTTGCCCCGGAAGGCGGCGAGGAAGCCTTCTCCGTGGCTGACCGAATCCGGGGAGAACCCTTCCCGGTCCAGCGCGTCCAGGGCGGTCTCGGCGCGCAGGAAGAACCCCTTCCGGGCGGCCCAGCTGCCCAGCATCGCCCGGCCGCGCGGCGCTGCCTCGAAGCGGACCCTCTCACCCAGCAGCGACTTGGGACGGTGGCTGGCATAGCGCCAGTCGTGCGAGCCGCCCCAGGAGTCCAGGCCAAAGCCCTCGGCAAGCGCCTCGACCAGAGTCGACTTACCCGAACCGTTCTCCCCGACGAGGAACGTCACCGGAGCGGTGAAGCGCATCCCGTTGGCCATGAGATCGCGCACACACGGGACGGACCACGGCCACTCGTCGTCGTTGCGCGAGCCCAGGTGCGCGTATGCACGTTCGACAATCATGTCGGCGAGTCTTTCACGGGGCGTCTCGACCATCTCCGCGAGCAACCCGAACGCCTCCCCGTGCGCGAGCCCGAACATATAGGGGACAAAGGGGCGCCGCCGAGGTGCCGTCCGATCCGATCAGGGGTGTTCCGCCGAGCCACCGCAAATTCGGCCGTGCTCACCCCGGCCGTCACGGTGAGGTGGCGCTCGCGGGCCAGGCGCTCCAGCCCCGCTGCGCACCGGCCAGCCGCATGAGCGTGCCGTGCAGCCGCGCTCCGGCGGGAGGCGGCGTTCTTCCGGTCGGTGTCGGCCCGGCTGCGCGCCGCCTTCTCCTGGAACCACACCCGCTGCTCGGTCGCCTGACGCTCGTCTTCCTCCTCCCGCCGCCGCGGTTCGTCCTCGGCCCGGATGGACCGCCGAGCCGTCCAAATTGGGCGAGCTGACGCTGCGAGTAGCCCAGCACCCGGAGTAGTAGCCCACCCGCGCCCGCGGACCGGATAGGCCCGTATCAACGGCTCGAACCGCTCTCACGCCGCATCACCGACCGCCAACGGGGCAGGCCCCGATCAACCAACCGCCCAGCACACCAAAGAGGCACGCCTAGCCGCCCCGAGTGTGGCCAGAACCTGCAGCGGTCGCCGCACCGGCTCCCGCAGCCGCCCTGGCACCGGCAGCCGGAACTATGCTCGGCGTGGGCCCGTTCCCTGAGGTCGCGTCACGCCAGGCTGCGGCCATCAGCGCGTACGTCTACTACACGAACCAGGGCTACAGAACAGCGACGACGTGCTATTTCGCAGGTGGCGCCCCGCCTCTCGGCGCCTACTACATCCGAGTCGTACTCCGTTGGTGATTGCCGCGTTCGGCGGCGGCGAGTCCCAGCCTGGGCCCGCCGCCCCGCACCCGCCCACCGGTCACCGGCTGACGGGTCGGGGCAGGACCGGATGAACGGGCGCCTCCGCCGACACACGCTCGGCGGGGCTGCCCACGAGCCAGGCCGCAGCGCAAAGCCTGTATTGGAAGGGGCCGGTCAGTACGCGAGGCCATGCGGTCTGCGAGTCGCGCCGACGGTGATCCGAGCCGGTGGTGCCGTTCACGTCCGCTTGGACCCGACAGGCGGTGGAGGCACGCAGTAGGTGCTACGAGGTGTGGGGTACCCCGCCGGGCATCAGCGGCGTGCCTCGATTCCGAGGTCGCCATGGCTCTGCGTGCGGGCGAAGCCGCCGGTGAGAAAGGTGTGCGGGTAGCCGAGGTCGATCGCGCCGGCATCGTCGAGACGGGCCAGGTGGGAGGCGGTGAAGTCGACCTCCAAGGCGCCCAGGTTGTCTTCCAGCTGCGTGCGGGTGCGGGCGCCGATGAGTGGTGCCGTCACGTCGGGGTTCTGCAGGGTCCAGGCCAGAGCGACCTGGGCGGGTGTGCGGCCCAGCTCCGTGGCCACATCCTTCACTACGTCGGCAACGGCGAGGTTGCGTTCGGTAACCCAGCCCAGCGTGCGGTTGAGGGTCTTGCGAGTGCTTTCGTCGGAACCGGTGCTCGAGCCGCTCAGATCGTTGCGACTGTACTTGCCGGTGAGCACCCCGCCGCCCATCGGTGAGTACGGCACCACCCCGAGGCCCATCTCCCGCGCCATGGGGATCAGGTCGCGTTCCCCCGCGCGCTGGATCAGGCTGTACTCGATCTGCAGCGCGACCAGCGGCGACCAGCCGCGCAGATCGGCGATCGCCTGCATGCGCGACGCCTGCCAGGCCGGGAGGTTGGACATCGCCACGTACAGGACCTTGCCCAGCCGGACCAGATCGTCCATGCCGCGCAGGATCTCCTCGACCGACGTCGTGAAATCCCACACGTGCAGGTAGAGCAGATCGATGTACTCCGTATTCAGCCGTCGCAGACTTGATTCCACCGACGCGAACAGATTCTTGCGGTGCGGGCCCCCTGAATTCGGTGCCGGCGCAGCGTCGTGTATTTCGTCGCGAGGACCAGGCTTTCGCGGTTCTCGCGGGTGAATTCGCCCAGCAGGAGCTCGGAGCTGCCATTGGTGTACGTATCGGCGGTGTCGATGAAGTTGCCGCCGCGCTCGACGTCGAGGTCGAACAACTTGCGCGCCTCGTTCCGCTCGGCGCCCCAGCCCCACTCGGTGCCGAAGGTCGCCGCGCCCAGGGCCAATCGACCGTGACGACTGTGGAAGCGACGCGGGAGCTGGCCGCGTTCCTGCGGAACCGGCGTGAACGCCTGGATCCGGACGATTTCGGTCTGCCGTCGCGTCGGCAGACGCGGCGGACCCCGGGACTGCGCCGCGAAGAGGTCGCCGAACTGGCCGGGGTCAGCATCGACTACGTCGTGCGGCTGGAACAGGGCCGTGGGCTGCGGCCCTCGGCGGACGTGGTGGAGGCGCTGTCTCGGGCGCTGCGACTGGCCCCCTATGAACGCGCCTACCTCTTCGACCTGGCCCAGCAGCGTCCCCGGAACGCCGGCAAGCCCGCCGCCACCGCAGCACCGTCGCTGGCCCGCCTGGTCGCCGACCTGGCACCGCTGCCGGCCATGCTGATGAATCACCGTTACGACATCCTGGCCTGGAACGATGAAATGGCGAGACTGCTACTGGATTTCGACACCCTGCCGCCGTCGCGGCGCAATGCGATGTGGCTGTGCCTGATGCATCCGGAGATCCGCGAGTTCTACGTCGACCGCGAACGCGTCGTGCGGGAGGGGGTCGCCTACCTGCGCGCTGCGTGGGCCGCACATCCGGAGGACCAGGCGTTGATCGACCTCATCACCGAATTCACTACCGGTGACGAGGAATTCGCGCGCTGGTGGGCCGAGCGACACATCAGGGTCAACGGCCGCGGAGACAAGGTGATGCGGCATCCTGAGGTCGGTGTGATTGCAGTGCATTTCGAAGTGCTCAAGCCGCTTCAAGATCCGGACCAGCGGATTGTGATCTACCGCGCCGCGGACGACGAAAGCCAGTCGGCGTTGGACCGGCTGTGTGCGCGGTGAATTCGTCGCGACAGGGCAAGCCGAGAGGTCCCGAGCCTCGCGTGAGCGGGCTCCACCGATGAACGGTTCGTGACTCGTGCCCGTGACGACCGGCGGGGGACACGTCGATCGCTATCGCGGAGGCGCCTTCCGCGATTGCCAGGTCGTTTCGGGACCCCGGGCCTCCGGCCTCCGCCTCTCCAACGACCTGGCATTCTGGCAGGTCAACGGCTCACCAGCTGACTGATGGGCTGAGACAGGACACAGCGTAGCGCCCGTTGAGAGGGGCGAGCGCGAGCATGTGTGCCCCGGCCCGGCACGGCCCGCCCCGACAGCACGGGGTTTACGGTCGGGAACCGTGGTCGGGCCGCTTCGCGTCCCTTTTCGGGGACCGGACGTGGAAGGGACGCCCATGAGCATCGACCCACCCCACCCGTCCGTACGGTCGCCATACGGCGGCCCGCCACCCACAAGTGACCCTCCACCCACTAGTGACCCGCAGCCCGCCAGTGACCCCCCGCCCCCATACACGCCGCTATGGCGACGGCTGCGTGAAGACGAATGGCCGCCGTTGGGTGAGGTGTTGAGAGGGCGGCGGGAGCAGGTGGCCCCCGGGTGTTGCTGGTGCTGCTCCTCCCGTGCCTGTGGTGGCTGACCGTGCCGCCGCTGGTCGGCTACCAACTGGCCCGTACGGCCCGCCGTATGGCGCGCCGGGTCTTCCCCGTACGCCCGGCAGGGCACGTCGAGGAACCCGAGGTGCTCCGGGTGCAGCGGGTGCGGGCCTGGACGGCCCTCGTCGTTTCGGTGGGGCTGCTGGCCGCGTTCGGTGACTGGCAGGACGTGGCGGACGCACGGAAGGAGTTCCTGGAACGGCTTTTGTTCGCGCCCTGGTTGGCGCTGTTGAGTGCGGCGTTGGTAGTGGCGCTGCTCTTCTGGGCGGCCAGGCCCGGGGCGCGGCGGGCTATGCGGACGCAGCTGTGGCCGGCCGGCCGGTCGGCCCTGTGCTATTTCGGGGCCTGGACGTTGGTGCCGCTGCTGTTCACGGCGGCGGGCAAGGGGATGAGTCTGTTGCCCAGCAGCGCCAACGGGTTGTTCGGGTTGCTGCTCTGGGTGTCCGTGATGTTCGTGTGCTGGGCGCCGTTCTGGTGGGTGATCTTTTTCCTCTGCTTCGCCTCCGGCCCGGCGCTGCGCCACGCGTTCAACCTGTCCGCCCTGCACGCGGCCCTGCCCGCGCTGGTCACCACCATCCTGGTCTGGGTGTTCGCCACCCTCGGCCTGTCGTCGGCCGGCCTGCCGCCGGGCCCGGTGCCGCTCGCGGTCTGCGTGTACGTCGGCGGCCCGGTGTCCGTGACGGCATTGGCCTGGTGGGAGATCCACCGGCTGCGGCGGCGGCACGGGGTGCGGTGGCGGGGCTAGCGCCGCGGAGCCCCCTGTCCCGCCCGGCCGGACGGAGGGCAGCCGACTCGTCCGGTGACGCCGGGCCACGCCTGGTCTGCTCGTCGCGCCGACTGCGCGGCTGCAGGCAGTGGCCGTAGGTAGGGGACGGTCTCTCGGATCCATGGGCTGGGGGCGTCTGCGTGCGGTGAATGTGGAGGCGGCGGTTGTCCGCTCCGCGGAGTGCCGCCGGCTGCGCTGCCTTGTCGAGGCAGGGCGCAGTCTGCCGGCACCTGGATGGGTGCCGTCCCCTTCTCCGGCAGGCTCCCGACATGACGGACGCGTCGCCACCCGTACACGTCGACACGAACCACCATGTCCGCGACCAACACCGCCCCGCCTGCGGCGAGGAGTGTCGCCCGCGATGATGGACATCCGCTGGCGAGCGGCTCAGGGCTGCTTCGGGACGTCCTTCACCGAGGTCGGACCCAGCTGCGTGGCACTGGCGTACTCCGGCATCGTCATGGGCTGGTCGAAGAGGAAGAACGACTGGTTCGTCCCGACCGTGAACTCCATGTACGCGCCGGTGGTGGCGTCGAATCCGTAGTACGCGTTGCAGGTGGAGCCGGTCGAGTACGTGCCGTCCATTCCGGGCTGCGGCAGGACCGCCTTGCCGTCGGAGGTGTCTTCGAGTCTTTCGGTCGGTGTGAGCATCTTGCAGCGGGGGACCGGGAGGCCCTTCATGATGAAGTACCCGTACTCGCCCTTGGCGTTCTGGATGTAGACGTAGGAGAGCTTGCCGCGCTTGCCCCAGGTCTGAACCCACTGGTTGATGGCCTCGCGGGTGGGTGAGTACTCCATGCTGCCTGCCGGCTGTTGCGCCACGAGCTGGTCGTAGTTGTCCTGTTTGGCCTTGGTCTCTTTGTCCTGGCTGGAGGCGGTGCAGGCGGTGAGCCCGGCGCCGAGGGCGAGCGCCGAGAGGGCGGCCGCGACGACGCGCGTGATCCTGTGCATATGGGTGGTTGTCTCCTTCCCGGTGTCAGTCGGTGCAGGTCGTCTTCTCGGCGTCGGCGTCGAGCCGGTGGGGCAGGCCTTTGTCGAGGAACGGGGTACGGTGCTCCTGGGCGGCCTTGGAGTTGTACTCGTTGACGGACTCGATCCGGCTCGCCCGCAGAGCGGTGATCGACTGGTCGATCTGGCTCTTACGCGCCGTCGAAGCCGTCCCGCGTTCCTGCTGGAGCACCCGGATCGTCCCCTCGGCGTTCTGCACGGCCTCGCACAGCCCGAAGAACTCCTCGTATGTGGTCAGGCGGAACGTGCCGGACCCGACGGTGTCCTCGCGCTCCTGGACCTCGCCGCGGAACGGCGCGGTGATCCAGCCCGCGCCTCCGAAGACGAACACGCCGATCACGTAGACGACCGCCAGACCGACGATCCCGCCGACGGCCCACACACCGAAGCGTGCGCCCTCTCGCAGATCCCCCATGACATTCCCCCTCTTCTCCGGTCGACCGCCGCAGACGTGGAACCATCACTCGGTAACTCGCGTACTGTGAAGGATTGTTGAACGATTCCCTCATGCGCGCAACCCCGTGGACAGACCCGATTCCACCCCGTCGCCGCGCACCTTCACTCGGGGCAGGCCGGGAGTGTTGTGGGCCGAGCCTGCACCGCGAGGCGCCCGCCCGGTCACTTCGCACACGGAGCGCCCCGCGCAGGGGCCGCTCCAATTCGCTTCCTCCCGCTCCAAGCGGAGACGTGGCCGTTTCCGGCGGTGAGGGTTCCTCGCGGCGGAGCGCTGGCGGAGTCGTCGTCCGACCGGTACGGACCGCGCCCGCACACGGGCTGCTGGCGGCGGCCCGCGTCGCGTGTCCTGCCCTTGCCGCCTCCGCAGTCTTCCGGGGTGCCGTGTCGCCGGACGCGGTGCTTCACCCGGGCGCTCGCGGTAGCGGGTCGCCTCGTGGGGCCGGGCGGCATGGCCGCGCGGGGCAACGACGCGCCCCGTCGGAGTGCGACGAAGCCGGCCGATGCCGGTCCGGTCCCGGTCCGGCCCCGGAGCGCGAGGCCGCGTACCCGCGCCGGTGTTCCGGCGCGGGTCCCGCAAGGGTGTGAACCGACTCGACGCCGCGCGGCGGCACGTCACGCGGGGTCGAACAGAGCATCCGCCCGCGACGTCGGGCACCCGCACAGCCCCGACAGGAACGCCGACACCTTCTCCCACGCACATCTCCCCGGATGCTGCGCTCGACCGGCCACATGACCCGGCCCCGCCCGTCCAGCGGCCTGGCCCGTGGACTTCCTCGGCCGCCTCTTGGATCTTCGTTGAAGTGTGTTGAGCGGGTGTGCCGACGTCGGCAGGGTGAGAGCCATGACCTTGGAATCCACCCTGGCGAACACATCGAGCTGGGCGATCCACCCCGCCGCCCTCGCGCTCGACGGCGCGGTCCTGACCGCTGAGGCACGTGCGAGCAGCGACATCTTCACCAACCCCCTGACCGGTGAGAGCCGTGACGACGCGGCCCGTGCGCTGCTGGATCCGCCTCCGGGCGACTGGCAGTTCTCGGCCCGGGTCCGCGTGGACTTCCGGGCGCCGTGGGACGCGGGCGCTCTGATCGTCTGGGCGGCGCCGGACCTGTGGGCCAAACTCAACGTCGAACAGTCCCCCGACGGCCGGCCCACGCTGTACTCCGTCGTCACGCGCGGGTTCTCGGACGACGCGGTGGGGTGGCCCCTGGACCGCGGTCCGGTATGGCTGCGCATCAGCCGCGTCGACGGCGCATTCGCCTTCCACATGTCGCTCGACGGCCATTCCTGGCGTCTGGCGCGCCAGTCCGCCCTCCCTGGCGATCCCGGCGTCCGGTTCCGGGTCGGGATCGGGGTCCAGTCGCCCGTGGGGGAGGGCTGCGTAGTCGACTTCGACCGTATGGCGCTCGTGCCGTCGCGCCTGGCCGACCTCTTCGACGGCCGCTGACCACCACCGGACGGCCCGGAACCGGCGGGCTACGCGGCAGCGTGGTGCCGTAGCCGCGCTTGACGAGGTGCGTGCCCGGCGACGGCGCGCGTGGTGATATGGCGCCCTCGCCCTGCCGTGTCAGTGCGGGGCGCCGGTGAGCAGTCCTGCCAGGAGTACGTCGAGTACGTCGCGCAGGGTCGGGGTGAAGTCCATGCGCATGGCGGCGAGTTGGGGGTCGGCCGCGTAGGCGGCGAGCATCGCGGCGGAGGGCCGGGCGTGGGTCCAGACCGCGCCGGTGACCATGACGGCGGCGGCCACGAACCGGAAGGCCGCCGCTTCGTCGAGTTCGGGGAGGTGGCGGCGGACGAGTGCGGCCATGGTGGCGACGCTGGCGAGCGCGGCGTGCTTGTACTGGGCGGCGATCTGCGGGGAGACGTTGCGTTCCAGGACGGCGGCCTGGGCGCTGACGAGGTCGCACAGGACCGGCTGCTCCGCCAGTGAGCCGGCGATCGTGTCGGCCACCTGGGTGGCGCGTGCGTCCGCGGGCGCGCCGTCGTCGACCCCGACGTCGAGCTCGGTGTCGAGTTTCTCCAGCCAGGCGCGCAGGGCGACGTCGAGGAGTTCGAGGAGGATCGCTTCGCGTGACTCGAAGTAGCGCAGGACGTTCGACTTGGCCAGGCCCACGCGCCGGCTGAGCTCGTTGAGGCTGAGCTGGTTCACCGGCATCTCGGTCAGCATCGCCGCGGCGGTGTCCAGGATGGCCCGGCGGCGCATCTCCCGCTGCTCGTCGCTGCGCGCGCGCTGGAAGTTCGTCATGCGACACATACTACAGACCCCCGGTCTCTTGTTAACAGACCGGGGGTCTGCTAGCTTGGAATTGCAAGAGACCGACAGTCTCTTAATTTCGATCCGAGGAGCCCTCATGTACGACTACGACGTTCCCGACCAGACCGGCAAGCTGATCGTCGTCACCGGCGCCAACAGCGGCACCGGCAAGGAGGCGACGCGGCGCCTGGCCGCCGCCGGCGCCCGCGTCGTGATGGCCGTCCGCACCCCCGCCAAGGGCGAGGCGGCGCGCGCCGAGATCCTGGCACGGCACCCCGCCGCGAACATCGAGGTCCGCCGGGTGGACCTGGCCGATCTGACCTCGGTCCGGGACTTCGCCGACCGGATCATCGCCGACGGCACCCCGCTCGACGTACTGGTCAACAACGCCGGCGTGATGGCGCCGCCCACCCGCATGACCACCGCCGACGGCTTCGAGCTGCAGTTCGGCAGCAACTTCCTCGGCCCCTTCGCCCTCACCGTCCGCCTGCTGCCCGCCCTGCTCGCCGCCGCCGCGCCCCGGGTCGCGACCATGAGCAGCGGCACCGCCAACTACGGGCGCATCGACTTCGACGACCTCCAGTGGGAGCGCCGCCGCTACCGCCCGAACCTGTCCTACGCGCAGTCCAAGCTCGCCGACCTCATCCTGACCCGGCAGCTCGCCGCGATCGCCGCCGAGGAGGGCTGGAATCTGCTCAGCACCGCCGCGCACCCCGGGTTCACCCGCACCAACCTCCAGAGCTCCGGTCCGAGCCTGGGCCGCGACAAGCCGAAGCGCTCACCGCTCGAAGCCGCCTACCTCCTGCCCTCCCAGGGCGTCGAACAGGGAGCCGAGCCGCTCCTCTACGCCGCGACCAGCCCCGAAGCCGAAGCCGCCGGCTACTACGGCCCCAGCGGACGCTTCGGCCTCGTCGGACCGACCGGACCGGCCAGGACCACCAAGCGGGCCCGCGACACCGCGACCAACACACGACTGTGGACCCAGGCCGAACACCTCACCGGCGCCCGCCTCCCCGTCCTCACCGCCTGACACCCACCCCCTGGATCGCCCCCACCCACCCCAGATTCCCCACCTTGGAGAGACCCCTGATGAACGTGCTCCTCTTCGGCGCGACCGGCATGGTCGGCCAGGGCGTCCTGCGCGCCTGCCTGCTCGACGACCGGGTCACCAGCGTGACCGCAGTGGTACGAGGACCGCTCGACACCGAACACCCCAAGCTGCGCACACTCATCCACAAGGACTTCACCGATTTCACCGACGTGGCCGACCAGTTCGCGGACGTCGACGCGTGCTTCTTCTGCCTGGGCGTCACCTCTGCGGGCAAACGCGAGGACGAGTACCGCACGATCACGTACGACTACACCCTCGCCGCCGCCCGGGCACTGCCCGCCGATCCGCGACTGACCTTCGTCTACGTCTCCGGCGAGGGCACCGACAGCACCGAGCGCGGCCGCCGGATGTGGGCCCGCGTCAAGGGCCGCACCGAGAACGAACTCCTCGCGATGCCGTTCCACGCCTACATGTTCCGGCCCGGCTTCATCCTGGCCTCCCACGGCGAACAGTCCCGGACACCCGCCTACCGCCGGCTCTACCCGCTGCTGTCCGTCCTCTACCCGCTCCTGCGGCGCGTCGCGCCCCGGCACGTCACGACCACGGAGAACATCGGCCTCGCCATGCTCACCGTCACGACCCAGGCAGGCGCGGGCCCCCACATCCTGCATAGCCCCGACATCAACGAAACGGCACTGCAGGGCAGCTGACCGCCCTTCCCGACACAGAAATCTTGGCAGTGGCTACGGCTCCGCTAGCAGCTCCGTTCCCCGCCCCTGCGGGGGAAGATCCGCGGCGCGAGCGCCAACGGCTTCTCGGCGCCCAAGGGGGACGTGCCTTCCTCTGACCACGAATCCCCGCCCTCAGCACCGGGAACTGTTCCCCCACCCTTCAAGCGCCCGGGCAGGCCGCCGGGATCCGACACCGGGCCCCGTTCCCCCGGGCCGACCGAGCGTGGGAAGAGGCTCGGGACGTAGCCGTAGCGGTAGCCGCCGCCGGTCGGCCAGCCGGCCCCGCACTCACGCTCGCGCCTCCTGGCGCCTGGACGGTCGCCAGCCGCGCTCCCTCGGAAGCCGCAGGCGGCCGGGGAGCCCGCATGGGAAGCCTGCCCGGCCGGTCATGCGAATGCTCGCCGGTTTGGCATTGCCGGCGTCCGCCCGATTCAGGACTCGGCCGCCTCGGCCTCGGCCTCAGCCTTGGCCTCTGCCTTTTCCTTGAAGGGTTTGTAGACCGCGTCCCACGTGTCGGGGTCCTTGCGAAGGTCTGTGACCAGGAGGCGGAACAGGGGCGCGTCGAAGTTGGCGCCGTACAGACCGCCGTCGATGGTGTGGCCGTTGACGACGATCGTGGGTGTGCCGGGGCCGATCGGATCGTCGCCGGTCTGCTCGTAGGCCTGCTGGGATGCGGTGACGAACGAGCGGTACTTCATCGTCCTGACAGCCAGGTCGAAGGCCTCATCGCGAAGCCCTGGAACCTTCTCGGCCAGCTTCAGGAGGCGCTCGGTGGTGAACCCGCCACTGCTCTCGACGGCAGCCTGGTTTTCGAAGAGCACCGCGTGATACTCGACGAACTTCCCCTTCTCCAGCGCCGCGCGCAGCGCGTTCACGGCTCGCTTCGAGCCGTCGCCGCCGAGCCGGTCGTCCCTGAAGGAAGCGAACGTGTACCCGGCCTTGATCTCCCCCATGAGCAGCAGCTTCCGGAGCGCCTTGGCGCCAGTGCGCTCGTACTCCTCGACGACGGGACAGCGCGGATCCTCGTACACCTGCACCGTCGAGATGGCCCCGGGATTCCCGACCACGATCGTCGTACCGTCCGGAGCCACTCGTTCTGGCAGCCGCTCGGCGGACGCGTAGAGGCTCGCCTCGGTTCGTGCCGCCGGGCGGGAGTCGCCCGGTGGCTGCGCGTTCGGCGTAGCGTCCCCCGCCTGGGACCCGCGCGGTACGCATCCCACGAAGGCTCCTATGAGACCTACCGTGACGGCCGCCCGGACCGTTCTGCTGATTTTCATCGGACCTTGATCCCTCCCCTGTGAACAGGCGGACTCTACGCGTCCGGTATGACAGGCGCACCACAGATTCGGCGACGCCAGATCATCGCCTGAGCAGCCCGGCACGACGTCCGGACAGGTCCCGAACTCTGTCCCTTGCTCGCCTTTCCGACTGGGTGTGGCGGCGTACCCCCTCCCGGAGACCGGAGACCTGTCTCGCCCTGATCGCCGCGGGTGACGTCGAAGCGGCACGGGTGCCCGAAGGGCGTCCGATTGCATGCTGTTGTGAGGCAAAAGAGCAGGTCAGTGGAGTGAGATTCGGGTTGACCGGAATTCCGGTACGGGTGATAGTGACGCTCGCGGCCGCGATCCTCCGGCCTGCTGCACCAGGGGTGGGGACTCTTGAACGACAACAAGGACGACGTGCGGGACGAAGTGCGGGACGACGTGCGAGGGCGGGTCGACGCGCTTGTAGCCGCCGGCCGATCGGCCGAGGCGCGCACCACCGCGCGGACCGCGCTCGACACCGACGAGCCCGACGCCGGGGTCCTCCTCGCGCTGGCCCGCGCCCACATGGCCGAGGACGACGACGACCACGACGACGCCGCCGAGCGGGTTTTCCGCGAGGGCCTCGACGCCTTCCCGCACGACATAGGCCTGCTCGCCGGGTACGCGGAACTCTGCGCCCACACCGACGCGCTGGACCGACCGGGGCGACACGCCCGGGGCCCCGCGCTCCTCACCCGTCTGCGAGAACTTGCTCCGCATTCGCCGGAGTTGCTGCGGGCCGAGGCTGCGGGAAGCTCTGTTTCCACGAATGCCAAGAACAGTGTCTCGGCGCGCAGAGTGCAGTCGTTCGACGCGGCCCGTGCCTTCGCCGAAGCGCCCACCCCTCAGGCTGCCGCCGCTCAGGCCGCGCAGTGGGCCGCTGCGGCCCCGCGCGATCTGAGGCTCGCGGTTCTTGCCGAGACAACGGACGCCCTCGCCGCAACCGGCCGCACCTGGGCGCGCATGCTGCTGCGCCGAGGCCTCGAATTCCGCTTTGCCGCGGGTGCGGTCGTCGCGGTGCTGATCGCCTTGCGCATCACCGTCCTGCCGTCGATGCCGTACGGCGTGGCGACGGGGTTGGGGCTGCTGCTGGGCCTGCCGTTCCTCGGTCTCCGCAGACTGCTGCGGACCGCCCGTGAGCGGGCTGCCGAGCGGATGGCAGCAGCCGCTACCGAGGCCGTACCCGGTGACGAACCGGGCATCGGGGGCGACGGGTTCGGGCCGCCGGAACTGCCTCCCGTGCCGCGCGTCACTCCTCGTGAGTACGCGTTCGCCGGAGCCGGACTCGCCCTCCTGCTCGTCATCGGCGTCACGGCCTACGCCTCATCCCTCGCCTATCCCCGCTACGACATCGTCGCCCACGACACCTTCCGCGGTCTGCAAGGCTTCGACCTCCGCGAGGAGTTCGACCCGTTCGGCGCCGTGTCCGCAAGCGAGAAGGAAGAGTCGACCGCCCGGATGTACGTTGCGCAGGACGCCGCTCCTGACGCCGCCGCCGAATACCTGGTGGCCGTGATGACCGGAGACTTCCACGAGATGCGGGAGTCGTACGTGTACGACGACGGAGGGATCCTCCCCATGGAGACGGAGGGGGTCGGTGTCGTCCACGACACCTGGCGGGCGGGGGTCGGCCCGTACGGGGGCTGGATGCGGTGCCACAGGTACACCGATGTGGTCGGCACGCTGCGGGCGCTGTGCGTGTGGGGCGATAAGGGCAGCATGGGCATGGTCCTGTTCGCGGCTGCGGACGAGAACCGCGACGCGGTCGAGGAGACCGCCCGGTCTGTGGGCGCCGACTTCCTCCGGCCCGCTGCGGACTGACCCCAGCAGGACGCGACCGGAGCGCCGAAACGGCCGGCGCCCCGCCCGGGTGGGCGGGAACCTGATCATCGCGGTAGCCGGCGCGGCTGATCGGAAGACCGCCCACGACACCGCCGGGATGCCGTGCCCAGCAGCGCCGGCGAAGCCTGGGGGTCGACGTTACGGCTGGGCCGACGCGCTACGGGTGTACACCGAGACGCGCGAGACCACCGTCGCCCGCTACACCACCGCCCCCTGGTCCGTACCGCGACGGGCATTCGCGCCCGTCGCGGTACGGTCCCCGTCATCTTCTTCGCGGTCTCGCAATGCGGGTGGCGTGCCGCCTGGGTCTCAGTGTGTTCTGGCGTACAACTCCTGGATGAGCCGGGCGCAGTTCTCCGGCTCCCGGAGCGTCGGGTAGTGGTCGGAGTCGGCGAGGCGGACCAGACGGCAGTGGGGGATCCGCTCGGCCATCTCCTCGTTGCAGCGGACCACTTCCGGTCGGTCCAGCTCGCCCAGTGCAAGGACCGTGGGCGCGGTGATCTCGCCGAGCCGGTCGAAGGCCGGGGGATCGGTCTGTTGGTGGGTGATGTTGGCGAACCAGGCGGGGAGTACGGCTCTGAGGTGGGCGGCCGCGACGGGGTCGGTCTCGGGGCCGCCGCCGGCGGCCTGGCCCCACCGGCTGAGGCCGAGCTGGACGATGCCCTCGGTGTCGCCGGTCTGCGCGAGTTTCCCGATGTCCTGGTGGAGCTGCGTGTCGGCGGGACTGTCGTATCCGGTGACGGCGGGGACGAGGAGCGCGAGGCCCGCGACCCGTTCGGGGTTGTTCAGGGTCAGGGCGATCGAGGCGGCCCCGCCCATGCTGGAGGCCACTAGGACGGCCCGGGCCAGCCCGTAGTGGTCGAGTACCGCTCTGAGGTCCGCGGTCGGTGAGTACGCGACGTTCGGTGCGGGTGAGCGGCCGTAGCCGCGGGCGTCGTAGCGGATGACCCGGCGCCGTGGGTCGAGGGCGGGCAGAACGGGGTCCCAGATCGTCGAGTCTCCGACGCCGGGGTGGACCAGGACCATCGGCAGTCCGCCTCCTCCGGTGTCGTCCGCCCAGAGTTCGCCGCCGTCTACGGGCACCATGGTTTCCATGGGGTCAGTCTGAGCGGGCGGCCGGGTCCCGTGCCAGCCTGAGCCCGGCCATGTCGGCGTCACGTACCCGAGTCGGGGGTCATTCCTGCTGGCGACTGGTCAGGGGGTGCCGGAGTGGGGGGGGCAGCCGGAAGTCGGGATCGCCCGCGACGGGGTCAGTCGTCGTCGAGGGCGTGCTGCGCAGCCCCTGCCCGATTCTGCGCACGCGGACATGGGGGAGTAGCCGTCCGTCCTGTGCGGGGGCGATGCCGGTGGTGTTGGGGAGCTTTGCGGGTGGGGCCGTGGGTCGGTCGTGGGTCGTGGGTAGGGTGCGGCTGTGATGGTGGGCAGCGAGGGATCGCGGCTGGTGGTGTTGCGTGGAAACAGCGCGTCGGGGAAGTCGTCGGTCGCGGCGGGTCTGCGGGGGAGGTTCGGTCGCGGTCTGGCGGTGGTGGGGCAGGACAATCTTCGCCGTGTCGTGCTCCAGGAGCGGGACCGGCCGGGTGCGGCGAACATCGGTCTGATCGACCTGACGGCCCGTTATGCCTTGGGTGCCGGGTTCCATGTCGTGGTCGAAGGCATTCTCTATGCCGACCACTACGGTGAGATGCTGGCCCGGCTCCGTGCCGATCACCGGGGTGCGACCCACGGGTACTACTTGGACGTGCCGTTCGACGAGACCCTGGTCCGGCATGCGACCAAGCCGATCGCCGACGATGTGGACGAGACGCGGCTGCGTGACTGGTACCGGCCGCGGGACCTCTTGGCCGGCGGGCTCGAGACGGTCATCGACGCCGGCAGTTCCCTGGAGGAGACGGTCGGCCGCATCATGCTCGAAACCGGCCTGGCCCACCTGCCCACACTGGACCGCTGACCCGGACAAGCCGCCGAGGCACGGCGGCGAAGGGTGGTGGGGCGCGCCGCCCCGCAGTTCTCGCTCGCGGCCGCAGCCACCCACCAAACACGCCGCAGAACCCCCTGTGGGACGGTCAGGCATGTGATCAACCACCATGGCCGCCCGAGCCGCGAACTCACACTCACAGGTGGATTGAGCCCCACGCACGTCGCGCACCTCCACCGCGAGGCTCTACGCGTGCTGCGTTCCGGCATCGACACCGCCCACCTCGACGCCTACAGCGACGACCCCTGGCCTCCGGCCGTGCTCCGTTCGTACGAACACGCGCTGTCTCTGGCCCGCGAGGCGGTGGCGGACGGCACTCGTTCCCGGCGCACCGATCCTGGGATGGGCATCGGCATCGACGTCCGTGACGACGCGCAGTTCAAGCTGCTGCTGGACCTGGCTCCCCACACGATCCACGCCGAAGCCGGACGAGGAAAACAGCTGGTCTTCAGCGCCGGCGGCTCGGGAACCTCACTGTGGATGGCCCTCACACAGGGACAGGAGACAGAACTCCTCTCCCGACTGCAAGCACAGGGCATCCCACCCGAGGCGATCACGACCTCCGCCTCGCGCCCCACGACACCGGACGACACCACCCTCTGACCCACCCTGACCGACGACCGACAACCGGCGAGACACCCCCTCAGGACCCGGCCCGCGGGACCCACCGGCCCCGTGCCACCGCCTCCCGTGACAGCAGTACGACGGCCGCCCGGGCCGACGGACCGGAGCCCCGCGTCGCCAACGACGCACCCGCACGCCGTACCGCGTCGAGCCGGAGGCCCTGAACGCCGACGAGGGCCCGGACGAAGGGCTGGTACGGAGCGTCCACCACGCCCATGAGAGGGCCGGCCGCCACCAGATCGGCGGCCGCCCGGTCCGCCTGCTCCCCGACGAGCAGCCCCAGCGCCACGCCGGGCCGGCTCAGGTCCGCGCCGTGGCGCGCCACCGCATCGGCGGGCACACCCGGCCTGCCCGCCCGCACGTCCTCGGCCAGGTCCTCCAGGAAGTCGATGCGCTGCATGGCACGGATGAGCCGATGGCAGCCGTCGGCGAACACCGCCCGCGCCGGCACGTCCGCGGGCGCGAGGAGGCAGGCCGTGAGCATCAGCGCGGGCAGGGAGTACTCCCGTACGTACTGCTCCAGTTCCTCCTCGTCCGCGATGGCCCGCCACGCGACCTCGCGCTCGCAGCCCCGCAGAAACTCCTCCACGTGGCCGCGCACGTCCGGGTGGCGCTCGGCGGTGCGCACCAGACAACGCAGCACGGACAACCGGGAGTCACCCTCGGCGAAGGCCTTCCGTACCAGGCTGTCCCACTCCACGAGCGCGGCCGCCCGCTCGTCGGCCGTCCCGCGGTCGATGCGGTCGTCGGTGTCGTGCATGAACGCGACGGCGGCCACGACGTGCGGCAGCAGTGCGGCGGGAAGCAGCAGCCGCGCGGCCGCGTACTCGGCCGTCGCGAACCTCCGCACCGCCCGCCGCTGCTGCGTGTAGTCCCGCCGCAGCAGCGGCTCCCTGACCCCGGCCCGGTCCAGGCCCCACTTCCACATGCCTTTTCTCCCGTCGTCGTCGGCTGCGAGCCTACGGGCGCCCGGCCCGGAAACCCGGATGAGCCCCCGACACCTGTCTGCCAGACTCGTCGCGGTGTACGAGAGGTTAGAGATGCACAAGGTCGACAACGTCTACGAGACGCATGTGACGGTCCGGTGCCGGACCGAGGGGGAGCAGGCCCGACTCGGCGCGTGGGCGGCGGGCCGGGGTCTGAAGGTCACCACCATCGTCCTGGCCCGGGGCCGGACGCCGGTCCAGCCGATGCTGACCCTGCCCGACGGGACCAGCCACTCGGCGGTCGTGGCCGGGCTGCGGGAAGCCGGCTTCGAACCGGTGCGGGTCAAGGTAGAGACGGTGCCCTGGAGCACAGAGCCGGTGGGTCCCGGCGGGGGCTACTACGAGCACCACCTCAAGCTGGCGCTGCCCGCCACGTACGACCGGGCCGCGCTGGAAGCCCTCGTTACTCCGCACGGCGCCCACGTCTCCTGGAACGCCCGCCGGGTCCTGCCGGGCCAGGGAGGCCGGCACGAGCGTTTCGTGACCCAGCGACACCCAGGGCCGGCAGACGCGGCGGGAGGCGCCTGCGACGCGCTCGTTGCCGCGCTGGTCACCGCCGGACACGAACTGGTCGCGCAGGAGCGGGAGTTCGTCCTCTCCGACAGCGACCTGTCATGGGACGAAGGCTGGCTGGAGGAAGCCGTATGAACGACAAGCAGTGGGCGCCGTCGATCCCGGACGGGCCGGGCACCGGCGCGGAGCCCCCCGCCGACTACGTACACCGCAAGGACGAGCTCCCGCACACCCTGACCGCCGGCATCGGCGACGCCGCCGTCCGGCACCGGATCTTCGACCCGGCCCTCAAGCACTTCGACGAGGCCTACCGCCCCGCTGACGGCGTCGTCGAGGACCCGGAGCTACGGGCCCGTTGGCAGGTGGTCCGGCGTGCGGCCCTGGAGCTCGTTCTCGCGGCCGTCGCCGGCTCACCGTGGGCCGAGTTCCTCGTGCTGCGCGGCAGCATGCTGATGTCCGCCTGGTTCGGCGAGGCCGCCCGCGCCCCCAAGGACATCGACTTCGTCGTCGTCCCCGAGACCTGGCGCATCGAGGAGCCGCGTACCCGCGCCATGCTCGACGGCATCGCCGAGGCGGCGGAGCGCCTTGCCGAGGAGAGCGGTACGGACCTGTCGATCTCGGCGGCCGGCGGCGTCTGCGAGTACATCTGGACCTACGAGCGGGTGCCCGGTCACCGTCTGGTCCTGCCGTGGACGGCACCCGGACTGCCCGGCGGCCAGGTCCAGCTCGACTTCGTCTTCCAGGAACGCCTCCCGACCCCGCCCCGCCCGACCGAGGTCGCAGGCATCCGCCTGCCGGCCGCGGACCGGGAACTGTCCTTGGCCTGGAAGCTCCTGTGGCTCAGCTGCGACATGTACCCGCAGGCCAAAGACCTGTACGACGCGGTCCTCCTCGCCGAGAGCTGCGCCCTGCCACTCGCCCTCCTGGAGACGGTGCTGCGCGAGGCGGACGAGTGGCCGGGCCACCCGAACGAGCCGCTGAACCTCGGCATGTTCGAGAACGCCGTCCACGAGACCGACTGGACAGGCTTCGACGACGCCCACCTGGACACCGAAGCCGCGAGACGAGACCTCGGCACCCGCCTGCTGACCGCCCTCGCTCCGGTCCTCGGGACACCCTGAAGGGTGTCCCGTAACTGCTGGTCACGGAGCTGGCCCGGGTGGGGAAACTCCGTGGCTGCCGAGTTCGTGGTGCCGGTATCGTCCGGTCTCCCGACCCGCCCGCCCCGCCCTGTCGGCGGCGTACGTTCAGAGAGCGATGCACATGACCAACCAGCAAGCAACGACGACCCTGTGGCGCCCCACCGGCCCCAAAGAGCTGGATCTGGTTCGGGAGCTGAACTGGCGTGCGTGGCCGCCTCGGCTGCCCGAGCAGCCGATCTTCTACCCGGTCCTCAACGAGGACTACGCGATCAGGATCGCGCGGGACTGGAACGTGAAGCACGATGGCGCCGGATTCGTCACCCGATTTGAGGTCGAGTCGGAGTTCTTGAGCCGGTATCCCATCCAACAGGCGGGTGGCCGGACGATCCTCGAGCTCTGGGTTCCGGCTGAGGAGCTGGACGAGTTCAACGCCCACATTGTCGGAGAGATCCAGGTGGTCCACGAGTTCGGCTGAGGCGGGGAAGCTTGCTGACGGGGCACGCTACGGAGCGATGATCCCGGCGTGGCTTGTGTGATCACGGCGTCGGAGCCGTCCTGGATGGCCCCGTTCACCGGGCTGAGCCCGCGCGCCTTCGGGAAGCTGGTGACCGGTCCCGCCGCATCGTCGACACTGAGGTGAAGAACTGCCCAGCTGGAAGGACGCGCACAACGAGACCCACAGGCAGGTCCGCGCAGGTGTCGAGCACGTCTTTGCCCGCATGAAGACCCGGAAGATTCTCCGCGACTGCCGCCGCAAGGGCGACGCCGTCCACCGCGCCATGAGCGGCATCGCCTCGATGCACAACCTCGCCCTCGCCGGATGAATGAGAAGGCCACACCGCGGCCCAGCCCGCCCGAGGACCTGAAGATCGTTCACGGGACAGCCCTTGGGCCCCGGTCGGGACGGTTTTCGAGCGACTTCGGCAGCCATCTGACGATGAGCCACAGCCAGGCTGCGTGCGCGACCACAACTGGTGGACCAGAGCCGTAACTCGCGAACTTCGGCATCCTCGCCGACACTCGCACGGCGACGAACGGGCCGCGATCCCGAGCGTGCAGAACCAGCGGGCCTTCACCGGCTTCCCGGCTCTGCCTTGGCGGATGCTGGACGGTGACGGCTTCATCGTGACCCTTCCCGGGTTCGAGCACTGCACGACAGCCGCCACTACCTGCACGTGGCGCAAAATCGGCTGACGCCTCCTGGGCGCCAAGCGGCCGAGAGGCCAGAGGGGGCCGGCCCAAGAGGGCCGGCTCCCTTCGGCGGCCCCTGGTCACCCGGCCAGGGGCTGCCACCGGTCCTCTTGCGCGGCATCTAGCCTGCTGCCCCACACCAGCGCACCCCCGATCAGCCCGGGCTAGTCCCGCGTGGCCAGCACCGGGGCTTCGATCATGTCGGCGACCTCCTGCCGGCACTGTTCAAAAGTCTTCTCGCCGGTTCTACCGCGACAGCTTGGCGCTGACGGCCGCGCTCTAGCCTCGTACCTCGCAGGTCACCGGTTCAGGTCTGTGGCATCCGTTGGTGTGGGGCCAAGGGTTCGTTGCATTAGCACGGTGTCGATCCAGCGGTCATGCTTGTAGCCGACAGCAGCCAGCCGGCCCACGTCGGTGAAACCGAAACGGCGGTGGAGCGCGACCGACGCGTCGGTGCCGGCGTCGGCGATGACAGCGATCATCTGCCGTACGTGAGTCTGGGCACAGGTGGCCAACAGGGCTTCCAGCAGGGTGCCGCCAAGACCCTGGCCTGTCCGGTCGGGGGCGAGGTAGATCGAGTTCTCGACGGTGTGCCGATAGGCAGGCTTGGGACGCCAGGGTCCTGCGTACGCATAGCCCACAACGTCGCCGGACATCTCGGCGACCAGAAAGGGCAGGCCCTGGGTGGCGAGGTCGTCGAGCCGCTGGTGCCAGGCGGCTACCGAGGGAGGGGTCTCCTCGAAGGTGATCACGGTGTGGCGGACATAGTGCGTGAAGATCTCGGCCACGGCGTCCAGGTCGGCCGGGGCCGCCGGGCGGATCACCGACTCCATGGCTGTCACACCGGAGAGTGTAGGCGGTGCCGCACAGGTCACCGGTTCAGGTCTGTGGCCAGCGGGGTCGGGTGACTTCGATGCCGAGGAGGTCGAGGAGGCGGAGTTGGACGCCGCGGGTGATCTGCACTGTGGGTCGGGCGATCATGCTTCCGATGTGCAGGGTGAGTTCACCGAGGTGGTAGAGGACCATCCGGCCGGTGGGACGGACGCGGCGGTTGTCCGGGTAGAGGCCGGCCATCGTCTGCTCGGGGCCGAGGGCCCGCCGGACCTGGCGCTCGATCAGACAGAAGACGAGCAGGGCCAGGCAGACCCGGTACGTCCAGCAGCTGCCGGACGTCCACCACCTACGCACCCTGCGCCCCGTCGTCGCTTGCTGCGGTGAGCAGCAGGTCTCCGTTGCGTGTCCTGCCGAAGGCGACCGCATTCGCCTTCTTGGCGTGACCGGTGAGCGTCGACTTGCTCTGGTCGGGACGGACCGATGCCATCAGGGTTGTGTAGAGGGGAAGAACGCAGGAGCCGTCGGGAACGGCCGGTGGGTCAGTCAGCGCATGAGATGCCTCCCGTAGATAGGCGGCGTTCGCACGAAGGTTCGCACCCGGCAGTGGACGGGCCCGCCGGTACACACGTGCGATGTCGTGCAGACCGGGGGCGGAGGTGAGTAGGGCTCTGGAGGTCAGCTCCGGGGTGAGCGTGAGGCGATCGGCGGTGGCCAGGTAGCCCAGATCGCCGACAAGCTGCGGGAAAGCCTGCGGGCCTGCTGTAGCAGCATGTTGGGCGACATAGGTACGCAGGTAGGGATGTGCGGTGAGCCAGTCCCGCTGCCCGGCAGGATCTTTGGAGACCGTGGACAGCATGGCCTCGAAGATGGCTGCATGGGCTTGTTCTCGACGCTGCTGCCAGGTGGCGGCGACGATCGGGTCGGCCATGATCTGCTCGGTGCTTGGCTCTCCGCGCAGATGGGTGGCGAGAGTTGCGTGGAAGGGGCGGAAGACGGACCGCTCCGCGGGGCCGGCGGCGTCGCCCATGTAGGCGCCGACGTCTTCGACGGAATCGACTACGTGGCTCTCGGCCACCTCCACGGCGTCCAGCGCGTCACTGACCGCATCCACTACAGCGGCTCACCCCTGGCCTACTCCTTCTCCGAAGCCCGCCACACTAAATCGATCACCCTGGTCGACTTCACCCCACAGGACGCACCTGCCCTCACCCGCCGGCCCTGCCCCGTCCCACGCCGCCTCGAACGTGTCACCGGCTTCATGGACGACCTCCTGACCAGCCCCGCATACGAGCCACTGAAGGACGCCTGGCTCGAGATCACCCTCACCGACACGGCCCTGCCCTTCGAGGCGATGGCCCGCCTGCGCCGCCGCTTCCCTCACACCGCCGACCTCAAGCACCGGCCCGCTCACATCCCCGCACAGGCCACGAACACCGCCACCTACAGCGACCGCATCCGCGGCCGCAGCGACCTCGACATCACCACCGACTTCATCAACAGCATGCGCGGCACCGACCCCACCCCGGACGAACACGCACTACTTCAGCAAGCCGTCGAAGCCTCCCGCCTGAACGAGCAGCAGAAGGAATCCGTCTGACATGCGCCTGCACAACCTGCGCCTGCAGGCCTTCGGCCCCTTCGCCGGCACCCACACCATCGACTTCAACGCCCTGTCCGCCGACGGACTGTTCCTCCTGCACGGCGACGCCGGAGCCGGCAAAAGCACCGTCTTCGCTGCCATCTGCTTCGCCCTCTACGGCAAACCGCCCGGCGATCGCGACCTGCTGCTGCGCAGCCACCACGCTCCGGCCGGGCTCCTGACCGAAGTCACTTTGGAAGTCACTCTTGCCGGCCGGTGCCTGCGCATCCACCGGATCCCGGCCCAGACACGCCTGAAGATATCCGGTAAAGGCGAGACCCCTCAGAAGCCTGAGACTCGACTTGAGGAATGGGCTGGCGACGCCGACGGGCAGGGCCGTTGGGAGCCCTCCAGCAAGTCCCACCAAGAGGCCACCGTCGAGATCACTGGTCTCCTGGGAATGAGCCGCGAGCAGTTCTGCCAGGTCGTCCTGCTGCCCCAGAACGAATTCACCAAGTTCCTCCACTCCGACGCCCACGGACGACGAGACCTCCTCGGCAAACTGTTCCGCACCCACCGCTTCTCCTTCATCGAACGCTGGCTGAACGAACACAGCCGCACCACCGAGAAGAACCGCGACGAGGCCCGAGGCGACGTACTGCGCCTGATCGAGCGGATCCACCAGGCCGCCGGCCCCGACCTGAAAGCCGAACATCCCGCACCCAGCCCCGACGACCCGCACACCTTGATCATGCACGCACACGCCTGGGCCAAGGACCTTGCCCGCGTCGGCCAGGCAGAGCACGAAAACACTCTCCGAGTAGCCGCTGCTGCCAAGGAGAACCAGATCAAGCAGCAGTCTCTCGAACGTGCGGCCCGTGACCTCCACCAACAGCAGGCCACCCACTCACATGCCACACAGCAGCTTGCCGTGCTCCAGGAACAGGCTCCTCACCAGGAGATCCTGCTCCATCGCCGGGACCAGGCCCGTCGTGCTCAACAGGTGGCCCCCTTGCTGCACGCTGCCGACACCGCCGCCAACGATCACAGCCAGGCCCAGGAAGCTGAACGCGCCGCCCGCGAATGCCTGAAGCCCGAGCACGTCGACCTGGACGCCGGACAACTGCAATCCGTCGAGCAGCAAGCTCGTGACGAAGCCGCCGTTCTCAGAGCCCTTGTCCCGCAAGAAGACACCCTCCGCCGCCTGGCCGAGGACCTGGAGCGCATCGACATCGAACGGCAGGACTTCGCCGCTGAGCAGCGGGCAGCCGACGCGTGGCTCGAAGCGGAACCCGACCGGCGCCGCCACCTTGAGGCCCGCCGAGAAGCCGCCCGCCAGGCCGAGTCAGAAGGCAGCAGCCACCAGGATGCACGGAACGCGCTCAACGTCCGCCTCGAAGCCGCCGAGCGTCGCGATGCGCACCGCGCCAAGATCGTCCACGCTGAACAGGACCTGGCCAACGCCGAGGAAGCCACCGGCCAGGCCTACCTCGCCATCCGCCGCCGACGCACCGAAGGCATGGCCGCCGAACTCGCCGCGACACTCACCGATGGCATCCCCTGCCCCGTCTGCGGATCATGCGCCCACCCAGCCCCTGCCGCCCCCCAGGACGGGCAGCCCACACGCCAGGACGAACAGCACGCCGAAGTCCTCCACGAGCAGGCCAAAGCCCGCCAGCAGACCGCCTCAACCACGCTGCAACAGCTTCGCGAACAGGCCGCCACCGCCACCGGAGAAGCTGGCGACACCCCCCTGGCAGAGCTCCAGACCCAGCAGACCAGCATCACCACCCAGCTTGCCGACGCCCTGAACCGCGCCGCTGACCAAGGTCCCGCCCAAGAAGAACTCCACCTGCTCGACCGCGGGCACACGGACATGTCCCAGCAGCACAGCACCGCCACCGCAGGCCTGTCCGCCCGCAACGCCAGCTACGACACCCTCACTCTGAGCATCGAGGAACTGACCGTCACCCTCGAAGCCCGTGGCATCCACTCCACCGTCGCCGCCCGAGCCGACGACCTCAATCGCACCGCCGAACCACCTCAAAGAAGCCCGGGAATCCGCCCACCAGGTCACCACCACCGGCCAGACCCTCACCCACCACACTGCCCAAGCCGCCCTCGCCGCCAAGGACAACGGCTTCGACACCCCCACACTGGCCCAGCAAGCCCTGCTGAACGCCGAAGACCTCCACGCCATCGAGGCAGAGATCAACCAATGGCGCGAGGACTGCGCCGCCCACACGGCAGTCCTCAACGACCTCACGCTGCAACTGGCCGCCGAACAGCCCCCAGCAGACCTCGACGCCGCCACCAACACACGAGAAGCCGCTGACAACCAGCACACCAAAGCCGTCACCCTCGCCGACGCCGCCGGCCGCCGACACGAGGCCATCACGCAGCTCACCGCCGGCCTCGACACCACCATCCACCGCATGCAGCCGCTCGAACAGGCCCACACGACCGCCCGCTACCTTGCCGAACTCATCACCGGCAACTCGCCCAGCGCCCGAGTCCGCATGCAACTCGAGGCCTACGTCCTGGCCGCACGCCTCGAAGAAGTCGTCACCGCCGCCAACGTCCGCCTCCAAGTCATGTCCGAGGGCCGCTACACCCTCGTGCACTCCGACCACCAAGCCGCCCGCGGCGCACGCTCCGGCCTCGGCCTCCAGATCACCGACGCCTGGACCGGCCGCCCCCGAAAGACCGACACCCTCTCCGGTGGCGAATCCTTCTTCGCCTCCCTGTCCCTCGCCCTCGGACTGGCCGACGTCGTCAGCCAAGAAACTGGAGGCAACCCCCTGGACACCCTCTTCATCGACGAAGGCTTCGGCACCCTCGACGAAGACACCCTCCACAAGGTCCTCGACGTCCTGGACTCCCTTCGCGCCCATGACCGCACGGTTGGCGTCATCAGCCACATCCCCGAACTACGCCGCCGCATCCCCCATCGCCTCCACGTCCGCGAAGGCCCCACCGGATCAACCCTCGCCCACCTGACCGAAGCAGCCGAATAGCGCACGCGCCCCCACCGGAAGACCACTCCGGCCACATCATTTCGGGGTGTCTCGTGCTGTGCTGCACACAACGAGGGAGACACCCCGATCGGGTTAAAGGAAGGGGTAAACGAAAGGCTAAAGAGGGTGTTAGTGTCCGGAGTATGGGGACGAGTGAGGAAGAACTGTTCGCGTCGGTCGACGCGCTGCTGGACGAAGGGCCGCAGCTCCCGCTTCCCGCAGAGCGCGCCCGGCTCCGCGAAGCCGCCGGCATCACCCAGGCGCGTCTAGCGGCCGCACTGAAGACGTCGACGCAGAGCGTCAAAAACTGGGAGAACGGCCGCTCCGAACCCAAAGAGCCGCGCCTGTCGGCGTACCAGCGACTGTTGAACGGCTGGGCAGCCAAACACCCCACCCACGGCACCCCTCCCACCCCAGCCACGACCGCTCCACCCCAGCCCGAGGCCCCACACCGGCCCACCGCCGCGGCTGCCCACCCACCGCACACCACAGAAAACGCTCACCCAGAGCCGGACAACGAACAACCCGCTCCCGAACCCGCTTCCACGCCCAGCCATAGCTCCGGCGTCAGGCCGACAGCAGCGGCATCTCGGCGGCCCGCCCACAAGCCCGCCATTCCCCACCCGGCCCCGCCCCCCTACCAGCACGGCCCGCTCGCCGTCCTGGACGCAGACGGGACCGCGTACGGCGTCAACGGCATCGCGCTGGACTGCCCGGCGACCACGATCGTGGAGCTGGTGGAGTGGACGCTCAAGGAGTCCGGTCTCGGCGCGCCGAAGCTGCACCGCTACGGCAAGGACTCCGACCCGCTGATCGTGCTGACGGCGGCCGCGGCCGCGAAGTTCGGGCTGCCCGAGCGCCTGGAGGACCGGCGCGGCCTGCGCCTGGCGGAGGACCACCCGGTCGTCAAGCAGGTACTGAAGGCGAAGTGGGAGCTCACCCAGCGCGGGTTTGGCCCCTGGGCCCGGATCTACCGCAAGACCCAGGGACGCGACCGGCAGTGCGTCCAGCTCGCGATCCTCCCGTGGGACGCCCTTGACTCCCGTTCCTGGCCCGGCGTCAGTGAGGCGGAGATGAAGCCGGCCGACATCGCCCGCGTCCTCGGCATCTACGCCCAGCGAGTCATCACCCCGCGCGGCTCCACCGCCGTCTCCGGCCTGGAGCTGATGACCGCGCTGCGCCCGCCGACCCGACCGGTACGCGACGAGGAGACCGGCAACTGGGTCTCGGGCCACAACGCCGGTTCGCTGGGTACCGAGCCGGTGGCCCCGGCGCCGCCGGAGGCCCGCCCCGAGCACCCCGTGGTCGTCAGCTCCGGCTGGGAGGGCGGCTTTGTTAACGAGGAGGCGTACCAGTGGGTGCGCGATGTCGACCTGCTCACCGGGCAGGAGGCGGCGCTGCCGTTCGCGGTGGGCCTGGACCTGAACACCGCGTTCCTTGCGGCCGCCGCGAGGCTGATGGTCGGCCTGTCGGAGCCGGAGCACTTCGTGCGCCCGAAGTTCTACCCGAAGGTCCCCGGCTCCTGGCTGGTCGACCTCTCGCACATCGAACTGGACCCGCGTCTGCCCAGCCCGTTCACGCCGGACAGCACCCGCCCGGCCGGCCCGGCCTGGTACCAGACGCACACCGTCGCCTACGCCCAGGAACTCGGCTACAACGTCGAGATCCTGGAGGCATACCTGCGCCGCGAGACCGGCGCGTACCTGGATCCGTGGCACGACCGGCTCAAGACCGCCTACGTTGAGACCCTGGCCGACCTTGGTGTCACGAAGGACCTGTCGGATGCCGAGTTCCTGGCGGCGATGGAGGTCCACAAGCAGGTCGACCAGGCGATGGCGGCCGTCCTCGCGGCGATCAAGGGCACGGTCAAGGGAGGCATCGGCAAGCTGTTCGAAGGCCCGCAGGGCAAGGGCTACCGGGACGGCGAGGAGTGGCCGGCCATGAAGCGCTCGACCTGGGCGCCCTGGATCCGCAACGCCGTCATCTCCAAAGCACGGGTCAACATGCACCGCAAGCTGCTCAACATGGCGAAGATGACGGGCATGTTCCCGCTTGCGGTGCTGTCCGACTGCGTCGTCTACCCCTCGCCGAGCCAGAGCCCGCTGGACTTCCTGCCCTACGCGGAGTCCGGCAAGCCGATCCCCGGCGCCTTCCGCCTCGGGCCAACCCCCGGCCTGGCGAAGCTGGAAGGCGTCCAGGACATGGCGTGGGCGGTCGACCTGATGGAACAGGGCTACAACCCCGCCCGCCACATCAAGGGCGACGGCCACGACGCCGTCCTCGACGACGGCGAGTAGGACCGTGAACGCCACGGACACCGCCGACCGTTCCGCGCCGTCGCTGGAGGCCGACGCGGAACGGCAACGGACGTTGGACCGCCTTGAGACCGGCATGGAAGCCCTCCAGTTCGCCCCGCGCGCCCACCGTGCCTCACCTCGCAGGCCCCTGCGGCGGCACAACCTGTGTGAGACGCACGAGGCCTGGTTCCGACTCGTCGGCCCCGACGGCCAGGACCCCTCCACCACTCTCGAAAGGAGCTGACCGGTGGCCGGAGAGATCGAGGACGCCATCGAGCGGGCGGAGCGCGAGCACTTCACCCAAGCCCCGCCCAAGACCCTGAAGAGCCAGATCAACTACCTGATGCGCCAGTTGGGCAGTGCCAAGGCCGTCGCGGCCGAGCTCGGCATCACCGCCGACTCCGTCAACCGCTACCGGCGCGGCGCCCGCAAGCACCCACCCCGGCACATTCAGAACCGGATCGACGCCGCCGTCCGCTCCCGGTGGCAGCCCCTCGTCCGCAAACGCCGCCGGCACAAGGCCGCGAGCAGCGGCGGAATTACCGTGGAGACCCGGGCCCAGTTCGGCTACCGCGCGCCGGTCGGCGCGACGGACGATGGGCGGTTCCGGCGCCTGACTGTGCACCTCCCCGCGGGCTACGCGCGGCGCCTGTTCGACGCCCGCGACCAGGGCGCGGACGATCAGCACCTGCGCGACATCGTGGCACAAGGGCTGCAAGAGGTGTACTTCAAGGACGGCGGACGTCGCGCCGCCGACCTCGAAGTGGCCCTCAACGACATCGACTACTTCGATGTCTCCTTCTGATGCCCCGACCGTGCCACCCAAAGCTGGGCCCATGCGTCGGCGTACGAGGGGGGAGCGCAGCAGGCCGCCGGCCCCCGAGCCCGCGACGACACCAACCAGCCCCTGTCCCGGGCCCGTGGTCAGAGACAATGCGCAGGCAGCGCCGAAAGCCTCACACCCGCCTCGATCGCCCCACCGACCCTCCCGCCGCCCCTGGGCGACCAGAACCGCCCCTCGAGGCACCATGGCCGCCAGGCACGCGGAGAAGTGGCGAGCGCATCCCCTGACACCCACGCGCGCCCGGCGGGCACTCGAGCGACTCGCCGCTGCGCACGCCCCGAGCGGGGCGGGCGCAGGTGTGTCGCTAAAGCGGCAGGACAGCCTGAGTCTGCTGCTTGGCAGCGGCCTTCTGCGTGGTGAGGAAGTCCTTGACGGCCGGCCGACTCAACAACAACGTCACGGTCCGCGGCTTAGGCCGATGCCCACCGGTGAGCTCAGTCAGAAAATCCGTGGTGACGATGCGCCGTGCCGGCGCGTCGTGCACATCGTCGAGGACATGCTTCTCCAGCAGCCGGGCCGCAGTCTCATCCAAAGTGTCCTCGACCGCCTTGTATGCCGCGACGGCATCCTGCTGAATACCCTGCTGAGCACGTGCAAGCGCCTGCCGGAGCAGACGGTGGTGAAGCCAGTCGCCGTTGCCATCGGGGGCCGGGAACGCCTCAGCGGCAGCCTCACTGCGTTGACCATGACTCCCGGCCGAGATGACGGTGGGCATCTTCTGCAGCAGACCGGCAATCCGCTCCACCTCGAGTGGATCCGGCTCGTCCAGCCGAAGCTCCGGTTCTGGCCGCGTCTGGTCGATGTCGTCGCTCAGAACCTCCCATCGCCCGCGTAGGTCGACAGCCCAGGACGCAGACACCTCCCACTCGTGCACTACACCCTCTACAACAAACGCGATCCGTACCGCTTCCACGTCGCCGTCATGGCGTCGTGCGGCCGTGAGCAGCGTGTCTGCTCGTTGCCGCAGAGCGACCGGCACATCGCTGCGAGCCACAAGAGCCGGATCGCCCTCGCTCTCGTCCCCGTCTTTGGCCAGTAGGACGAACTCGTCCGCATCAAGACGGTCGAGATCCCAGTACAGAACGCGGGCCCCGCAGACCGCAGCCAGTTGGGCAACGCCATCAGCGTCATAGTCGCCCTCACCCAGGGCTGCCCGCAGACCCGTCTCACCACCCACTGATGCCGAGACCAGCTGCAGCCCGTGCCGCGTGGCTAACTCGAGCAGCGCATCGACGACCTTGCGCAGGTCGGAAGGACCCATGAAAACAACCCCCAGCATGTCGTGATCAACTCGGCGCTGAACGTAGCCCGTGCCGACTGCGCCACGGAGCAGCTTGCGCAAATCGCCATCAGCCAAGGGCAGTCTGAGGGATCATGAGAGTCCTGTCGCAAACCACAGAAACGATCCGCCACCCAGCCGACACGGCCTCCCTCGGTAGGCAGGGTGCAGGGATGGCCAGAGCAGGCATCTATTTACCGAAGACCTGTGGATGCCGGCAGCCACCTGTTAGCCGAGGACCAGGGCTGATTAGCGTTCGATGTGGAAGCGGTTTTGGGAGATGACAGACTGGCGGAGTCGGTTGGTGAATTTGTGACTGCGGGCGATGCCGTCGACGCCACCGGCTTTGCCCGCACGCAGGGAGGATTTGAAGTCCTGATCGAGGACTCCAGTCGTGCGTGTGGGCGCGGTCAGGGTGACGGCCTTCAACGCCTCCTTGTCCTTGATCAGCGCGTAGCAGGCGTAGGAGCCGCCGGCGGCGTCGCAGTGGAGCCAGCGAAGGAGATGACGGGCACCGACCCATCCCAGGCCGAGCAGGCTCATAGGCAGTTCGAGGTCCCGGCCGCTGTCGACTGGGCGGCGGTTGCTTTGCAGATGCCGGACGAGGGCTTGCGCGGTGCGGACACTGAGGTCGCCGAGCTGGCCGATTCTGCGGACCTCGGACAGGGCATGCAGGGCCAGGACGGGAGGTGGTGCCGCTGCGGCATCCTGACTGGAGCCCGGCAGATCGAGGAGGGTCTCCACAGCCCGTGCGGCGAACCGCTCGCCGGTTTGCGCCACAATCAGCAGCAGCACCTCATGCCAATGAGGGTCCGCGGCCCGCTGCCGGAACACCCCTTCCAGGAGGTCTTCGTCGCTCAGTTCCCGCTGCTCATAGCGGCGGACGATGTCGGAGGCGGCCAGGTACTCCAGGAAAGCGCGGTGCACGAAGCCGTACACCTCGCTGCCGTAGCGGCTGAGGATGAAGTTACGTTCCCGGAATTGGGTGACCATGGCCCGGGCGACCGTCGTGGCCGGTGCCGGCGGCAACTGTAGGGTCTGGCTCAGGTAGTTGGTGAAGACCTTCTCGACGTCCTCGGCCAGGACGTGATTACCGGCAATGCCTCCCTCGCCCAACTGCATGTGACGGGCCAGGCGTTCGAGCATCTCGCGTCGGTCGCGATCATCCAGGTCTGCGATCGCCCGGATGCCGGGCGCGAGGTCGAGGTACTTGGTGTCCTCGTCCCAGTGCGCGATCAGGACGCTGATGGCATGGCTGTAGACGCCTGCTCTGTCCCGCGGAAGCCGCTGGCGCCGGGCGATGATCGCAAGGATGGTCAGCAGCAGGGGGTTGCCTGCCAGTTCGCGCACCGGCCGCGAGCGCGTGACGGCGTCCAGTAGCCGGGTCTGCAGCCGCTCGGCGCCGTCCCTGCCGGCCAGGCCTGCAGTCGCGTACCACTGCTCGGCGAACGCCTTGATCTGTTCGTCGGTGAGGCTTTGGATCATGTAGTGCCGGAAACCGGCCGCATCGAGCATGCCGGCGGTAGCCGATCACCCGGGACGTGACGCCGAGGTGTGCGAGGAGCTCGGTTTGGCGACCTTGCCCCTTGAGGTGACCCCGGGCCTGCGCCCGGTCATGGAGATAGCCGGTGTCGATTCAGGCCTCATCGACTGGTCGGCCACCCGCCGCGAGCAGATCGACGCGGCCCTGGAGGACATCACCGACACGTACGTCCTCAAGCACGAGCGGCTGCCCGACGAACGCGCCCGCCACGGACTCGGCTGGTGGGCCGCGCAGGACACCCGCCGGACCAAGAAGACCCCCAAGCCGTTGGCACGGCTGCGCGCCTGGTGGCGTGCCTCGGCAATCCTGCGTTTCGGCAAGCAGATGGTCGTCGGGCTCCTGGAGCGATGCCGCGCGGCCGGTGCGGCGATCCGGGCCCGGGTAGGCCCGCGGGTGGACACCGCGCTGGCCGCCGTCGACGTCGCCGCGATCGTCTTCACCGCGCGCCGCGCCTTCGCCCGCCGCCACGTCCTCGCCGAAGCCCGACGGCACCTCGCCGAGACCCTCCGCGGCCGAGTCTTCTCTCCCGGCCTGGACACCTACATCGCCGACAAGGCCCTCGCCCGCCACAGCCGTCAGCTCACCGTTCCCCCGCCCGGCCGCCGCACCCCAGCCGCCGACCAGCTCACCTACACCGCCGACTTCGCCTGGCCGCACCGGTGGTGGATCGCCAGCACCGACGGCAAACCGCGGGAATCGAGCCGGTACGAGCGGGCCCGGGTCGCCAGCCTCATCCTGCAGAACGCGATCCGCGACGCCCGCACCGCACCCGCCGCCCGGGACGAAGCGCCGGCCGCGACCGTGTCGGCCGCCGCGCCCGCCGACGAGCACCACCACGACCAGGCGGCGCCGCACACCGTCGACCACCCGGACCGGGACGCCGCCCTCACCACGGCCCCGCGCGGCGGACTCGCCGTCGGCGGCAAGGAGCCGCGGCGTGTTCGGGATCGGGCGGCGGCGGTAGCCGCAGGCAAGCCCAAGGGGAGCCCGGGCAAGCCGCCCCGGACGGCGGCTTGCCCACCGCCCAAAGGCGCGCTGAGGTGGTGGGCAAGCCCAGCCGGACCACCGGCCGGGATGCGTGGGGGAGGGCGCGATGCACCGCTTCGAGACGGGCCAGACGGTCGTACGGCGCGACGTGCACCGGTCGGGCCGGGTATGGAGCGAGCAGGCGCTGCGGGTCGTTGCCGATACCGACGAGGCGCTGGTGACTGCCTGCGCGCCCGGAGCGGAAGCTCGGTGGCCCGCCCTGTACGCGAAAGCCCGGGACGACGGGGACCGCTCCGTGCGCACGGAGGCGTTCGACGCGATGGCGACCGGTGCGTGGGAGCTCGCGGCCGCGGTGTGGCAGGAGACCGACCTGCTGCTGTGGAAGCCTCCGGCGGCCTGGTTCAGTATCAACGCCTTCTTCGTCCCCGATGGCGCCGGGCGCCGGCTGCGGAACTGGTACGTCAACTTCGAGCACCCCACCCGCCGTACCGAGGCCGGGTTCGACACCTTCGACCTCGCCGTGGACCTGCTCATCGACCCCGACTTAACCGGCTGGGAGTGGAAGGACGAAGACGAGTACGTGCACGTGCGACGCCTCGGCATCGTCTCCGACACCGAGCACCAGGCCGTCGACGACGCCCGCACCCAGGTGCTGGCGATGATCACCGATCGCGCCCGGGATATTCGCTCACGCGGAGCGGTGGGCGGCCTGGCAATGGGAGCCGGCCTGGCCTACGCCGCGCCTTCCGCAGCCCGCTCCGGTCGCGAAGAGGGTCGCACCGGAGGGCGGCTGAACCGTTGTCTGGACGGTTGCGCGCGTCGGGGACCGCAGGTGTGACCGGAGGCGGGAGCCTGGTAAATCAGACATTGCTTGTTGTCCCTGGTCAGCCCGGGTGGGCAAGCCTCTCCGTGACGACGACACCTCATTCCCACGCGATAGCCGTGGGGAAGAGGCCCCTTCCTGCCAGGCGGCGTTTCTATGGCCGGCCTTCGGTCGGCTGGCTGGCGGTGTTCTCGATCCACAGCAGCGTCCACTCGACGCCGGCCCGCCTGACGTCTCCAGGGCCCTGCTCCGGGGCGCACCGTCCAACGACGCTGCGACCTCCGTCGTATCGCGGCGGCTGGCTGTGGCTCCTTCAGCACGCTCGCGACCTTTCGCGCGAGCGCTGCGACATGCGGCGGCACGTAGCAGCGCCGCCCACCCAGCTACGGGCACGGGGATGCCACCACATCCCCGGGACCGCCCCGTCAAGACACCCGATCCGGCGGTTCTGCGGCCTCGCCAGCAGGTGCCTCGTCGGCGGTCGAACGGGGGGGGCAGGGGGACCACTGCCGGGAATCTGCGGTACACCTGGCGGCATGAAGCTGAAAGATCTCGGCCCGCTGATGGCCCGCCGCCGCGCCGGTGGTCTCAGCTACGACTACGACCGTTTCCGCGCCGACCCGATGGTGGCTCCACTGCAGTGGCCGGACGACGTCCTCGAGCAGTTCCTCTTCGACTTCGGCAACAACCCCGCCTTCGTGAACGACTACGGCAGCATCGACCTACGCGGGATCCAGTGGCGGCTCGAGACGATCCCAGCCGCCGACTTCCACGGGATGCCGACCGGAGCGACCGATGCCGGCTGCATCGAGGAGTTTGCTGAGAACCCGGTGTATTGGGTCAGCAAGCGTCCTCAGGCGCATCGGCACTGGGAAGAGCACGGGACGTGGCTGCGCCCGCCGCTCCTAATCGACCGGCGCTTCTTGGACCCGTCCGGCAGCGGGCTGCAGGTCGTGGAGGGCCGAACCCGCGTTGGCGTCCTGCGCGGCCGTCTGCGCCAAGGACTGCACGTCGCGCCCCACCATCAGGCATGGGTCGGACGCCCCTAAGAACAACCCCGCCAACACCGAAGGCGTCGACTGGCTCGTCACGGTGGCGGCCGGAGAGATCTGACCCCCGGCCGGACACGCCACGGCCCCGGGAAATCTGCCACGCCTCGGCTCATGCCCATACCCGTGTCGGAGGCGTCCGCGGCACGGATCAGCGTCATCCGCTGCCCGCGCCGGAATGGAGCACGCGGGACAGGCCCCGGTCCCCGTGACGGGACGCAGTACGGCCGGGGCCGCCCCACCCAGTGTTGCTTTCCGTCACGCCGAAGCCGACGGCGGCCGCCAGCGAGCGGACAGGCCGTGGACGGCGAAACTCCGAGACCGCTGGGTGAGCGGACCTCTACGATCTCCAGACGATCCACGCGACTGGTCTGCCTGGCTGGCGAGCTGCCCTGTCGGTGTGGCCGCGCATGCTTGGAGTTCACCTGGCACGAAGGACAACGATGACCCTGGACTTCAACGCGGACGAACCGGTAGTCGGACTGGCGCGGCAGCAAGAGCTGATCCGCGCAGTCCTGAACGCCAGCAGCGCGGACGAGACGCGCTGGCTGGAGTGGAAGTCCCAGCACGACGTCTCGAAGGCGGCGGGAGCCTTCGCCGTGTCGAAAGCGATCCTTGGCTTCGCCAACCGGATGCCTGATGTGGCTGAGCAGTGGGCTGGAGGCCACGCCTACCTCTTGGTAGGGGTTGATGAAGACGCCATCCACGGGGTTCCGACGCACGATGTCGAGAAGGTCGACAGCTGGCTGAGGCGCTACCTGGGCGAGTTCAGCCGCTACCAGTTCACGTACGTCCCCATGGACACCGACGAGGGCAAGCGCCACGTCATGCTCGTCGATGGGGCGACCCTCTTCACCCCCTCCACAAGGAACATGAGAACTACCGCCCGGGCACCGTCTTCCACCGGTACGCCGGCAAGACCGAACCCGCCCGCCCAGCGGAGATATACGCCCTCACGGACCGCGCCCGCCGAGCAACGAAGCGCGTGAACGTCGACATCACCATGACCACCGGCACCGTCGCCGTGCTGGCCCCGACCGAGGGCGCCCGCCGAACGATCACCGACTTCCTCCGCGAGGAGTGGATGGGGCAGGTGGACGCCGCGGACGAGAGGAGGAAGGCCGCGGCCTCCGACCCGTTCAGGGACCTCAAGTCACTTCAAGTCCTGTTGCCTGACCCTCGCTCCCCGGAGGAATTCCGGCAGGAGGTGGACGAGTACCTGAGAGACTTCGACCTCGCGATGCAGCATGCCCTGGCACAGATTGTTACCGCCACAGGCACACCCCTGGCCCTCAAACTGACCAATCCCGGAGAAGACAACCTCACGCAGGTCGAGGTCGTGCTGAGCCTCCCCGACACCGTTACGGCCCATGTCACGGCCGACGCAGAGGAAGAGGTCGACTGGCCTCGCGAGCCGGCCAAGTACCGGGAGGGCACCGTCCCCGGCTTCGCCGGCCGCCCAGCGGTGTTCGGGGTGCGGCCACCGGCCTACCATCTGCTGTCCCCGCATTCCCCGGACATCGAGCAGCAGGATGGCCGCACCGTTATCCGTTTCGCCCCGATCGACCTGCGTCCGCACGAGACTGTGGCTCTTGATCCGATCACGGTTTACAGCAGTCAGGAAGCTGACTCCTTCGTCTCGGAGTGGCGAGCGACTGCGACCAACGTCAGCAGCAAGAAAGAGCGGTCCTTGTCCATCCCCGCTCAGCAGCTCGAGCTCGACCTACGGGACGTGCTCCGGGCCGTGCACGGCATTGACGACGCAGAGCAAGAAGAGAGCGGGGACGACTAGGAACGGCAGAAGGGTCCGCGCCGACTGTCTCCAACGCGGACCGCGGGATCTCCAACTAGGCCTAGGCGGCCCACTCCAGCCCGAGGCCGGCCAACGCGGCGAGCTTGTCGACGGTCAGCTTGGCGCGCCTGCTCTTGCTGTTGCTGAGAAACACCCCGAGTTTCACCTCCGTCCCGTCCTCCAGCTGCTCCACGTGGGCCCGGGAGACCGTGACGGAGCCGGTGCGGGCCTTGTACTGGGCCAGGGCTGCAACGCCCCGCTCGAAGGCACTCACAGCCGTCGTGGACGGCTTCGCGGGTGCCACCGGCTCCGGGTTGGCCGGGGGGACGACGCCGACAGCCTGGAGGCGGTCGCGCTGCCCGTCGGCCAGGGCCGCCCAGACCTCGGGCTTGCGCTGCCGGGCCAGCCACTTCCCGATGTCCATGCCGTGCACGGTGACCCCGGGTTCGACGTAGGCCAGGATGCTTTCCTCCGCGAGCATCTCCCGGACCACGGCGTAGTGCCGCTGCCACTCCGCCGGCCACACCGGGTTCCAGTCCTCGTCGATCTCCCGCAGCGCGGCCTCCCACTCCGGCTTATCGGCGAGCGCGCCGGGTCGGCGGAGGTTGGACAGCCACTGCCCCACCGGCTTGTCCAGCACGGACGCGGACCGGGGCGCGCACAGCGTCCAGTGCTCCTCGAAGTACACCCGAGCCGCCGCCAGGTTCTCCTGGAACCGTTCGTCCGCCACCGACCAGACCATGCCCAGCTGTTCCAGCCGCGCCGCGCGCTTACCGGTCATCTGCCCGGCCCCGTACGCCCGCCGCTGCTCCGCCACCCACGTCCCGAGCGGGAACGCGCCCTCCTTGTGCTCGTACGGAACCCGGGCATGACCCTCACGCTCCGTGAACGCCTTGAGCTTCGCCCAGCCGCGCGCCCAGTCCTGCCGCTCCGTATCGATCACGTTGAAGCTCACCCACTCCGCGACCATAACCGGATCCCTAGGAGCGGCAAACCGAAGCAACAGACGGGATTCATCCTCACCTTCACCAGGCGGCGGACCGATGAACTCCGACGGCTGCGCAAAGTCCTTCTGCGGCTCCTGCGGAATCGCAAGCAATTCCACGGCCTCTTCGTCATGAGCCCGCAGCCCCTCAAGGACTTTCACCAAAGGCCGATACGACCCCGAGGTGAACATATCCTCCGGCTTTTCACCAGGCTGGAGAAACACCGGCACAATCAGAGAAGCGAGCTTTCCCTCACCAGGCTTCTGCCGCAAAGCGCGCCCGATGGCCTGCACGATGTCGTGCGGCGCGCCCTTGGGGTCCAGGAGCGCGACGGAGTCCACGGCCCGGATGTCGACGCCCTCGCCCAGGACCCGGCAGTTCGAGAGCACGGCCCGCCGCCCGGTGGACCCGAACTCACCCAGGACACCGCGCCGGCGCTCCGGGACATGTTCGCCGCACAGCCAGTCCGCCCAGACCTTCGACGGGTACGCCTCCGGCTGGTCAGCATGAAGCTTCGCCGCGACGCGCTCCAGGCCCTCCGCGTACGCCTCAGCCTCTATCGTCCGGTGGTGAAAGGTGATGCACGTCGACAACCCGTGCTCCGCCATCGTGTGCAGGAGCGCCGCCTGGAGCGCCCCGAGACGCTGCCCACGCACCTCCTCGCTGCGCCGGCCCCGGCCCATCAGCCGCTCCGGAGTGACCACCGGGTCCTGGAGCTCCAGCACGATGATCTGATACCGCGCAAGCAACCCGCGCGACACGGCAGACGCGAGCGAGAGCCTGTACAGAACCGGACCGAAGACCGCTTCATCGTCCATGCTCGCCGCCATCTCACGCGGCAGCGCATCACGAACACCCTCCGCGACCTCCCAGTGCGCAGGCCGCTCCTGCCAGATCCGCGGCGTCGCCGTCAGATACAGCCGGCGGTACGACGGGATGACGCCCTGGCTGTGGACGTCAGCCCACGCCTTACCCATGGAACCCGAAGTCCTGTGAGCCTCATCGACCACCGTGAGGTCCATCGAGGCCAGTTGCTGCCCGTAGACGCCCTCGAACGCCTCCGCCAGCACACCCAGACTGGCGTACGTCCCGAAGACGATGACGGGCCCGGAGCCGTGCCACAGAGCCAGCTGCACGGGGTTCGTGGTGGAGCGCACCTCCAGATTCCACAGCTCCGGATCGTCCTGGAGCGAGCACACCGCAACCGCCGGCCCCGTGTGCCCGGCCGCGCGCCACGCCTGCACCGTCTGGGTCAGAAGGTCGAGCGTCGGCACCAGGACGAGAATGCGGCCTTTAGGCACAAGCCGCTTTGCCGACGCCGCCGCGATGATGGTCTTTCCCGTTCCGCATGCGGCGTGTACTTGTCCGCGCAGGCCGTCGGCGGGAATGCCGCCCGGTGGGATATCGAGGCCGCGCACAATGGCGGCTACGGCCTCAATCTGGTGTTCACGCAGTTTCACGGCCATTCCTTTTTCTCCATTTCGCGGAATGTGGCGTGCGATCAGAAATGAAAGTTCGGCGCGGCGGGTGATGGGTTGGGGTGGTGGTGTCTGGGCCCAGACTCTACACAGTCAGTACCTGTGATGCATCACCCGTGAGACAGGTTCGCTCTGCAGGTTGATACTTGGCTGAATCTCGCCCCGCGGGTACGGTTCGTGGGTATGCTGGCGGGGTGTTGGTGAACGTGAGCGGCTGGTTTCGAGGGTGGGGGAGGGGTTCGGGTGGAGCGTAGCGGAGCCCGTCACTGCGGTAGGGCCGGCACTCGATCGGGCCGACGGTCCGTCACTTTCATTGTGGGGGTGGTGTCTGGGAATCCCAGCCCCTACACAGGCGTGAGCGCGATGCACCTCCCCTTGCTGCCAGCCTGGGCGACCGCGCTTGCGCGGGTGCCTGCAATGAGCGCTTGCGCGAATTGCCTTTCCTTTTGAATTCCGTTTACGGAATTCAATTCCGGCGCTTGCGCCGGAATTCGAATTGCGCTTGCGCAATTCGCGCTCAGCCTCGTTGTGGGCCTGGTCGGGGGAGCGGTGGCGACG